>CAMGMU010000005.1 GCA_946059305.1 uncultured Bacteroidales bacterium | reverse complement strand
TAATTCGCATCGTAACTTTGCAGCGCAATTCAGAAAAGCCCCGGGGCAACCAAGGCCTCTGCTCCCCCCACGATGAGGAGGCATTGAGGAACCGTTGAGGAGGATTAGAGGTAACAAAAGTCTCTTCCCGGGTCTATCATCTCACACTCATCGCACTCTCATCGCATTACCATCGCACACACCTACACGTGTAAACAACAAGCGAACATGGTGTTTCCTACGGATGCAAGTCGAGTTTTAAAATTATGAACAAGATTATTCAAGATTAACAAGATTTTTTTCTTTAACGAGTAATTTTGTAAAATTTTGAGAAATTTTGTTCTTTTAAATAAAACAACGAGCAAGCTCTTTTATTCGACAACGAAAAAATAATTTTGAATAATTTTGAAAAATTTTGTTCTTAATATTTTGCTATTCTTTCCCCAAAGGGTACAATCTGCAAAATTTTATGTACAATATTTGCATATCCCAAAAATTCTTCGTACCTTTGCATCAAAATTCTTGATTATGCATATTGAACAATTTCGCGAAATCTGTTTGGCGCTGCCTATGACTACCGAAGACATGCCGTTTGATGATACGCTCGTGGCGTTTCGCGTGCATGGGAAAATCTTTGGTTGCCTGCTGCTTGATCAACCCGATATGGTGGTGCTCAAATGTGACCCGGAGCGTGCTATCGAATTGCGAGGGACGTACTCCGCCATCGAGGGAGCTTATCATTGGAACAAAAAATACTGGAACCAGATTCACCTCAACGGCTCTGTACCCGATGAACTCATTCGCGAACTGATTGAACATGCGTACCAAGAAGTATGGAAGAAACTTCCGAAGAAACTGCGTTTAGAAACTACTTAACCCGTTATCCTTATGAAAAAAATTGCTATCTTTCTATTGGCTGTAGTCATATTGACTGCCTGCCATCAATCTAAAGGTCCTATCCTGCAAACAACCATTGCGCAAGGCGAGATTGCCGGTGTGCTCGAAGATGGTTATGCCCTCTATATGAATATTCCTTATGCCGAGGCACCTCTTGGCGATTTGCGCTGGAAAGCTCCCGTACCGCACAGCGCTTGGGATACGGTGTATCAAGCCAACCACTGGGGGAATCGTCCGCCTCAGCCGTTTGACCCCAACCAAAACGGAGGCGAGGTGGCTATGTCTGAAGACTGTTTGTATCTCTGCATTGGTACGCCCGCGACTTCTAAAAACGACAAACTGCCGGTGTTCGTGAATATCCATGGTGGCGGCTTCCTTACGGGATATTACGGTGGCGTTCAAGCCAATTATATCAAAGAGGGTATCGTATATTGCAGCATCGAATACCGCATGGGCGCGTTTGGTTTCATGAGCCACCCAGAGCTTCGTGAGGAGTCGGATTATGGTATGTCTGGCAACTATGGCATCATGGATCAGGTGTGTGCCCTCCGCTGGATTCACGATAACATTGCCGCTTTCGGTGGCGACCCGGAAAAAATCACCATCGCGGGTGAGTCAGCAGGTGGTATCAGCGTGCATATCCTCTCCGCTTCGCCTGAGTGTAAGGGCCTCTTCCGAGGAGCTATCAGCGAGAGTGGCGGTTCGATGTGGCCGGTATCGGATAAGCGAAACGGCAACACGGCTATTCAAGACGCACGAAGCGCCGAAGAGGATGGGCTGAAGATGCAAGAGCAACTCGGTTGCGCTAACCTCAAAGAGATGCGTGAAGCGGATTGGCAGGCTATTCAGCAGCTCACCAAGTGGGAGGGCTTTTGGCCGGTGGCCGATGGCAAGTATATTATGGGCGATGCCTACAAAGAGTACGAAGCCGGTCGATTCAACGATGTAAACGTGCTCATGGGCACCAACTCCGATGAGGGCAGTATGTTTGTTCAGCCTATGCCCGTAGCTGACTACGAAGCGCTTGTATGCTCCGTCTATACCGATTGGTGCGATCGTTTTCTTGCGATGTATCCGGCCACCAACGAGCAAGAAGCGTATTACTCGCTGTCCGACATCTTCCGCGATGGCTCGTTTGCTTGGCCGACCTACGCTTGGGCAAATCAGCAGACGCGTTATGGAAAGGGCAAATGCTATATGTATTACTTCGACCATTGCAGCCCCAATACCTGTTTTGACAGCCCCCGCGGTGGCGCGAGTCATGTGGCTGAGATGCCTTTTGCTTATGGCTGGGATTTTGGCGAAAAACGTATTTTACCCGAAGAGCAACCTATTCGCGACGCCATGATCGCCTATTGGATAAACTTTACGAAGTATCAGAATCCGAATGGTTTGGAAGCTTCGGAGAGCTTGCCCTATTGGCCGGAGTATCGATTTGATGACCCCAAAGTGCTCTATATTCGCAACGGTTTTAGCGTGGGCGGTGTGCCCAACGAGAAGCAGATGCAGCTGTATGAGGCGTTCTTTGCCGAACGCAGAGCGCGTAATAACTAATGGTTTGGTTTGCCGGTTTCCAAAAAAATGTAAGCATCACGAGCAACTCAAGCACACCAATATGCAACAGCAGCGGCTAATGCCGCTGCTGCGCCTATCCGGAGCATAGCTCCGGCGTATTGTTTGTTGGCTGCTGATATTATCTGCAGAAATCTGAAAGATTTACTTTGTCCACTTTGAGACAAGGTGCTATTATCCTTAATTTTGCAGGATTTGGTCGATGTTTGAGAGCTCTTCGGGGGAGAAATCCGTGTTGTCAATCGCGCCGATATTATTGAGGAGTTGTTGTGTGCTGGAGGCGCCAATCAGCACGCTCGTAACCCCTAAATGTAGCAACCATGCGAGCGCCATCTGTGCCAACGACTGCCCTCTGCCAGCAGCTATCTCATTGAGCGCATGCACCTGCTTGAGGTAGTTTTCTGTGATCTGCGATTCCTTGAGGAAGATGCCTCGGGTAGCTCTACTACCGGTAGGTATGCCGTTGAAATAGCGGTCGGTAAGCAGGCCTTGCGCGAGCGGACAGAACGTGATGAAGCCCGAGCCGTTTTGCTCCGCTATGGGTTTCTGAGCAAGCAGCGTGTCTCGAAACAGCATATTCGCCTTATATTGGCTGATGAGGCAGGGTACATCGTGAGCGCGCAAGTAATCATAGCATGCCTGCTGCTTGTCGGCAGGGTAGTTGCTGATACCTACGTATAGCGCTTTTCCGCTCTTTACAATATCTACAAGCGCTTGCATCGTTTCCTCTATCGGCGTATTCGGATCATAGCGATGGCTGTAAAAAATATCGAAGTATTCGAGCCCAGTACGTTTCAGACTTTGATTGATGCTGGCCATCAGATATTTGCGGCTGCCGCCATTGCCATACGGCCCATTCCACATCTCATAGCCCGCCTTGGAAGAGATAACGAGTTCATCACGATGCGCCATCAAATCTTCTCGGAGCACCCTGCCGAGCGTGCGCTCTGCACTACCCGGTTCCGGACCATAGTTATTGGCCAAATCGAAATGCGTGATGCCGTTTTCAAAAGCCGTAAGGAGCATCTCTCGCGCGTTTTCAAACGAATCAACCGAACCAAAATTGTGCCACATTCCGAGTGACACCTGCGGCAATTGAAGGCCGCTTTTTCCACAATAATTGTATTTCATAGGGTTTTTTGTTTGCAAAAGTACATAAAATTTTTGATATTTGCAAATATTATTTTGTTATTTGGCAAAAAAGCAGTAATTTTGCAGTATGAAAAGTATCAAAGAGATTTTTCGCATCGGTTACGGACCGAGTAGCAGCCATACGATGGGTCCTCGTAAGGCAGCTGAGATGTTTGTTTCTCGTCATCGCGATCAGCTCGCTCGCACCGAGGTGACGCTGTATGGTAGCTTGGCTGCTACGGGTAAAGGCCACATGACCGATTGGGCTATTCTTCAAGTGCTGCCCGATGCTCAGATTATTTGGAAACCGGAAGTGACTCTACCTTTCCATCCGAATGGCATGCGTTTTCGCGGATTCGATGTTTCGGGCAATGAGCTTGAAGATTGGACCGTCTATTCAGTGGGTGGTGGGGCACTTGCCGAAGAAGGAAAGGAGGCAGAGCAACTGCCCGATGTGTATGGATTGACGCATCTGACCGATATCTTGGCGTATTGCGAGCGTACCGGTAAGAATTATTGGGAATACGTGGAGCAATGTGAAGGTCCTGAGATATGGGACTATCTGCATGAGGTATGGTGCGTGATGCGCGATGCGGTAGAGCGGGGTATCGACCATGAAGGCGTTCTCCCCGGACCGCTTAATCTGCGGAGAAAAGCACCATCGTATCACGTGAAAGCCGAAGGCTTCATGCCTACGCTCCGCAGCAAAGGCCTTGTGTTTGCATACGCGTTGGCCGTGAGCGAGGAGAACGCTTCAGGAGGCAGGATTGTTACGGCGCCCACTTGTGGTTCTTCTGGCGTCTTACCTGCTGTACTCTACCATCTATGGAAAAGCAAAGGCTTCTCTGAAGCTCGTATTCTTCGGGCAATAGCAACAGCCGGACTGATAGGTAATATCGTGAAGGAAAACGCCTCCATCAGTGGTGCAGAGGTGGGTTGCCAGGGCGAAGTGGGAGTGGCTTGCGCGATGGCTTCGGCTGCAGCTATTCAGTTGTTTGGTTGCAGTCCCGCTCAGATTGAGTATGCTGCTGAGATGGGATTGGAGCATCATTTAGGCATGACTTGCGATCCTGTGTGCGGATTGGTGCAGATTCCTTGCATCGAGCGCAACGCATATGCGGCTGCCAGAGCGCTCGACTGCAATGTATATGCTTCGTTCTCCGATGGTGTCCATCGAGTAAGTTTCGATACCGTAGTGGAGGTGATGCGCAAAACCGGCCATGATTTGCCTTCGCTCTATCGTGAGACCGCCAAAGGTGGTTTGGCACGCGATTTCCGGAGAGTGCAGTGAGGGTTACGGAGCGTGATATGCTTGCATGCCAAGATATTATTTCTATCTGCCGGAGTGCGTTCGAATAGGAGCAAATTCCTAAAAATGAGCAATTTATGGCAAATTTTGCTTAGTTCTCTTTGCAAAAACACGAAATAAATCGTTTATTTTCAAATATATTTGGTCAATCCGTAAAAAAGTAGTAATTTTGCTGCGTGAAAAATTTTTACCCAATAAGCCAATCAATTAACTTTAAAATTTATAAATAGGTATTGTTATGAAATTTTTAACTGACGAAAAACTCGTTATCGTTGGTGCCGGCGGTATGATCGGCAGCAACATGGTTCAATCAGCACTCATGCTTGGTCTTACTCCGAACATTTGCTTGTATGACATCTTCGAACCGGGCGTTCATGGTGTATATGAAGAAATGTGCCATTGCGCATTCCCTGGTGCAAATCTCTCTTACACGGTTGACCCTGAGGTTGCTTTTACCGGTGCCAAATATATCATCTCTTCTGGTGGTGCTCCTCGTAAAGATGGTATGACTCGCGAGGATTTGCTCGTAGGCAACTGCAAGATTGCTGCAGAGTTTGGCGACAATATCAAGAAATACTGCCCTGACGTAAAGCACGTGGTAGTTATCTTCAACCCCGCAGACGTTACCGCTCTTACCGCTCTTATTCACTCTGGTTTGAAGCCCAACCAGCTCACTTCACTTGCTGCTCTTGACTCTACTCGCTTGCAGGAAGCTCTTGCTGCTGAGTTCGGCGTACAGCAAGATAAGGTTTTGGGTGCTCATACCTATGGCGGTCATGGCGAGCAGATGGCTGTTTTTGCTTCTAAGGTAACCGTGGATGGAAAGACCCTCGCAGAACTCGGTATGACAGCAGAGCGCCTTGCTGAGATTCGTAAGATTACTACGCAGGGTGGTAGCAATATCATTAAACTCCGTGGCAGAAGCTCGTTCCAGAGCCCTGCATATCAGGCAGTTAAGATGATTGAAGGCGCTATGGGTGGCGAACCGTTTACCTTGCCTGCTGGTTGCTATGTTAACTGCGACAAGTGCGGTTATAAGAACGTGATGATGGCTATGCCTACCGTTATTGACGAAACAGGCGTTCATTTCACCGCTCCTGAAGGCACGGCTGAAGAAATGGCTGGTCTGCAGGCTTCGTATGAGCATCTCCAGGCTATGCGCGATGAGATTATCAGCCTCGGTATCATCCCCGCTGTAGCTGATTGGGCTACTGAGAACCCCAACCTCTAAATGAAGCGCTACATGGCTCAGCGGAATTTTTGCAAAGTTATATGGCGGAATAGCTGAGTGGCGTCATTCATAAAAAATATAGCATGCAACTGTTGCTTAATAGCTTAGTTGCATGCTTTTTTTTGTGCTTGCTCTATGTCTTATTGAGCCAAAAAAAGCGTTGGGTAGGCGAGAGTTGCTCTATGTCTTATTGAGCCAAAAAGAGCGTTGGGTAGGCGAGAGTTGTTCTATGTCTTATTGAGCCAAAAAGAGCGTTGGGTAGGCGAGAGTTGTTCGATGGCATATCGGAGCGCAGTGCGGGGCATGGTGGCTGCATGGCGTTCGAGGAATGCTTCAAACAGCGCATTGTATCCGCGTTTTTGCACCTCACGGAGCATCCATCCTACTGCTTTGTGCATAAGGTCGTGTGGATGGTTAACCAAGCGTTCGGCATAGCGCATTGCCAATTCTGGATGCCCTTGTTGGGTGGTTTTCCAGGTGCTAACCATTGCTATGCGTTGCCGCCATAAGACAGTACTATTGGCAAGCGCATCCATCACTGCCAGCTTATCAGGAATACCGCTCGGGAGTAGGAGCCACGGGCCGATAATCTTAGGCGCACTAAGGTCCACCAAATCCCAATTGTTGGCATAATCTGCATATTCGAGATACAACTGCACTATCCGATCGCGCTGAGCGATAGCTTCGGGGGTAGCCGCTATGCGCTTTTTGCACTGTTTCTCCATCTGATACGTGAGGATAAGGAACCCGCAGAGACGCACCTCATGCCATTCAGAAGTGAGTAGGGTAGGGATGGCATCGAGTGGCATCTCTACGCTTGCCTTAGCTATGATTCGCGTATCGGGCACTCGTATGCCGAGGAACTGATCGCCCTCGCCATACTGCCCTTTGCCCGTTTTAAAAAAACGCATCAACACCTCTCGCTGCGCATCATCGCGCAACGAGAGAAGCGATGCAATCACAGAAGTAGCTTTCACCCTTTATTTGGTATATATGAGCCACTCAAACGGACGGAGCGTAATGTGGTCTTCCGTACCTACCATCACAGGCATGCCGCAGATGCAGGTGTAGTCACCTTCCAATCCTGCAGTTTGAAGCGTCACAGCTTGCGGTTCAGACGAGAAATTGAATATGCCCAATACCACGTTGTCGTCGAGCACACGAGCACAACTGAAGATAGCGGGGTTATCGTTGGCAATGCGCGTCATAGGTGCGCCCAATTCAGGACTCCAGAGAGCAGGGTTGTCTCTGCGCATCGCATTGAGGTTCTTATACATCTCAAACTGCTCTGCGTGCTTGCGTTCGAATCCATCTTTCTCAAAGAATTCAAGGCGCTTGTGGTTGCCAAACTCTTGACCAGTATAGATGAGCGGCATGCCGGGGATAACGTAGGTGAAGGCGGCATAGGTGGCAGCGCCTTCTTCGCCAAACCACTCAAACTCGGTGCCGTTCCAGGAGTTTTCATCGTGGTTGCTGGTGAAGTTCATGCGGATAGCCTCCTTGCGGATGAGCGTATCTTGCTGCTCGAAGAACGACCAAAGATCGTCAACGTTAATCTCTCCCTTTGCCAACTTGCGCATTGTGTTTTGCAAGTCCCAGCCGTAATACATATTGAATGCTGAAGCGGTAAGCTCTTGCGCTTTGTCGTTGTTCTCAGCGAGGGTAAACATATCGGGATGTGTGAGGCGAAGGTCTGACATGGCCATCTCCCAGAAATCGGTGGGTACTTCTCCCGCTACATCGCATCGGAAGCCATCCACTCCTATTTCATCCATCCAGAAATGCATCGCCTTGAGCATCTCCTTACGCATGTCTTCATTTTCATAATTGAGTTTGGCTATATCAGTCCAATCGTACTGCACCATGAGATTGCCAAGGCTGTCGCGATAATGCCATCCATCACGTTTGGTCCACTCGTTGTCTGGTGCGGTATGGTTAGCTACCCAATCAAGAATCACTTTCATGCCGAGCTCGTGAGCGTGATTGACAAACGAAACGAAGTCCTCTCGCGTACCAAACTCATGATTGAAAGAGCAGTAATCTTTGATGGCATAATAACTGCCGAGGGTGCCCTTTCTGCCTACTACACCAATCTCTTGAATAGGCATGAACCAAATGATTTCTACGCCTAATTCTTTGAGTTCGGGAAGATGTGCCTCCGCTGCACGGAACGTGCCTTCGGGGGTAAACTGACGTGTGTTGAGTTCGTAGATAGTGCCGTAATAAGCAAACGCCGGATGGCGCGTTACGGCTGCTGCCGGCTGTTTAGAGTGGCAGACACCCAATAGCGCAACGCCCACAAGGACAATCACGCAGATGACAATGCTGATAATACTTAATTTTTTCATATTGGTATTAATTTATTAGGTGGGTTCGCAAATTAGCTGTTTACCCACAATAATGAATAGTTTTTCTTAAGTGGGAATTTTTAGAACCCACCATTATTAATAAATTACTTTTTGGGGGCAACAAGCAATCTTGCCTTGCTCACGCCTTTGGCTTGAGCTGCGAGTTCAAACTGTCCATTATTGGACGAAACAATCACTGTAGCCATGCCGTTGAAGAGCGGGATGCAGTTACCTTTGAGGTCGGCCAGCGAGGTGGCATCGCCATTGGCAACACCTACTATTTCGGCATCGCCTTTGATGGTGAGCAGCACTTCGTTTTGCGCGTTGGGGCATAGGTTGCCGCTACGGTCAGTAGCGCTTACGGTGAAGTAATACAGCCCTTCCAAAGCAGCGTCTTGCGGGTGGTTTGCTTGCTCGATTTTCAGTTTGGAAGCGCGTCCTGCCGTTTTTCTCGACTGCACGCAAACGGGCTCTTTATCTCCGATATTGGCATAGAAAAGCACCTTCATCTCACCGGGCTGATACACGGCATTGAGCCACATGAGTCGGTATCTGGGCAGCAGGTCGGGGCGTGCGGGCGACCCCCATGATTTGAGTTCGAACGCTGCGAGAGGCACCGTTTCAGCCGAAGCAGCTTCCTCGCGCGTTGCAAAGCGCTTTCTACCATACGACTTACCATTGATAATCAATTCGGCTTCAGGGTAGGATGTGTAAGCAAACACAGGCGTTATTTCTCCCTCTCTGCCCGGCCAAGTCCAATGCGGAAGAACGTGTGCGGTAGGCGACTCGGTGTTCCATTGCGAGCGGTAAAGATAGAAGCGGTCCTTGGGCAGGTAGGCGAGGTCGATGATACCGAAGTAGGAACTATGGCTCGGCCATGCATCCGTGTCGTAAGGCGAGGGCTCGCCCAGGTAATCGATGCCCGTCCAAACGAACTGCCCAATCGTCCAATCGTAGTCGTCTTGGAGCGCAAAATCCTGATCGGGAAGACCCGACCATGAGCAGTATTCCACGTCATATCCCGAGCATTGCTGATTCGGATAGAGGGCATCGGGCTGGATGCGCACGGGGAAAGTATAGTTGCCGCGGGTAGAAACGGTGCTTGCTGTCTCGCTTCCGAGGATGAGTTTGCCGGGCAGTTTCTGATGTGCCTCCTCATAGCGGTGGGTTCGGTAGTTGAAACCGGGGATATCCAAGGCGGCAGAGAAGCCGTTATCAAGAATGCACCATAATTGGTCAGAGCCGCAGGTTACCGGACGGGTCACATCTAAGCGGTGGCAGATAGCCTGCAACCATTTAACGGTCATCCAACCATCTTCCTTCGTCTGATTCCAAACCTCATTACCAATCGACCACATCACTACGGAGGCGTTGTTGCGGTAATGACGCACCATGTTCTCCAAGTCGCGCTCGGCCCATTCGTTGAACAGCACATGATAGTCGTTTTTCGTTTTCTGCAAATCCCAGATATCAAACGACTCCACCATGACCATCATACCCATTTCGTCGCAGAGGTCAACGAGTTCAGGAGCGGGCATATTGTGTGAGGTGCGGATTGCATCGCAACCCATGTCTTTGAGCAGGCGAATCTGATGGCGAATAGCGCCTTTATGTACGGCCGTTCCAAGTGCACCGAGGTCGTGGTGGAGGCACACGCCCTTAAACTTACGGATAGAGTCGTTGAGGAGAAATCCGCGGCGAGGATCGTATTCTATCTTGCGAATGCCGAAGGTCTGCTTATAGGGTTCGCCCTCATTAATGGTCACTTCAGCCGTGTAGAGGTTAGGATGTTCGGGTGACCAGAGGGCAGGGTGTTGCACGTTGAGCTCCTGCTTGATCTCCCCGCTGTGGGATAGCGCCGATTCGGTAGCGGCTTCGCTTACAATCTGCCCCTTTTTATTGTATATGCGCGTGCGAATCCTAACTGGCTCGTTGCCTGCACCTTCTACGGTAGTGAAGATTCTTACTGTAGCCTCTTCTGTTGTGATATGCGGCGTGAGGATATGTATGCCCCATACTGGCACATGTACTTTGTCAGATGCAATCAAATGCACATTTCTATATAATCCTGCACCCGGATACCAACGCGATGATGAGGGTTTGTTGTGGAGGCTTACGAGCAGTTCGTGTGTGCCGGGAGTGAGATAATCGGTTACGTTGAAATGGAAGCTGTTATAACCATACGGCCAACCTCCCACTTCCTTGCCGTCGATATATACCACCGCATTGCTCATCGCGCCATCAAAGAGCAGGGAATAATGCTCGCGCGGGGTGGCAGGGATATCGATGGTGGTTTTATACCAAGCATAACCCATCCAAGGCAGACCACCTGATCGCCCCGTTTTTTCAGTGGCTTCTGTTTCGCCATTCTGTACAACTTGCACAACTTGCAGGTCATTCTTTTTTTCAAACGGACCATAGATTGCCCAATCATGAGGCACTTCTACTTCCTGCCATCCAGAAACTGGCATCTCAAACGATTCGGATTTTACGAACTGCCATTTCGTAAGGAGTTGATCTTCTGCTATCATCGTGATTGGAAAGAGAATCAAAAGGTATATGACAAATTTTTTCATATCAGTCAGTTGTTTTTTTGGAGGAAATTATTTGCTACCATAAAGGATATGTGCTGCTTCACTAAGCTGACCTTCAGGGGTCATGCAGCCCATGTTGTAGGATCCCCATCCGAGAGGGATATACTCTGCAGGGCGCCATCCTCCATACACTTCAGGTTCCCAATAGAATACGCCAGTATAGCCCTCTACACCGTCCATCTGCGTCATATAATCGCGCATGCAGTCGGCTGCTTCGGAAGGCATTTCTTCCGTTTTTACACCGATCTCCACCATCATTACCGGTGTTTGGAACTCTTCATACAGGGCAACTACGTTGGCTTTGCAGCGATCGTTCATGGCTTTCCAGCTGAGGGTATCTTGGGTGAAAGGATAATGCGAGAGGCCAATCATATCCCATTTACCACCCTCTGCGCGGAAGCGGTTGAACCAATTTACGCGGGGGATGAAGGCGTTATCTACATGTACGATGCAGATGATTTCGGGCATAATTTCTTTAGCGGCATCATAGCCGGCATTACTGAGCTCAGCGTAGGCGCGCCAATCCAGACGGATATCGCGAGTGATACGCTCTTTGGGGAGGTAGGCTTCGCGATCTACGTCTTCTTTGGATAGTTGTCCATCTGGCCATAGTGTGCCATAAGTTGTCTCATTGCCAATCTGAATCCATACGGGATAGACTCCCTCCTCTTGAAGCGCACGAAGAACCTCGCGGGTATGGTTGGCTACCGCTTCGCAGAGTTGCTCGTGGTTCAGCTGCTGCCATGCTTCGGGGATATTCTGTTTGGCAGGGTCAGCAAAGAAATCGGAGTAGTGGAGGTCAATCATCAGAGGCAAACCAGCTTGCTGCACGCGTTTAGCCATTGCTAATACGTCGGGAAGGTTACTCCAACCGGTGGAGTGGTTCACCCATACGCGAAGGCGAACGGCATTCATGCCAGCATCTTGATACAGACGGATGCAGTCTGTGGGGCGTTTTTCTGAATCATAAAACGGCACGCTATCGTGCTCCATTTCGGAGAGCCAACCGAAGTCGGCTCCTCGAACGGGGTATTCAACTGTGGGTTGCGCGGCTTCAGGTTGCTTGGCACAACTCATAAAAATGGCAGCTAATAAGCTGATAATTAGTAATTTCTTCATAATTATTTCTTGCAGTCAGAAGCGCAATTAGGAGTTTTGTTTCGGAGGATAAAGCTGTTGGCCGGGATGGTGATATTGCCGCAGTCTGATACCCATTCCTTGTCGCTGTTGTTGATGCCAACCACTACGGTCTCGCCCATGTAGGTGCGAGTAAAGAGGAGCACGCTGTCGTTGCAGAAACGCTCTACGTAATCGCCATAGAGGAGAGGCATCGACTGACGGCGAAAACGGATGAGAGCGTTCACTTCATTGCGCATACGCAACTCGTTGTCAGTAAGTCCGCTAAAGCGCATCATGCGGCGGTTGTCTGGGTCGTTGGCACCACATTGACCGTATTCATCGCCTTGATAGATGCACGGAACACCGGGGATGGTGAGGTTGAGTACTTCGAGCAGGAGTGCTTTCTTGAAAGCGAGGGCTTCGCGCTCGGGATCGCCATCAGCGGTTACGTTGATTTGGCGCGTCCAACCTGCTGCTTTGTCATTTTCATCCCAACGTACTGCACCACCTGCGAGGGAGATGAAGCGCGTCTTGTCGTGGTTGCCGGAGATATTACCCATTGTGTGGTGACAGCCGTAGATGCGTTGGCCTTCCATAATCACCTTGGCAATCTCCTTCATCGAGTGATCTGGTTTGCCGAACACGTCGATAGCTGTGTGATATACATTGAAATCAAACTGGGCATTGAGCATACCCGTTTTAACGTAAGAAGAGATAAGCTCTGGATTGCCGTAAGTCTCGCCAATCATCCAAAGCGAACGGTCGGGATGCTGGCTCTTCATCTTGTGGGTGAACATGCGCCAATAGTTGAGCGGGATATGTTTGCAAGCATCATGGCGGTAGCCGTCGAAATCGTAGTTGTTGACCCAATAGAGGGCGGTATCAGTCATGGCGTCGCACACCTCATTGCGCTCGAGGTCGAGGGTGGGGATATGTACGTCGAACCAGGTCGTGAGGCGGGCTTCATCCCAGAGTTCGAAATTCCTACGGCCATCGGGGAGGATAGAGTCGGTAATCCAATCCGGATGCTCTTGCAGGGTAGGACTCTCGATATGCATGTGGTTAGCTACATAATCGAGGATTACATTCATGTTATGTGCATGAGCGGTAGAGAGCATTTCTCGAAGCGAAGCATCGTCGCCAAAGCGATTGTCAATCTGCGTGTTGAAGATGGGCCAATAACCATGGTAACCGGAGAATTTGGTATCGGGATTGAGCCAATGTCCCCAAGGCGTTGTGGGGTTCTGCGTGATAGGTGAAATCCAAATGGTGGTGATGCCGAGGGAGTCAAAGAATCCATCCTGAATCTTCTGCGTGATACCTTTGAAGTCGCCGCCCATGTAATCTACTCTAGGATCTACATCGCTGCGATTAAGGGGGGCATCGTTGAGCGTATCGCCATTCATGAAGCGATCCACCATCAGCGAATAGAGCACTTGCGCTTGTGGGTCATGTCGATTGAGCTGAGCTGCATCCGTAATAGGTCGGCCGTTCTCAAGCGGGATGAGAGCATCGTTGAAGAAGCAGTCTTCTGCAGCTGCAAAGATACGCAGATAGGTGCGGCCCTCTAAGCTGAATGGCAGGTCCTGCTTGCGAATCTGGAGCGTATAAGACATGGTCGTTTCATCAAATGAGAACGCCTCTTTCGGGAGCATCACGTTTTGGATAAACGCTTCAAACTGCAGCTCTTTGCCTATTGGCAAACAGAACGAAACGAAGTCGTCGCCTGCCTTCAAAGTCGTGAGACCGGTGGCAAACGCTTTTTGCGGAAGAATAGGTATGGATACAGTGGTCTTGCCGTTGGTGAGATTCAGGTAACCGAGGGCGTTGTTTTTTCGGATAATGCTCAATTCGCCATCGGATACCGGCCCAAACATGTAGGCATCTGAAATCTCCATCTTGCTCCAATCGCTGGTCATCGGAACGTAATCGGTGAGGATCAGATGAGTGGTGTCACCTGTAATGTAAATAGGGCTGATGGGTTCGCCCTTTTGCGTGTACTCCATGAGGGTAGGAGTGCTACTGCAGGCTGCCATTACTGCAGCTGCCATGGTACAAAAAAGGATGTTTTTCATACTAATATATTGTTGTGTTTGTTTTTCGCGGAATGTTGGCCTTCGTTCAGAGTCATTATTTCACACTGTATGTCGTGTAATTGCCGTTGGCTTCCATTACGGTAAGTCGTTGCAGTTGGCCGGTCTTTTTGTTGTATGCCACTACCAATTGGGCTATGCCTTGCGGCTGCTTGTCGCTTGATGTGAGGGTGCAAACGTATTCGCCTATTTCCTCTTTGTATTCGGCAGTTGCGTGGTTAAGAGCGGCCATTTCTTCCACCTTTCCGGAGAACGCGAGCAGCAGAGTAGAGCGCAAGATTGTCCAGCGGTTTTGCGGATTCTTTATTGGCAATTTTTGCACTTTACCGTTGCGAAGCGTCTCAAAATCGGTTGCCGTAATCAGGGTATAATCTCCTGCGGGTGTCGTGTAATCAAGACGGAGATTGTCAGGAGCAGTAAACACAAGCGTGCCTTCTTTCTTCATCTCTTTCTTCATCTTGGGCATCACTTTTACCTCGATAAAGGTGGTCGTCATAGTTTCTCCCTGTTTGTGAAGCGAGAGTATCTTATCTTGAATACCAGCAGCAAACAAGCTTGAGGTGAGCAGCATGAAAGCTGCAAGAATACATTTTTTTTTCATTTATTGCGTGGATTACATTTTATTATATAATGTCTAATAAAGCCCTTGAGCCCGTATTGGTGGATTCTCAGATATGCTCGGTAGCATCTCGGTTGGAGGGTGAATGAGAGCAATAGGGTGGTGATCATGCCTGCAACAGATGCGAAACCGATGGAGTGAATAGCTGGATGCACGGCAAACAGCAGCGAGAACATACACATTATGAGGATAAAAGCCGAAATCGTGATGGCCGTTTTATGATAGACCATCGTTTTGCTCTGTCGACCGCGGAGCAGACCATCCATAATGAAAATCGAGTAATCTACGCCAATACCGAAGATAAACGATGAAACCACGATATTGATGAGATTAAACGGCTGATGAAACAAGGCCATTGCCCCTAAAACGGTGTACCACGATAAGCACATGGGCAGGAAAGCGATGAGCGCAATCCACACATTGCGGTAGGTGATAAGCAGCAGCAAAAGCACAAATACAGAGCTAATCAGCATAATCTTATTGAAGTCTTTTCTTACGATTTCAACGAGATTAGTGCTATAGTAATACGGATCTAATACAAGACTTAAATCATTGGCAGTTATGTCCGTCATTTTATCAGCATCGGCTTTAAGAGAGAAAAAAACCAGCACGCGGTCATCTACTTGTTCGGTCAGATAATTGAGCAGTTCATCAGGTAGAATGCCTGCTTCTGCCACCAAATCAGGATGAGCAGGATTAGCCATCGCTTCTTTAAACGGCTCAAACATTGCCGGCTCGATTCCTTCTTTCAAGCAAGCGTTTGTGACATTGCGCCACACCTCTTTTTGTTTCTCAGGCGTGAAATAGTGTTGCCAATGGTCAATACGCGCTTCTTGCATGCTGATAGACGGCATGATGGCGCTCATTTTAGTAGGTTTAGTGATTAGCCCTGAGCGGTAGAGACTGTCCGTAAGATGCTCGATTGCAGGCAGTTGTTCTAAAGCATCATCGAGATTGCTACCTACGGCTGCGAAATATTGCTGTGTCTTACCACCGTTTTGATTCGCATCCCAAATCTCCATCGATTTCTCTGTGGATTCGGATATATAACCAATGTGGCGAAGGTTGCTATCAAACGTATAACGTCCTGAAAAACATATACATACCACTACCCACACAATCACCATGAAGCAGATGAAATTATTGCGGTCAATCTGATAACTATTGATTCTCTCGAGTAGCGCAAACGCGTTCTTATTGGGGGTATTTTTCTTTGGGAAAAAATGCGGCATTACCAGCAGACTGATGATGGTAGTGCCTACAATCGTGAGTAGCGCGAAGGCGCCGAAGTCTTGCAGAAGCGACGATTTGGTGAGCAGTAATCCGGCAAACGCGCCTATGGTAGTGAGTGCTCCGAGGAAGACGGGTTTGCTCTGTTCGAGAATCGTACGTTTGACGTCTGCCGTGTAAATATAATGTACCATTACGTGTAGGCAATAGGATAGCGCCACGCCCAGCACGATTACGCCCAAACCAAAAGCCATTAGTGACATCCAACCGCGGATGAGGTAGATTCCCGCCAAGGAGATGAACGCACCATACGCAATAGGGAAAAGCAGAAGAAACAAATAGCGTGGGCGCTTGAGGCAGATGGCCAGCAAGAGAAATATAACCACTAATGCAATACCCAACGTCTTAACGATATCCTTACGAATCTGAATACTATTGTATGCTGCTTGTACTACTGTACCATGATATAGTATTTCTACTCCAGGAAAAGTTGTTTGCATGGTTTCTTGCACGTCTTCAAAGTAGCGAATCAGCTTTGACGCCGTTTTAGAGTCGTTGACTCCGAAATTTGGAGTAAAGAAACCAATGCATGCCTGACCTTTACCGGCAAAGAGGTGGTTGTATTGGAAATTGCTCTCGCTTGAATTGACATTGGTGAGCATGTCCAAATTGAGGTTTTTCATCGAGATGCCGCATGGATCATACGCAATGACGTCAAATAGGTATTGTCCTGTTTCTGTTTCCAAAATCTGCTCATATAACTGAATCTGCTGCCGGATATGGGCTTCAGTAACGAGCGAATCCATCTCCTCATCAGCGAAATCCATATAGGCAGGACCATGCTCCATGAGATACATACCGGCATCAAGCATCAGCATGGGATCAATCTGATAGAGTGCATCTTGCAGATAGTGCGTATTGCTGTCTCTCTCCAATACATTTTCTACGAAATAATCCATGGCCAATGCCAGAGTCTCGTTGTCAACCGAATCCGCACTTACGCCATCTGTCCTTACGGCTTGCAGCATCACCTTATCTTTGAATCGTATATTAGTGAACACAATGCTCGAAGCCGAATCATTGGATTGAGGGAGGAGCTTAAAGATGTCTTCTTCAAGCCTACATTGTAATCCAAAGCCAATGCCCAACCCAAGGGTGATGAGCAAAATAGTCCATAGGAGCCATTTATTGCGTTGAAAAAAATCGTATATTTTAATCATTCAATATCGTATTTAGCATGCTTATGCGCGATGCTTGATTCTGAACACGTATTAGCTTTAGGTGGGTTCGCAAATTCGCTTTAATACGTTTACCCACAATTAATCATTATCTTTTCGAATATGGGAATTATTAGAACCCACCTTTAGCTAATCCAATTCTCAAAACAAGAGGTGTAGCGAGAATAGCGTGATAGATTAAAGATAGGGGTTGTCGTCTTTTTCTTGTTCGATGGTAGTCTGACCGCCATGGCCAGGTAGCACTTTGGTGCGCGGATGGAGGGTCATTAAGCGGCTGAGCGATTGCATGAGTTGCCCATAATTGCCCCCAGGCAAGTCCGTTCGTCCTACGCCCGATTGGAAGAGCGTGTCTCCTGAGAAGAGTACCTCCGCACCTTCTTCGGCATCACTAAGTAGATAGCACACGCTTCCTTGCGTATGTCCGGGGGTGTGGATTACCTTTACGAAGGGCGGTAGTGCTACCATTGTAAGGTGTTCGCATAGCGGTTCGCGCATGAGAGGGAGTCCAAACATTTGCGCTTGCTGCTCCACGTTTGAAAAAAGCGACTCATCGGCATCATCAACTATCGGACGAAGTCCCCACGTTTCGAAAACAAATCGTGCGCCAAACAGATGGTCAAGATGGGCGTGCGTCAGAAGATGTGCAATCGGACGAAGGCCATTGGTTTCGATATATTTGCTGATGGCCGCTTCCTCTTCCGAATAATAAGCGCCACAGTCAATAAGAAGGCATTCGCCAGCTTTCATTCCTTGAGCCTGACTGACTACATAGCAAGCTTCTTGAAATGGATTGACAAAAAATCGTTGTATTACCATCTGAATATTTGTTTGAACAATTACGGAGACCAAAATCTCCCAATTGCTATTTCTATTTATTTTAAAAGGATATCAAAACATCTAAAGCGTGAGACTGATACGACGCCTGCGGAGATCCACTTCTGTGACGGTCACTTGCAGCTGTTGGCCGAGATGGAGCTTCTTGCCTTTCATCTTAGATATATGAATCAATCCATCTTGATGAACGCCCAAATCTACGAAAGCACCAAAAGCGGTAATATTGGTTACAATACCCGGCAACTGCATGCCTTCTCGCAAATCCTCAATCTCGTGTACCTCTTCGGAGAAACGAAACATCTGGGCTTTTCCGCGAGGATCACGACTTGGCTTATCGAGTTCCTTGAGAATATCCTGCAAGGTGGGAAGACCAGCTTCTGCACTTATATATCGCTGAATATCAATACCTTTACGCTTTTCTTCCTGCTGAATCAGTTCGCTTACCGAACAGCCTGTTTCCTTCGCCATTTGCTCTACAAGAGCATACCGCTCGGGGTGAACTGCTGTGTTGTCAAGCGGATTATTGCTGCCGCTTACGCGCAAGAATCCGGCCGCCTGCTCAAATGTTTTTGCGCCTAATTTAGGCACTTTGAGTAAGGCTTTTCGGCTCTCAAACGGGCCATTGGCCGTTCGATAACTCACAATATTTTGCGCTAATGCAGGACCGATACCTGAGATATACGTCAAGAGATGCTTAGAGGCTGTATTGACATCTACTCCCACTTTGTTTACTACCGATTCTACGGTCATAGTGAGTGCATTCTTCAATTTCGTTTGATCCACATCGTGCTGATATTGACCTACTCCAATGGATTTGGGGTCGATTTTCACGAGTTCAGCAAGTGGGTCCATCAATCTTCTTCCGATACTTACAGCACCTCTTACGGTTATATCCTCGTTAGGAAACTCCTCTCGTGCCACTGCTCCTGCTGAATACACGGAAGCCCCACTCTCGCTCACAACGAATACGTCCACGTCATCTATGCCCAAACCATCGAGCATGCGGCTGACAAACGTTTCTGTCTCGCGAGATGCTGTGCCGTTACCAATAGCTATTGCCTCAATCGCAAATTTAGAAAGCAGCATTTTCAGCTCTTTCGTTGCGCCTGCAATATCGTTTTTGGGTGGCACGGGATAGATTACACTATGGTGAAGCAAATCGCCTTGTGCGCTCAAGCACACAACCTTGCAACCTGTGCGAAAACCAGGGTCGATGGCCAATACGCGCTTCTGCCCGAGTGGAGCAGCCAGAAGCAACTCGCGCGCGTTGTCAGCAAACACGCGTATCGCTTCTTCATCGGCTTTGAGCTTGGCTGCGGCTGCATATTCCGTTTCGATAGCTGGTTTGAGCAAACGTTTATACGCATCCTCTACAGCCATGCTCACTTGCTCCGTACATGCGTTGTTTCCTTTCAAGAAAATGCGGTCAAGCTTCTCCATGGCTTTCTGCTGGTCAGGCGAGATGTCAATACGCAGAAATCCTTCGGCTTCACCTCTTCGCATGGCGAGCAGACGATGGCTCTGAATACGGCTCAACCTATCCTTGGTATCGAAATAATCGCTGTATTGTTCAGCTCCTTCTTCGGTTTGTTTGGCTTTGACCACCTTACTTGTGATTATCGCGCTATAATCAAACTCTCTGCGAATGGCATTTCTCGCGTTCTGACTCTCATTCACCCATTCGGCAATAATGTCTCTTGCGCCTTGGAGTGCATCTTCTTTGGTCAATCGGCTGCCATCAGGGGTGAGCATAAAACGCGAAGCCGCTTGCTCGGGTTGCAGGGTAGGGGATTGCGCCATGAGTTGCTTTGCGAGCGGTTCGAGCCCCTTCTCTCGTGCCATATCCGCACGCGTCTTCCGGTGGGGTTTGTAGGGCAGATAAAGGTCTTCAAGCGTGGCCGCATCCCAGGTGTCGTCAATCTGCTTCCGGAGTGCATCCGTCAGCTTACCTTGCTCTTCAATGGTGTGGAGAATCGTTTGCTTACGCGCCATTAATTCTTCCAAACGCTCTTGCTCGGCCATCACAGCAGCAATCTGCATCTCGTCCATGCTGCCGGTGCGTTCTTTGCGGTATCGAGCAATAAACGGCACAGTTGCCCCCTCATCCAGAAGGGACAACACAGCGGCTACTTGCTTTTCTGAAATGCCTATTCGGTTGGATATGATTTGCGCTATCGTCATTGGAGTTTTCTGCAATAAATACGTACGGCCGTTTCTACCATCTGCAAACACGGACGCGTGGCATAATACGCTTCGGTTCGTTCGTCGGGTTTGGAGCAAATCTGAATGGGCGCCAATGTGCCATCCTTTCGCTCTTTATTCAGCCCAAGCAATTCTTTGCAGATGAGGCTTCCCGTTTGCTCCTTAAAAGCAGCGGCAAGCGCCTGCACTTGAGCATAATTCTTCTGCTTGTTTTCGGCATTGGGGTAGGGGCCTGAATCCAAACCGGCGAGTAACACCATGCCGCATACTGCACCACACGTTTCGCGCATTCTGCCGATGCCTCCGCCAAAACCGGCCGCCAAACGCGACATCAACTCCTCGCTGATGCCATATACATCTGCGAAAGTCATCGCTACAGCCTGACAGCAATTGTAACCTTCAACAAACAGCTCGCGCGCACGCGCAACGCGCGCGTCTTCATTTATAATGAGTGGTTCCACTATGATATGAATATCTATGAAGTGATTCTGATAATATTGTCGTTTTTTATTCCAAACAGTCGTCCAGAAGGGCAGCAATGGCTTTCTTATCGAGATGTTGGCCGATGAATACAAGTTTCTGCATGCGGTCGCCATACTCCTCATCCCAATCTTTGCGAACGGCTGGTTCTCTCTGCATGAGGTCCTCGAGCTCGTCAGTTGGCATGGTAGCATACCATTGTCCTGCGTTTCTGAGTTGGAATTGTTTTCCGGCTTGCTCAAACACGTAACACGTATCAAATTCGTCTCCAAAATAGCAAATACCCTTTGCTCGAATTACGTTTTTGGGCCAATGGCGTGCTACAAAATTGTCAAACAATCCAAGATCAAACGGCCTTCTACGCATATATACAAAGGTGCCAATACCGTATTCCTCTGCTTCTCCTGTTTCTTCGTTGTGATGGCAATGCCCACACGTGCAACCTTCCGGATGCTCCTCATCATGCTCATGATGGTGGTGCTCGTGCTCCTCATCGTGCTCATGATGGTGATGCTCATGCTCCTCATCGTGCTCATGATGGTGATGCTCATGCTCTTCATCGTGCTCATGATGGTGATGCTCGTGCTCCTCATCGTGCTCTTGTTCTTCCTGCTCTGCATCGTGATTCTCGATAGCTTGAATCCAAGCGGCACTTCCTGCCACATCATCGAAGTCAAACATCTTGGTGTTGAGAATCTTATCAAAATTCACATCCCCGTAATTGCATTCGATAATCTCAGCCTTTGGCTGAAGGGCATGGATAATCTGCTTGATGCGGTTGAGTTCGGGCAGACTGACGTCGGCTGCTTTGTTGACGAGCACGAGGTTGCAGAATTCAATCTGCTGAATGAGCAGATTCTCGATATCCTCGTCTTTGATGATGTTTTTAATAAGGTTTTCGCCATTGCCAAACTCGTCGCGCATGCGCATAGCATCAACTATGGTAACGATGCAATCGAGTTCGGCGATACCATCTTTTACGTACTGTGGCGCGAGCGTAGGCATGGAGCAGATGGTTTGCGCAATAGGAGCTGGTTCGCATATCCCGCTGGCTTCAATTACGATATAATCAAAGCGCTTCATTGCGAGCAGATCGTGGAGTTGCTCCACGAGATCCATCTTCAATGTGCAACAAATACAGCCGTTTTGCAAAGCAACGAGGCTGTCGTCTTTTTGATCTACAATGCCGCCTTGCTGAATGAGTTCGGCGTCGATATTCACTTCTCCAATATCGTTTACTACCACAGCAAAACGAATACCTTTTTGGTTGGATAGAATCCGATTCAGGAGTGTAGTCTTGCCGCTTCCGAGATAACCGGTAAGCAGCAGTACAGGCGTTTTGTTTATCATTTTTGTAAGAATATTTTATATAAACCGATGCTGGGCAAGCTTGCGCAAAATGCTGATTTCGATACGTAAGATTACGAAAGCGCAAATGCGTAAATAGCCTTACAGCGGCAGATAAATTACTTTCTTTGTTTTGAAAAACTCCTCCGGCATCAGATCGTAGATATCTTGAACTTCTGCGATATTGCGGAATGGGAAGAGTTCTGCTTGCAGGTCGCCTCCCTTAAGTACAATCAAACCGTTTGGGATAGCGTTTTTCTGCTCTTTGGTAATGTTTTTCTGTACGAGTTTCTTCAAATCGCCGAGCGGCATAACGGCTCGCGATACGATGAAATCGTATTTCCCTTTTTCTTCCTCGGCTCTCAACTGGCGGATATCCACGTTGGTCAATCCGATAGCCGATGCTATCTCTTGCGCCACGCGGATTTTCTTTCCGATGGAATCAATAAGGGTGAAATGCGTTTCTGGATAAAGGATTGCGAGAGGAATACCCGGAAATCCACCGCCCGTACCGATATCCATGACGCGTGTTCCGGGCTGAAAATGGATGATTTTGGCGATAGCCATAGAGTGAAGGATATGGTGCTCATAGAGATTGCCAATATCCTTGCGAGAGATTACGTTAATCTTCTGATTCCACTCTGGATAGAGCTCACCAAGGGCAGCGAACTGCTGCTCTTGGTGAGGGGTAAGATGAAAATATTTCTTCAGTATATCCATCTGTCTGCTTATTCAGCTTCAGGAGCCATGTTGGTGAATACGTTCTGCACGTCTTCGTCTTCCTCAATCTTATCGATAAGTTTCTGCACAGCCTCACGCTGCTCAGGGGTAACCTCCTTGAGGTCGTTAGGAATACGAACAAACTCAGCCGACTTGATTTCGAAGCCGTTGCTTTCGAGATAGCTCTGAATGTCAGAGTAGCTCTCAAATGCACCATAGATGATGATATTGCCGTCTTCGTCCTGACCGAGTTCATCTACTCCATAGTCAATCATCTCCAGCTCAAGCTCGTCCATATCCACCTCTTTAGGAGCGGTGGTGAAAACGCACTTGCGGTCAAAGAGGAACTGCAAGCTGCCTTGTGTACCGAGGTTGCCGCCATGCTTAGTGAAGTAAGAGCGAACGTTGGCTACCGTACGCATATTGTTGTCTGTAGCCGTTTCTACGAAGATAGCGATACCATGTGGGCCATAGCCTTCGTAATTGATTTCCTTGTAACCTTCTGTGGATTTATCGGTGGCTTTCTTGATAGCACGCTCGATATTGTCCTTAGGCATATTCTCATCCTTAGCCTGCTTGATGAGCACGCGAAGACGAGGGTTGCTGTCAGGGTCCGGACCACCGGCCTTTACAGCGATAGTAATTTCTTTACCGATTTTTGTAAACGTACGGGCCATGTGACCCCAACGAGCTAATTTGGTTGCTTTGCGATATTCAAATGCGCGTCCCATAATAAATTATTTGTCTGTTTTGTTGTTAAAGATTTTGTGCTAAATCTATTGGTTTTGATTTGTTATGTCTCCAACCCCAAACGAAGCCAAGTCCCAATTCTACATTTACGCCTTTCATCTTATAAGGGATGGGGTAGGTCGTATTATTGATGGGCGTTTGAGCATACGTCATCGGAATGTAGTCAGCTGCGAGCGTGACAGAGAGCGGGCCAAGTCGTAAACCTAAAGCGGCACCAATATTGTCGCTGTGGCCATTTAATATTGAATAAGAAACAGCAAGATTAAACCATGATGCCGGACGAACGGCAGCACCAACTGTTACTTCTTCATAAAACTTAGAATTAAAGAGCATGGTCTTGCTATATACGCCAAGGCCGATGATTCCATTGGCAAAATACGCATCAACGCCAGCATTTAATTTCATCGTGAGGGGTGATAATATGGCATCACTGGACTTCTTGCCGTCAGATGATAATGCTGTTTTATAGACATTTTGCAATCGACCGAGGAGGGTATCGCCCAACATTTGGCTGTTGAACTTACCTGTTTCATCTACATAATCGCTATAATTGATAGAACCTACGCCATCGAAAGTGCCGTTAATGTTATATCCCTGATTGAAACTTTTCAGCCATCCAATAGCACCAATATCGGTTAAAGCCAAAGATAGTTTCACGTATTTGACAGGCTTATACGTAAAACCTGCATCAAACGCAAGACCAATACCAGAGGGAGTAAGCAATTTTTTAACGTTCTTGAAATCAAGTGGTGAGCCATTAATCCAATTGGTGATGGCATCTGCTGATATATTGGTCGGATAACTATCAAATGGCCCAGCCAAGGTCATTTTTCCGTGTCCTTTTAGTGTCCAAGCATCTGGGCTGGCGATAAGGTCCAGATTATCTTGCTTCATGCTTGCGTGGGCAATACCATCGAGCAGTTTCACGCTCATGCCCCAAACCCAATGATCGTTTATTTGTCTAGAATAGCCAATCGAAAGCGACAAATAAGCTTGTGCGCTCAATTCGAGAGCTTTTAAATCAAAGGTGTTTACACCGTTTAAATCCGTCATGCCGCCAAGTGCAAAACGGAAAAGATCGCGGGGTAAGCCCACGCCCGCATCCACGTTTGCATCGATATTGAAATGAAAATAACCACCGTTACGAAACAGTCGGGTGCCGAAGCCAAAAATGGCTACTTGTGCTTGCGCTCTTGCAAAGGTGGTCTTATGGAATAAATCCAGCAGATTGACGCCACTTTCCGGATTTAGCGTCCACATCGTCTTGCTCTCATCATCATTGATCTTCTTATTGATGATCAAGCTATTCATTGCCAGCGAGTTATTTCCTCCATATACCTGAAGATGAGATATAGCCGGAAGGGTTAAATATCCATCTGTAATAGGCTCGAATGCCGGGTTGATGTAATGGCGATAGGGAGCCATCTCCAGCAAATTGGTGGTGCTTACTTCTTGTGCCTGCATCGTGAGGCTCGTCATGGCCATCAAGATGAGGACCAGTATGTGTTTTGCAATTTTCTTCATGATTTCGTCCTCCTTAATTTTCAGTAAAAACAAGGTTCATATAAGCAGCTACATCGGCAGCGAGCGCAATCTTAATCTTTATTCCATTTTCAGGTTTGAGCTCGAGAGGATATGTGTTGGGCGCTGGATCTTTAGCAGAAACTTTATATACAAGATAACGTACATCTTTGAGTAGGTTGAACTTTGTGTTGTCTACTACAATATCTGCAACGCCCGTACCCGGTACGGGTACACCGTTTTCGTATGTTTTGGGGCCAGCGAGATGGATGGTATCAGCCAGACTGTCCAAGTCTTCCTTATTGGCATCAAGGAAAGCGAACGATACTTCTACGTCAAACGGCAATGTGTTTTGCAAACCGAGCGCGAGATGCAACTGGTTGATGATGATGCTGTCCAATACCGGCACATCCTCAAAGCTTAATGTGCTGAAATCTACTTCTGCCGTATCTGCGTAAGTCAACGAACTGCCTTCGTCGAAAGCAAACGGCATGTTCATTTTGAGAGATGCTTGAAAGAAATTACGTCCCTTTACGATGCGTTGCTGATCAGAGCCGTTACGTGCTTCGGGGATGAAACCTAAGTTGTAGCAGAAGCGGGAAGGGCTGATTTCAAACAAACGGCCGATATTGCCATTTTCGCGGTTGAAAACGATGGTGTTAGTTGCCGTTTGGTCGTAAGAATCCGTTACTTTTACGTAATTCGGGAGCGACACTTCATATTCGTTACTGCCGTTGAATTGTGCATAACGAACCTCCGTACCGTCTTGGTTTTCAGACTTAAGCTCAGTCAGATGGAAGCGGATAGGAGTGCCAAGGCTCGTGGTCAAATCAAAGGCGATGGTCGGGTCGTAGAGATTGAGATGAAAATTCTGAAGGTTGCTAAATCCTTCCCACATTTCCGACAGTTCCAAACAGTCTTGAATGCCCACTTCCGTATTGCTAACAAGGCGGCCATAAATGGCTTCGTAGTCATCAATACGCACGCTCACGTTTACTGTAAACTTACTGTTGGAATTCAACGTAATCGTCTCGCCAGCAGCCACGTTTAACGTCAAGCGAAGCGTCAGCGTGATGGTGTCTTTCACGTTGTCGTCGCCTGCTGGAAGGGTGGGGTCTTCCAGGAAATTGATGCTGAAATTATCGAGCACAATGTTCGTGGGGGTATTGAACGAGGTAAACGGTAAGTCAATCGTATTTCCGGCTGCCCGATGAAAATCGTCTGACAGAATCAGTTCGGCTTTCTGAATATGGCTGGCAGAGAGTCCGAAGTTCTGATCGATACTGGCTTCCAACGTAGCGCTCGTCAGGCGCATACTGTCAATACGCTCGTCTTGAAGCGTCTGATTGACGCCTTCCATGCCCATTTTCAGCTCAAATTCAAGCGGCAAGGTTAGCGGACCTACAATTGCTGGAAGGTTTAAACTTTCAGATATGAAGAGCGTTTCTTCTTTGGTGGCAGCGTATTGGCTGACATCAATATCATCAATGGTTTGCGAAAAATCAAACCCTGCGCTCAATTGATAAACGCCATTTTCATTTACAGAAAGCATACCTTCGTCAGTAGGAATAAGATCACCAAGGGTGACACTAAATTCTCCAACAGGAAGGGCTAACCCCATCTCCGCCTTAACGGATGGGTCAATGTTGTTCAGATCGACCCCCGCATCGCAACCCGCAAGCGCGCACGCGAGGAAAACAACCAAACTCAACTCGTTGAATCTCTTTTTCATAAGTAAAATGTATTAGTGAATAATTCAGTTAACTCTAAGAACCTCCTATGGAGAAATCCTATAATGGCATGCAAAATTACTACTTTTTTTTGATATGACCAAATATTTTGTAAAAAAATTACAATTTGCGATTTATTCGGTGCGATTTTTCTCTTCTTCGTGCAATGTTCAGTATTGTGTTTATACGAAGTGAACACGTATATTACACGTAGTTGTACGGAAGATGTACGTGCGATGGTAATGCGATGGTAATGCGATGAAAGTGCGATAAACGAGTGATGAATGAGCGATGAAGACTCATTGAGGAACCATTGAGGAGGTTTTGTGGAGTGTTGTGGATGGTAGATTTAAGAAAAATGGTAGATAACATTTCTCCTTTACGACTGCTCATCTTGCGGAAAATTCAGCAGATAGACTTGCTCTTGCGCTCGGGTGAGGGCGGTATATAGCCAACGATAAAACTCCTCGCCAAGGTGTTCATCATCCACTTTGCCGGGGTCGATATATACGTGTTTCCATTGCCCACCTTGCGCTTTATGACACGTTACTGCATACGCAAAACGCACTTGAAGCGCATTATAGTAAGGTGAGAGCATGATGGTTTTCCATAGCTCACGTTTGTTGCGAATTTCTGGATAGTCTTCCGCAATTTTTTGCCATAATTGCTGCTGCATCGCATAGTTCTTATCGGGAGAATCGGTAGTGAGGGTGTCAAGCCAGAGCGTAACATCGATTTCGTAATCGTAATCAACTGATTTTAACGATACATCTGCAAAATGAAAACCATATATCTCGCGCTCATTTCTTACGCGAAGGACATCCAATAAATCGCCATTTGCGAGGAAATCAAGGTTGTCGTATTGTTCGGTCCAAAAATAATTATTTTTGCTCACCATAAGCCGGTCACCACCAGATAGCAAATCTTCTTTCCATAAGATTCGCGTTCTCACGCCTTGATTATACCTGTTGGTAGCCCAATTGGAGCGCGTGAGGATAACCGTATTTTCCATTCCTGCCCCATGGTAAGAATTCTCAATGGTATCGAGGAAATTCGAAGCAGCCAGATGATGAATATCGCTGAATCCGGCCGTAGAAAAATGGGGTAGGAGGGTAATCTCTCCCGCCTGCAACTGTTGCCGGATATCGGTTGCGTTTTTCAGAATGCCCGAGTCGAGCGCTTGACGAGCCACTTGTGTGAGCACGTGGGTTCGAACAGTCAAACCATAGCCGCTCAACACCTCTTCGCGGAGGGCGGCCGACTCAATCTGACCAACAGGAGGAAGCTGAGCCGTATCGCCAATCAAAAGCAGACTGCAACCGCGGCCGTTATATACATACTGAATCAAATCGCTCAGCAGATTTCCGCTTCCGAATGGCGAATCATACTGCTGCTGATTACTGATCATCGAAGCTTCATCTATGATGAAAAGGGTGTGTTGGTGCAGGTTGTCGTTGAGCAAAAAACGCTCCTCGCCCAATTTCTTCTGCCGATAAATCTTCTTGTGAATGGTGTAAGCCGAACGACCGGAATATGCCGCTATTACTTTGGCTGCACGTCCGGTAGGAGCAAGCATTACACACGGTTGTCGCAAGCGCTCAAGCGCCCTCACGAGAGCGGATACAACCGAGGTCTTACCCGTGCCCGCATAACCTTTTAATACGAAGGCTTTATGCGCATCGGAATCTACCAAAAAATCCGTCAATTGGTCAAGCAATTCCTCCTGCCCTTCGTTTGGTGAAAAGGGCAGCTCATCGAGAATATATGTGCGCAGAAAATGAGCTAACATGCGATAAAAGGAGAACAGGCTAAGCGAAACAGCCGAAATGGAAGATTTCGTTTATGCAAAAATGAATAATTCTGCATCAAAAATAGCAGAATTTTGTTTCCAATTAGCTGATTTTATCAAAAAAACGGTTGATTTTTGCAAAAAAAACGGTTTTTTCTTGCGTAATTCAAATAATTGTAGTACCTTTGCAGTCCGAAATGGTCAGATGACTATTTGCAAAATAGGGAAGTCCTGCACGACCAGCTCCCTCTGAACTCCCCCAGGTCTTGATCGAAGCAAGGGTAGGAGGTTGTAGCGGTGCGATGCAGTAAGCTTCCCTTTTTTGTGTGCATAAGCGAACGCTTATCGGCATCACTTGCAATCGCCATGTTGCTACCAGACGTTTAGGGGCGCACCAGTTTTCTAATGGTGTTGCCTCTTTTTTCGATATAGAACCCATGTTCGGGGGCGCTATCGAGCTGAACGCCTTGCAGATTGAAATAGAGCGGTTCTGCCGAATTGTCATCAAGCGAGGGGAGAGCAGAATAGGCTTGCCAAATAGCAGCTGCATTCGGAATGCCATACCCCATCTGAGGGTCCCAATTGGGGTAGTTGGATGCTGACTCGATAATCATTCGGTGGAGGTCCATAGCTGAGAGATGGGGCATAGCTTGCCGCAGACAAGCCGCCATACCGGCTATTCTCGGAGCAGCAAATGAGGTACCGTTTTTGTACATGCAACTATCCGCTATAGGGCTATATACCAAACTCTTGAATCCCCAGGCGCTCACTTGAGGCAACTCACGACCATCGGCCGTAGGACCAAACGAGGAGAAGGGAGCTACAATAGAGTCTTCGCTTACTGCACCTACACACAAGATGCTGTCGGCATCTGAAGGAACGGCAATATAATGCCAAGGGTTATTCCCATCGTTGCCTGCTGCCACCACTACGATACGGCCGTGTCGTGCCGCCTCTGTAGCCGCAAGGCTTACTGCCGATTGACCGTTGATATCCTCATATTGCAAGTCGTCGGCAGAATCGTCAAACTGCCTGTATCCCAATGAGATAGTGATGACATCCGCTCCGATGCTGTCGGCATATCGAATGCCCCTCGCGAGTAGGTCCATCTCCCCTGGATATTCGGCATAAATATCTTCGGTTCGAATCAGGAAATAATTGGCACCCGGAGCCGTACCCAGGGCTTGACCACCTTCGGTTTTTTCCGTCAGCATGGTGGATAACACCATCGAACCGTGGCTTTCGTTGACGTCCGTAAAAAATGTGGAATCCCTATTGAGAAAGTCTTTCCAACCGATAATCTGCTCAGGAGGGTAGGCGGCAGAATCCTGATCCACCTCATAAAAACCGCCATCTATTACGGCTATCGTAATGCCTTCGCCCCGAAAGCCGGCTTCATGAAGCGGCTCAAGACCAAGCAACCACGATGATATAAAGAGAAACAACATGTTCATCGTTCATCCAATTTTTTTCTTTCTGCTTCCCCCATAAGGGCCTTTCAGCTTCCCTCATAAGTGCCTTTCAGCTTCCCTCATAAGGGTCTTTCTGCTTCCCTCATAAGGGCCTTTCTGTTTCCCCCATAAGGGCCTTTCTGCTTTCCCCCATAAGGGCCTTTCTGCTTCCCCCATAAGGGCTATCGTTTTTCGAGTAGCACCACATTCTCTACGTGTTGCGTATGCGGGAACATATCCACGGGCTGCACGCGCGTAACCTTATAATCGGCATCCATCAGAGCCAAATCACGCGCTTGCGTAGCAGGGTTGCAACTCACATACACGATGCGTTTGGGAGCAGCAAAGAGGATGGTCTTCACCACATCTTCGTCCATGCCTGCACGAGGCGGGTCGGTAATAATCACATCCGGCCGACCATAGCGTTCGATAAACGATTTATCCAGCACTTTCTTCATGTCGCCCGCAAAGAAAAGGGTATTCTGAATGCCGTTGAATGCCGCATTAATCTTGGCATCTTCGATAGCCTCCGGCACGTATTCGATACCAATCACCTGTCGCGCTTGCTTGGCTACAAACTGCGCAATCGTGCCGGTACCCGTATAGAGGTCAAACACCAGCTCCGAGCCCGTGAGTCCGGCAAAATCGCGCGCCACCTTGTAGAGCTCGTAAGCTTGTTCTGTATTGGTTTGATAAAACGATTTGGGGCCCACCTTAAACCGCAGATCCTCCATCTCTTCTACAATATGGTCGTTGCCGAAATAGGTATGGATCTCGAGGTCGCCTATCGTATCGTTGAATTTCTCATTCAGCACCCAGATGAGGGCGGTTACCTCCGGAAACGTTTGGTGAAGGGCTTCGAGCAACGCGTCTCGGTCGGCAGGACGGTTCTCTGCAAACGACAACGTGAGCATCACCTCGCCTTTGTGGTTGCTGCGGAGGATAATCGAACGAAGAAATCCGCTATGCGCCTTCTCGTCGTAAAACGTCAAACCGTGCGTCTTGGCGTAGTCTCTTACGAAGTTGCGGATACGGTTGTTGAATGCCGGCATCAGATGACATTCCTCGATATCCAGCACCTTGTCGAAGCAACCTGGGATATGAAAACCGATGCCATACGCTTTGTCAACGTTGTCAATACCCCCAGCTTCGCGAATGGTATCCCACGACACCCATTTCATGTCGGAGCAACTGAATTCCAGCTTATTACGGTATTCGTAAACCTTCTTCGAACCCATGATCGGACGGATTTCCGGCAGAGCAATCTTACCGATACGCGTCAGGTTGTCCACGATCTGCTGCTGCTTGTATTTGAGTTGCTCTTCGTATGGCAAGATCTGCCATTTGCAGCCGCCACATTCGCCATAGTGCCTGCATTGGGGGACACAACGATTATCTGCATATTTTACAAAACGCTCCACACGCGCTTCCATAAAGCTGTGTTTCTTCTTTGTAATCTGCAAATCCACTATATCGCCGGGCACACAATAGGGTACAAACACCACACAATCGTTTATGCGCGTGAGGGCCTTGCCTTCTGCGGCCACACCTGTAATTTCTACGCCCTCTATCAGAGGCAGGTTTTTCTTTTTTCCCATTAAAGTAGTTTTATGGTGGGTTTAAAAAATGTGCTTTGTAGGATGTTCAATACGAATGAACGTGAGTGGAATGCATACGCCACCTTATTTCGTCAACCAATTGACGCACGCTTGGTATAGCGTATCGAAGTCTTCAAGGCTCTCAAGCGCGAATCCGAAGATGAGTTGTTTGTTATCGCCTTCAAACGCAACGCCCGCCCCTATACGCGAGTCGCCATAGCGCGCGATACGTACTGCCCCATTGGTGGGGTTCAGTCCATCGGGCGATTCACACGGCAGGACCTTGTCGTTGAGATCCATCACCAATTGCGCCTCAAGGTTGGCAAACGGCTTGAGCATATGAATCTCACCCGTCTTCGAGGCCTTGTCGGCACTTCCTGAATAATGGAGTACCTCGCTCGTAAACGCCTTATCCTCTTTGCCAAACATCTCGCTGCCGATATACGCGCCACTCAGAAGCAGATTGCCCTTGTAAGCGGTTAGCACCTTGCGCAGTTGAGGCGTGAAAATCTCGTATTGCGTACGCATTTTTTCCGTACCAATCGTGCTCTTCTTCTGCTTACCGAAAATCAAATCTACAAACGCATATTCTTCTGCAATCGTATCGAGTGATGAAGCCGAGCAGGATACATACGAATAGCCCAAATCGGCGAGTACCTTTCCGTGCTTAGCCGGCATGTCAAAGGTGTTGCCGATAGGCGTGAGATACTGCTTATCGGTATAGCACGTTCCAAAACCGCAATTGTCGTCAGTTACCCAGGGCAAACTGCGTTCAAACTCAAACTGCTCCCCTATATAGATGGGTTCGTTCATGTATCCGATACCGAAATGGTTGGGCTTGAATCCGGCATAAGTGGAGTCTTTGGATTCAAAATGTTCGGGTGCACTTACGCGGTCGAATCCGTTTACTATCAGCACCTTACCGCGTTCGTTGGCGGCTTTGTGTGCACTCAAGATCTCAGAGGGGAAAGAGATGCCGCCATCGTTTCCGGCTGCCACCTTAAAGTCATATCGTACACCCGGTTCGAGCGCGAGCGTGAGTTCATTCGTCTTCACTTTTTGGCCGTTGTCCCAATCCTCACCTGCTCGTCGGGTATAGACCACATAGTAGGTAGGAGTGGCGGTCGATTCGAGCGAATCCACCCGTTCTTTCCAGCGCAAAACGATCTGCTTATCGTCTTTGAATCGGATGCTGAAATCCTTTACGGGCAAAGGCTGCACCACGTATGGCGTGCCGTATTGCTCGTGGTTGAAGCGGAGCATCGACTTGTAGATAGCGCGACTCACCACGAAGCGGAAACCCGGGTCGAGGCCGTATTTCATATCCGCAAAATTCTGATGCGAGAGAAACTCCAGCAAGACGGTCGGCACTTTGGGTTTACGGCTCTCAGCGTAACTCGAGTTATGGAGCCTGCGTCGGGTCCATTCGGGCGCATAAAGTGCACGTACATCATTCACAATTTGCGTCTGCAAATAATCGGCAAAATCGCGCGCCAACTGACGGGTGGCACCCGTGGGGTAGGTCTTGTTTTTCTCGTCATCCCAACTCGTATAAATCGCGAGCGTACCGATAATCTCGTTCCAGGGCGTAGTGCCGGCATCGGTATGAAAAGCGAGGGCAAGTTCTACCGGAATGCCCAATCCCTCACCATCGGGATAGACGGCACTACCACCTGCCAACCAGTTGATCCAATTGCCGCGGGTGGCATAGTCGTCGGTATAGTCGTTTTTGGAGCCCGTGTAGTTATAAATGGAGTCGGGCACACCGCTGTATTGCTGCCAGTAGCGACTGGCTTCCTGCCAACGCGGGAAACCGCTCACTTCGGCTATCTCTTGGGCTTGCTCACGAGGGAGCACAACAGCCTCTTGCTCCTGTTTCTTGCGCTTGCTTTGGCCGGTTTCCTTAGCAGAAGGCACGTTCTCGATGAGGTTCTTATTGGGGTAACGAGCGATATTGCCCCAGCCGCCACCAAAGCGTATGGCATCCGACGTCAGCACCTTGCCGCAATGGCTGCTGCTCACCCGTACGTAGTTCTTCGTGGAATCCGTGCCGAAACGGAAGGTGCCGAGGTAAATCCACGTGCCGCCACCCATCTGCTGATTGACGTTGTATTCCGTGAGCACACCCTCGTGCATCACCTGATACAACGCCTTATCCGTGCTGTTGGCCAGCGATTTGTACGATATATATACCGCATATTCGCCCTCTTCGGGGATTTCGGGGGTGTAGGTCAACGCGTTGTCGGACTCTTGCGTAAACGAATATCCGCCAAAGGTAAACGGGTTCTCTCCCTCAAACAACACGCCATCGGGGATGGCTCCCCATCCGCCTTCTGCCTGCTGCCAACTGCCGCTATTGGCCGTAGCATCATCTACGATGACCTCATTGAGCTGCCTGTCTCGCTCTCTCGGCATCATCACTACTGCACCTGCGTTCTCGAGCATCGGAGCAAGGAAAGGAAGGGTGTAACCCGAAGTGTAAAGGTCTTCCACCGTGGTGAACATCTTAGCACGTTGCCAGAGCCAACGCTCCAATCCCTGATGGTAATAGATGCCATGGCTGCCGTAGATGACAATATGGCGGTGGTCTAAACCCTTAGGCGCACTATAAGCGCGAGACCTGTTCTGAATCAGAGGTGTGGTCTCAGGAATCGTGAGATGCGTGCCTTTGCCTGTACGCTTGCGATGGATGGACGTGATGAGCGTGCTCAGGTCCACACCATCGGAATAGAGCACCACCTTAGCGCTGTTCTTACCTATCAACTCCCTACTCGCTACATGGCAGAGCGTGTCAAGGAGGGAAGGAGAAATGGATAAATGGCCGAGCGTTTGATTCGTATATACATGATAGTGACCACGAATTTGACGCACTTGCTTCACTTCTACGTTGCCAATCTGCCATGCTTGCAACTGAGCTACTGAATCGAGTGACTGAGCGAGCGATTGTTTGTCAAATGCCATTACACCAAGGCTGAGGCTCATGAAGAGCACCAAGGCCGAAATTTTACGTTTCATTGTGTTGTCGTTTTATGAATGAGGAGGTGTTTGTTTGGAATGCTATTACGATTGTGAATTCTTCAGAGAAGATACAAATCGGTCGCAAAATTAACAAAATTTTCCGTTTTGTGCAAGAAAAATCCAAGAAAAGCAGTAAAAAAACGACTTTTTTCGCGCACACACGCATTATTATTAGGTATATTCAAAAATTTTTAGTATCTTTGCAGACCGGTTTTTTGTCCGTATGGATGCAAGCCAATCTGCCTACGGAGGCAGATGCAGGCCGAAGAGGCATGGACAAAGATCGCAGAAAGAACTTTTTCGTCATTAATCCTGGGGCTTATGCCCCATCTAAAACATGTTGCCAATTGAAAACGTTCACCCTTCAGACTCAGGTTGCGGCTTATAAAGAACAGGAACTGCCAGCCGAAATTCGCGAATTGGTAGAAGCCGCCAAAGCGAATGTGTCGCATTCTTACAGCCCCTATTCGCGTTTCGCGGTAAGTGCTGCCATCCGCCTTGCTGACGGTACCATCATGTGCGGTACCAATCAAGAGAATTGCGCCTATCCTTCCGGCCTTTGTGCGGAACGAACAACGCTCTTTTATGCGCATTCGCAACATCCCGAATTAGCCGTTACCGCCATCGCCATCTGCTGTTTTACCGATGGCCATTTTACGGAGCAACCCGGTTCGCCTTGTGGTGCTTGCCGACAGGTCATGACGGAGTTTGAGCATATTGCTCGCACACCCATGCAAGTGATTTTATATGGGGCTGAGCAGACCTTTGTCTTCCGCTCTGCGGCTGATTTACTGCCACTTACGTTTATCCCTGAATCGCTGAATGGCTAAACGCGAAGGCCTGATTCCTGCCAGCGAACCCACTTCGAGGTGGGTTCGCAAATTAGCTGTTTACCCACAATAATGAATAGTTTTTCTTAAGTGGGAATTTTTTTGAACCCACCTCATGTAAGAACCTGCTCAAGAAATGAATTTTCGTCTGAAAAAACTCGACCTCTATATGCTCAAGACTTTTCTTGGGCTTTTCTTGATGACGTTCTTCATTTGCGCACTTATCCTGCTTATGCAGTTTATGTGGATGCACGTGAAGGACCTCGTAGGGAAGGGTATTGAGATGTCGGTTATGGCGGAATTCTTCGTTTATGCGTTCTGTACGGTGGTGCCTTTGGCTCTTCCGCTTGCCATACTGCTGGCTTCGCTGATGACCTTCGGAAACATGGGCGAACGGTTTGAACTGACGGCCATGAAGTCGGCTGGCATCTCGCTCTTCCGCATCATGCGATCCCTCATCGTGGCTGTCTCCCTCATCTGTGTAGGCGCTTTCTTCTTCTCTAACAACGTCTTGCCCGTTTCTCAAACCAAACTCTGGGCGCTCATTTTCTCTCTCAGGCAGAAATCGCCAGAGATGGACATCCCAGAAGGCGAGTTTTATGATGGCATCAGCGGGTATAATTTCTATGTGGAGCATAAAAACCACAAGACCGGCATGCTCTACGATATGATGATTTATGATTATTCCGAGGGCTTTAAAGATGCGAAGGTGATGGTGGCCGATTCCGGTATGATCTATTTTACGGCTGATAAGAAGTACTTGATACTCAAGTTGTTCAACGGGGAGTCGTTTGAGAATATCGACCAGCAACAGCAGAAAGCTACCGATACCAAACAGCGTATCCCTTACCGCCGGGAATCGTTCTCCATGAAGAGTATCATGATCGATTTCTCTACCGAGTTTGAGCGATATGATGAGTCGGTCTTGCAAGACCAACATGTGGCAAAAAACGTAGGCCAACTCATCGAGTCCATCGACTCCGTTCAGGTGCTTGCTCACCAGCGCAGTCGCCAGCAGAGCTCGGATATGATTGACTCCAAATACTTCGGTCGTGAGCGCCAAGCAGGACGTCAGTTGCCTCCTGTAGAAGCAGAGCAGGTGCAGACCCACCAAATCAAAGACCTGTACGAGCGATTCGAGCCCTATCAGAAAGTGGCAGCTATGCAGGCTGCGCTCGATAAAGCCAAGGCACAGTCCGACCAGTTTGAATACAACGCTATCTTGCTCGATGAGTTTAAGCGATACGTGAGAAAGCACGAAGTGGAGCTCTATCGCAAGTTCACACTCGCCTTTGCATGCTTCATCTTCTTCTTCATTGGAGCACCTTTGGGAGCAATCATCCGTAAGGGAGGTATGGGAGCACCCGTGGTAATCAGCGTGGTCATGTTCATCATCTATTATATCATAGACAACACCGGCTATAAGATGGCGCGTGAGGCGCTCTGGCCTTCCTGGGCCGGCATGTGGCTCTCCAGCTTTGTGCTCCTGCCCATTGGCGTCTTCCTCACCTATAAAGCTACACATGATTCCGCACTTTTCAATCCCGAAGCATGGGTCAAGATATATGAAAACGCGCGACGAAAACTTACGCCCGTCTTCAATAAAATCCGCCATCGAATGCGGCCGTTGACCGAACCTATCATGCGCTGGTGGAGACCGATATGGGCGAAGATGGTGTCTGTCATGAGCCCAATAACGAAAGCTTGCAACACGTTTGGCATGAAAATTGTAAAGATGGTTTCTAAAAATTAGCTTTGTTAGGTTTTGGATTTATTTTCGAGGAAAAATTGGAAGTAAAAGAGGGAGCGTAGCGAGCTACGTGACTGATTTTACTTACGATTTGGGCCGAAAAGAAACCAAAAGATGACAAATAATGCATTTTTGTTACCCACAATAATGAATAGTTTTTCTTAAGTGGGAATTTTTAGAATCCATCTGAATGTTAAATCAAGAATGTTTAACCATAAAAAGTAACGATTATGAAAACCCGTTTTTCACTCATCCTCATGAGCCTTTTATTGGCGCTCGGATGGTCCGCTCGCGCGGATGAGACCATTACCGTTACAGCTAACAACGCCGACATCTCGGCCAACCTCGATTTGAAAGCCGTTGCTACGCTGTTCGGCCAGTCTAAGAACCTCGAGGAGTTTGAGCAGGCGCTGAACTCTGAAGACTCTCGTATCTCTAACCTCGACCTCAATGCCGATGGCATTGTAGATTACTTACGCATCGTAGAGACTGCTGAAGGGCAAAAACACCTGATTCTCATTCAGGCTGTTTTGGCTAAGGATATCTTCCAAGACGTAGCTTCTATCTATGTGGAGAAAGACGAAGTGACCAATGAGATCACTACGCAAATCATTGGTGATGAGTATCTCTATGGTGTAAACTATATCGTAGAACCCGTATATTACGTCAATCCGTTTATTTACGACTGGTTCTTCTATAATCCCCATTGGTACTGCTATTCTTCCCTTTGGTATTGGGATTATTGGCCGCATTGGTACCATCCCTTCTATTGCTGGGCTATGCATGACTACTGGCATCATATCTATGACTACCACTATCATCACCACTATTGCTCCTATCGTCATCCGGCCCATCCGGCTCCGCATTATGCGCAGATGGCTCACAACAACAGGAATCGTCGAGGCGACTATGCAACGCGTCACCCGGAGCAGAGCTTCAGCAGCCGTACGGCCAACGTACGCGGGGTGAATGGCCGTAGTGTAACGAATGCGCGTCAGCTGCAACCTACTCGTAATGCTGTTGCTGCGGCTCGTACGGAAGGGTCACGGGCTGCCAGCGCCGCTTCTCCCAGAACGGCTGCCTCTTCTTCCAGAACGGACGCCTCGTCTAACCGAACAGCTACTAATGCTTCTTCTTCGCGCGCTTCGCAAGTCGATCGAACCTATGGTAGCCAAAACACCCGTGTAGCAGCTTCTTCGGCTCGTTCCGCTGCCTCCACTGCTGCCGCTACCCGAGGAGGCAACGTTGCGTCTTCGGCTACACGTCAGGCCGTTGCCAATGGCACCTCGCGTACCGCTGTGCCTTCGGTTTCCCGCAGCTCTGCTGCTACTAATAGCTCCTCTGTAAGCAGCAGCTATCGCAGCTCTTCTTCTGCCGCTACCCGCAGTTCCTCTACTTCAACTGCTACTCGCAGCTCTTCTTCTGCCGCTACTCGCAGCTCTTCTTCTGCCGCTACTCGCAGCTCCTCTTCTGCCGCTACTCGTAGCTCGTCTTCTGCCGCCACTCGCAGCTCTTCGGTTAGCAGCAGCTATCGCAGTTCATCGAGCTCATCTACACAACGTTCGGCCGCTCCTGCTCGTACCAGTTCCTACTCGGGAGGCAGCACGTCTCGCAGTTCCTCGTCCGGCTCATATAGTGGCGGCTCTCGCAGCTCTTCGTCCGGCTCGTTTAGTGGTGGCTCTCGCAGCTCTTCGTCCGGCTCATATAGTGGTGGCTCTCGTAGCTCGTCGTCCGGCGGTGGTTCCCGCAGCGGTGGCAGCACCCGCCGCTAATCCCGAACCGCCCTTAGCGCCCCTGACCGCCTCCGGCCTCTTGGAACAGAGCCTTTGGCTCTACCTGGAACAGCCTTTGGCCTTGGAACGCGCCATAGCGCATCTGGAACTGCCTCCGGCCCTCTGGAACCATCTGGAACGCGCGAAGCGCTAATGGAACTGCCTTTGGCCTTGGAACGCCCTCTGGGCTCTTGCGGTCCTTGTATTGTTCATTGGCAGGAGATATTATCTCCGTCCTATTATCCTCCGGAACGCCCTCTGGCCCTGGAACGCCCGCAGGGCTACTGGAACGGCCGTTTGCGGCCCTTGTATTGTTCGTTGGCAAGAGATATTATCTCCGTCCTATTCCCCTCTTGGACCGGCCTTTGGCTAATGGAACGCCCGCAGGGCTACTGGAACCGCCCGCAAGGCTCTTGCGGCCCTTGTATTGCTCATTGGCAGCACGGGATAGCTCCCTATATTATCTCCGTCCTATAATTAATCCCACCGCTTCCGCGGTGGGATTTTCTTTTTTCTACTCTGCATCCCCTCCGGCCTATTGGAACGCGCGAGGCGCCTCTTGAACAGCCCATCGGGCTCCTAGAACGGCCCTCTGGGCCTCTGGAACAGAGCCTTTGGCTCTACCTGGAACGCGCCTTGGCGCTTGGCCCGTCCGAAGGGCTATAGCCCGCCGCTTCGCGGCCCTTGTATTGTTCGTTGGCAGGAGATAGTATCTCCGTCCTATTGTCCTCTGGACCGCCCGCAGGGCAATTGGAACGGCCTTCGGCCTCTGGAACGCCCGCAGGGCCCTTGGAACCATCTGGAACGCCCGCAGGGCCATTGGAACTACCTGGAACGCGCGCAGCGCTACTGGAACGGCCTCCGGCCCTTCCGGCCCATTTGCTACAAAAATCTTTATTTCTCATATTCAACGTTAATGTTTATCGGTTTTACAATATGCATCAGTTCATCGAGCGTTGGGTTCGCCTGCCGTATCGGTTGCAACTCGGGTAGCAAGTCCGGTGCGATGTACGCTTCGGGGTCGTAAGGGATGAAGCAGGCTCTTGCTACGTTCTTACAGGCCGGATCAACTTCGAGCTGATAGGTGGTGCTGAGGTAGTTCTTGATGGCCTCAAACCAAACGAGGTGGTCGGCCTGTTCCAAGTCAATCTGCACTACCCATTTCAGCCCGTTTCCGGAGGGCGATACAAAGAGCAACAGGGTGGTGAGTTCGGTGTCAGCGAGGAGTGTTCGTTTTACGGCATCGATGTCGCTCAGATGGTCGAAATCCAGGCAAATCAAACTCGAATGCTGCTGTAGGGCATCGTTTTTGCGCGTCTCCCCAAACTGCCCCGAGAAGGTGCAGTAAGGGAAGTTATTGCGCTTGAACTCCGCCCGTTGGTTCTTGTCCGTCAGACTGCGCAAGGTAGCCGTTTCGCGGCCGGCAACCCTTGGGTCGGTCAGACAATGATACACATCTAAGAGCGAGGCCTCTTTGTAATACAGCACGCGGGTGGCGGGCTTGCGATAGAAACTGAAAAGACTTCCTTGCAAACGTTTGCGCTGAGTGGTTTCTATCACCGTTTGCATTTGCTTGGCCAAATCCATGGATGTTTTATTCATAAGCATCTCCTTTCTTATTATACGCGCGTTTGTGGGCGTTTTGCTCTTCGTAGAGCATCTCCAAATAGGCCTCCACGTCCGTGCGTTTGTAGAAGATTTTGTTACCGATCTTCAGGAAGGGTAACCTTCCCGAAGAACGATATTTCTGCAACGTACGTGTTGACACATTGAGCATGTCTTCTACGGCAATGCCGTCGAGCCATTCTTCAAGCGGTGTCATAGCGGCATCCTCCTCATGAAGCGTACGCAGGTACGGTTGTTTACTCCGAACACGTTCGCCAGTATGCGTTGATACTGCTCGATGTTCGCTGCCTCGGTGAGCGCATCGTTGGCGCGACAAATAATCATTTGCCTGCGTCCACGCGAGAGGTTCTGTTTGCAAATTACAGCCTTCTCGATTTGCGCTTGAAGTTGCTCTCGCTGCTCATCGGTTCCGCCCCTCAGAACGAAAAACACGCAGCTCTGCAGCTCTTGATTTACCATCACCCTTGCGGGCATTGCCTGCTCCGATTTCAGCACTACCGCTGTGAATCGGAATTGTTGATTAGTTGTATTGTCCATCTTTCTTGTTTTTTTAGATGGTTACACAAAATCGAACAACTAATGACAACATCAACCTGCTACCTTCTTGTTGTCATGGCCGGTAGCGGTTGCCCGAGTGCTCAAGCTATCTGCATTTCACTAAAAGCACTCACTTCCGGTGTTCGTTCTCCGAAAGCGAGTGCAAAATTACAACAATATTTGTATCCGTGCAAGCCTTGAACTAAAAAGTAAGAAAACTTGTTTTCAATGATTTTTAATTGATTTTTATGTTTTTTAAAACAGATTTAAAATGAAAGTAGGTGAATTTAAACTTAGTGACTTAAAATTTAAACGGAATCGTCTTTCGATTTAAAACAATTAAGAAAATTTAAACCGATATAGTTAAAATTTAAAAAAAATTTAAACCACTCGGCCTGAGTGGTTTAAATAAGTAATGAAATAATATGGAAGAATGAGTAAATTTTTAAATAGTGTAATTCTCCCAAAGCGCTACAAACCCTTGAAAATCAGGAGATAATTTAGTATCTACCTTACCCTTGGCTATATTGACAGCAGAATTGGTAGGGACTTGCCTTTTCCCATCAGCCTTTTCGTAAGTATCTTTAAAATATTTATGAAAAGCCAAATCTTCAGAAGGTTTAGCCCAAATTAGCAAACATGCAATTGCATTACTGGGGACTTTTATTTTATTATCTTTCGGCAAAAATGAATCAAAATTCTGTATGATGCTGCGAACCCGTTTTATTTTGGTCTCATCCTCCTTAAATAGGGCTAATTCATCTGGAGTACAATCTCCGTATTGGGCTTTTTCAAATAACTCCTTTGTAGCCAAACCAATTACGTCGTTGTGTGGTAGATTATGAAAGCCTTTTTGAGAGAAGACTTCTTCTGATGGGCTATTTTCTCGAAGTTCAGTAGCAGAATTTGAAATACCCAAAATATTTTTGTTAAAACAGTCAGTCTTAATCAACGAAAATATACTTTGGTATTGATCGTTTTTAAATTCGATATATAGCTCATGGCATTGCTTAGAGTCTTTCCGAATCTCATTCTCTTCTTGAAGTACTTCATTACACAAATTAAAAGCTTTTTCAATCAACTTGAGAAATTCGAATAAATGCTGGAAGAGCTCTTTTGCCTCAGGTTCTATTTCATCTGGAAATAATGATGGCATGTATTCTGCATTGCCCAATTGAGAACGATTGTAAATATATGGTGTGCTGTTCCCTATCGGTCTAATAGGAACAGATGCAGTTTTGGTTGGCGTAAAAAATTTATATAGTTTTTTCAGTTCAGAAAGACCCGAACGAATACTATTAAGCAGTTGTTTGGCAGCTGAAAAAACCTGATTGTTAGGAAGCACAAACCTCTTATTAAAAGTTTGCGACACGTTTACCAATTTTGCGTATTCTCCTTTGAGTTTTGCAGTTACCGCCAAAACTTCAGCGTCCAAAGAAAGTACATGTGTTAAATCAAATCGTGACTTTTGATACAAGACGCAAGTAAATCGATCATAGTTGAAATGTCGAATTGCTATCAAGACCGCCTGCAATCCGTCTTCATTGTCAATACGAGTTTCATATTTATACGCCATGAAATATAAATCAAATATTATTTTCTTAACTGGCTAATCGTAGGATGGGGTATTAGCAGCTAAGGTTATTATTTAAATACTACTACTGGGATTTTCGCGTTCAAACCTTTTAGATTCTATTTGAATAGTGTTAGTATCCTATTCAGGTTTAGTGTTCTTCCTATTTGAGGAGCGAACGTCCCAAGTTTAATCGCTTGATCCTACGAGCAAGCAATTTCGGTCGCAAAGGTACGAAATTTTTGTGAAATCTCCAAATATTGTGTGATATTTTTTGCTGAAAAATTGTTTTTTTTACTATTTCCGGCTTTTTGAACAATAATCAGTCCTAAAATTAGTCGTTTTCTCGCCATGGCATCACTCAAACAAGTTTGCTTCTGCGCATCTGGCTTATCGGAAAAGTTCCCCAAGTTGGGGAAATATTTTAAGCCATTGCATGCCATTACTGAAAACCGAATGCTTCCGCGATAAAACGAGTAATAGGCCATGCCGTTGATAATAGAACTTGCTCGTTGTTCTATTTTTTTTGTTATCTCAAAAATTCTTTGTACCATTAAATAGGCGAGGGAACGAGTAATTTTGATAATAGGCCATAGGCCGTTGAATAATTTTGTTCTTATTATTTTGTTATTTCAAAAATTCTTCGTATCTTTGCACCCTCAATCGTGTGCGCACGCAAAGCGCACTCGCGCAAAAAATCGGAAATATAATACCGAATAAAGGACAAGAATTTCACTAAGGAGCATTCGCTCATCCGGTAGAACGAGAGGTTCACAATCTTCGATTTCGGTTCGAGTCCGGCATGCTCCACTAATTAAATAAGCAAATTACTATGACGCACCAAGAACTGAACATTATGCAGCCTTCGTATGATAGCTTGTTAAATGACGCCTGTCTGATTATTGAAGAAGCGCGTCATGTGGCGTACCGTGCTATCAACAACACACTCACCATCCGCAACTGGCATCTGGGCGAGCGAATTGCTCGTGAAGAGTTGGGTGGTGCTCAGCGTGCTGAGTATGGCAAACGTGTAGTGGCGCAACTTGCAGACGATCTGACTGCTCGTTATGGTAAGGGATTTAAATCCCAGGATTTGTATAATTACATTAGTTTTTTTCGTTCGTTTCCGGAGATTTCCGACGCAGTGAGTCGAGAATCTGGAATTTCCGACGCAGTGAGTCGGAATTTGCTCCCATGGACGCACTACCGTGAGTTGTATGTCCGGATGTACGACCAGCTGAAACGTACTGAAGGAGATAATCCAACAGTAGGCTTGTTGCTTTGCTCGGAGACTAGCGAAGATATGGCACGATATAGTGTGCTGAACGGAAGCGAACAAATCTTTCAAGCTAAGTACCTGACCTATCTGCCTACCAAGGAGGAACTTGCTCGCGAAATTGAGAATTAAAAGGCGATCTTTGCTTTACAACAAGGAGAGAAGGAGTAAGTTTCATTGCTCTTCACAAAATCATCTGCACATGTATAATTTATTCTCAGTCGACATATCGGAAAACGCATTGTTGGAGGCTCTTAAGGAAGAGACGTTCAACATCTTGTTTCGAGACCATAGTCGTAAGCAGCATGCTGGTAAAAAGGGCACTATCCCCGACGCTGAGCGCAATCGCCATCAGGTCATCCACTTCCTCCTCAAATAACCCTTTTTTCTTAGCGGCAACAACGAGCATCGTTCTATCTTATTACGTTTTTTTAGTGATAATAGAGCTTGCTCGTTGTTCCTTAATATTTTGTTATCTCAAAATTTCTTTGTACCATTAAATAGGCTAGGGAACAGCGGTACTCGAAATAATAGGCCATTGGCCGTTGTTTAATTTTTGATAATTTTGAATAATTTTGTTCTTATTTTTTTTGTTATCTCAAAAATTCTTCGTATCTTTGCAGGCGAAATCGTGTGCGCATGTGTAGTGCACGCATAAACATTATTTAATCATTCCAGAAACGACCAACATGAATGAAGTTTACTTTGCAAAGCAAGATGCTTTCACGGCTGAACTGATAGCCGCTTTCGATTTGGGGCAATTACCGCCCATCGTAAAGCCTTACATGGATTGGAAAAGAGGCATAGCCGACCTTCCGTCTCGTCAGGCAGCTTATGAAATCCTTGATGCTATTGAGGCGATAGCGACAGCGGACGAACCATCAGAACTCCTCTTGGCTATTAGCGATGAACTAAGCACGATAATTAACATTTTAAAGTAATCGGATTGCTATCCAGAAACGACCAAACAAATGGCAAGAATCCAAAACATTAAACAGTTTGAGGAACTGATCTGCGATATCGTAGATGAATACCTCCAAGAAATGGACTGCTACGACCAACCTGTTCTCGCAATATGGCGAGAGGATGGCGAGCATCAAGTGATAATCGATGAACCGAGTAACATACCTCTTTCGGACGACATGGAGCAGTATGAGTTGGATGACCTCATCTCTCAAACCGATGCTGCTCCCCAGCCGAATTTGGATAGGATATCGGAAATAGCCAACGAGTGGATTTTCCCTGATTGACACTCTGCGCTCATCCAGAAACGACCAACCACACATAAAACGCGCAACCCCTCGGCAACACAAGTCCCCGTAGGTGAATTGGGCTTTGGTCGGCCTCTGGCACCTTCGGGGCGTTGCCTTTTTGAAAAACAGATAGAAGCATAGAAAACACATGGAAAAGAAAGTAGCCCGAATAGTATGGAATACAGAAGGATGGAGAAAACCGTCCGGTCCTAAAGGAAAAGCAGGCGGAGAAACTTATGAAAGAACCGTTGGTTTTGGTCATGACGAATGGCTGCTGGATGATAGCCGTGTTATTGATGGTTATCACTATGCTTTTATTGACCCCATCCGCAAAGGGAATCATGCAGGAAAAACGTATGAGATTCATTTTTTTACGAGAAACGCTGCTGAGAAAGAAAAATATTACCTTGGCTATATCAGTTCTGTGTATTGCTTGACAGAGAAAGAGGCCAAATTTGCGTATGAACAATACGAACATCGAGGTTGGATAGAGTCAATGCGTGAAGAAATTCGTGCAATTGGTGGGGATGACAAAAATTTCGGTTTGATTGACAATGGTCAAACACCAATTAACATTCTTAATATCCGCTTTCGCTTAGAGGATGTTCATTTTTTGGATACTCCTGCTCCCCTTTCTGAAGACGATATAAATACCAAAGCAGAGTATTATCGCTTATATGACTATAAAGAGGATTTTAAGTTTAAAAATTCTCCTGAGTTAGAATTTCAGAAGATTACTAATACAACCAAGGATGACAACCGAAAGATTCTGCGTGCGCTAAGGACAAAACCATTTGTATTACTGGCAGGTATCTCCGGAACAGGAAAGAGCCGAATCGTGCGCAAATTGGCGCAGGCCAGTGTACCTGAATGGATGCAGCAAAAGTATGATGCTCAGTCTATTGAAAAGGGTTTTGAGCGTTGGCAATTGCATAAGCCTGCCAACTTTGAGTTAGTGCAAGTAAAACCGAACTGGCACAATTCTTTGGAAGTAGTAGGTTATAAATCGAATATCGGGCATGCTCATTACGAGTACACTCCGTTTGTGGAGTTTGTTGCTCGCGCTTGGCGCCATACTGATGTGCCTTTCTTCCTCTGCTTGGACGAAATGAACTTGGCACCAGTAGAGCAATACTTCGCTGAGTTCTTGAGTGCCATAGAGAGTCGCTCTATAGAGAATGGAGAATACGAGACAGATCCTATAATCAAACCCTTCCGCGAGTTTGGAGACGAAGTTTGCAACGATATGTTGTCTCATTTGGCAGGAGGCGATGAAAACTTACGTAAACGATTTAAGGGTAAAGGTTTGACTCTCCCTAAGAACCTCTTTGTGTTGGGTACAGTCAACATGGACGAGACCACATTCTCCTTCTCACGTAAGGTGCTCGACAGAGCAATGTCCATCGTAATGAATGATGTAGATTATGAGAATTTCTTCGTGGGCGGCACAGAGAATGATATAGAAGAAATGTCGGAGGATTTGACTCAGTATCTTATTAACCGTGATATTCGCGGCTTGGATGCCAAGGATAACGATTCGGAGGTTGTAAAGAAGTTTCTTTGCGCCATCAATAAAGTGCTAGATAATACACCTTTTAAACTTGGCTATCGTGCTGCTAATGAAGCCTTGTTGTATGTTAGCGCGGCTCGAATGCTACAACCTTCAATTACTACGGAGCAAGCATTAGATGAGTTTACTTTGATGAAAATACTCTCTCGTATAGAGGGAGATAAACGTTCAATAGGAAATAAGTTGTCGGAACTGACTAATGTGATTACAGAAGTCTATCCGCAATCAAATAAGAAACTAACAGAAATGGCTGAAACGTTGGTGACGAAACAATTTGTGTCATATTGGACGTAAAAGTGGAAATCGGAAAAGAATTTTTTGAGCTTACATGACAGAGTTTAATTTTATAGACCTATTTGCAGGTATTGGTGGTTTTCACCAAGCTATGCATGCTCATGGAGGTCATTGTGTATTTGCAAGTGAGTGGGATAAAAATGCGCGCATTGCCTACGAAGCTAACTATGCAGAAATAGCTCCTAATCTATTTGCCAACAATTACAGGTTTTTTAATAATGATATTACTGAAGCAGACCCAGCACAGATTCCAAACTTCGATGTTTGTTGTGGTGGTTTTCCTTGTCAGGCTTTTTCTATTGCAGGCAAAAAATTAGGCTTTGAAGATACGCGTGGTACATTATTTTTTAATGTTGCAAACATAGTTCGATATAAGAAGGAACATAATAATGCTCCACGTGTTCTTTTTTTGGAGAATGTTAAAGGTTTGAAAATGCATGATCATGGTAATACTTTGAGAGTTATTTTAGCAACTCTTGACGAATTAGGTTATGCCTATAATTATGAAGTTCTTAATGCTAAATATTTTGGCCTTCCTCAAAATAGGGAACGTCTTTTTATAGTTGCATGGGACTTAGAACAACTGCCTAATGCAGACTTTCATTTTCCGTATGGTATTGATAATGCCGGTAATACGATTTACGAAAAAGAGCGTTTAGTAGAGGATGCACGTGAAGTACACCTATCAGATATTTTTGAACCCCACAATGCTGTCGTAAATGAATATACCATTAGTGATCGTATGTGGGCAGGTCATCAAGCGCGCAAGGCTCGTAATAAAGCAAATGGAAGGGGGTTTGGATATTCAAAATTTTTACCTAACGCTCGTTATTGCAGTACTATTTCAGCAAGATACTGGAAGGATGGTAGCGAGATTCTTATAGACCAAGAAGAATACGGTCTAAATCCTCGCCGTTTATCTCCGGTAGAAGCTGGTAGATTACAGGGTTATAATATTGATGGGGCAGGTTGGGAGAATCCTAATACAAGTGTGCTTACTCATGAGCAGATTCCATTTCGTATTGTAGTATCGAAAAAAGAAGCATACCATCAATTTGGAAATAGTGTTGCAGTTCCTCTAATCAAGAGACTTGCACAAGAAATTGTAGAACAACTTTTGAATATTGAAAACCATGGATAAGCTTGTTGAGCTCAAGTCATTACGAGAAAAATTGACAAAACAAATAGCCTCGGCTAACTGGGGTGATTGTAGCCTGCCCAAAGAATTTATGTCTGCTTTTAATCAATTTGGTCTTTACCGAGTTGATGAATACTATAAATATTCTGCAAAGGTATCTTCATCAAAATCTATTTGTATAATTCCTAATCAGTGGTTCTATGTTGCAGCTTGTTGTAGTCAGTACCATTCTGAACTTATAAACTATAAGAATAAACTAATTTCATTAGGAATTTCAGATGATCAATTTGAGGCTTGCCATCCGAGTGCAGATAGTAAGATTAGTGATGCTGAAAAAACACCTGAAGTATTGAAGGCAAAAGCGGAAGCATACTTGGCATCATATGATGGAGAAGATAAGGAGCTTCTTGTTTCGTTTTTATGGGATTACGATTCGTGGGGAGGCGGTAAGAATATTAAGCGTCAAAATGACTTTACCGAATCACCAGTACTCAATATCGCAAACTTCATTAATGCTTCAAGCGGTCTTGTCGGTGCATTAGCAAAGGCTTTATCAGATAATTCTGAAGCTAGGAATGCACTATTTGCATCAAGAGAATGGAGAAAATTTATAAAAAAAGATAATGTCTCTTACGTTTCAATATTAGGTCCAATTCGTGGCGGTTATTTTAATGAGGGAAAACGAGGTTTTTGGTGGCAAGTACTAAAATATTTCAACGCTATAGATGGACTAAGAGAAATGTCAGAAGGTGGTCTATTTCGTAATCCGGAAAACAAATATGCATATATTGGTCCTACTGCTGTTGCGCATATCGAGATTACAGAAGACGTAACTGCTGATACTATAGTTATTTACGACGGAACAGTCCTTTCTAATAAGAGTGACGTTATTGATTTTTACAAAGGTGTAGAGGCTTTTAATTATTTTTTTAAGGGCCGCTATTTTATTGAGATTACTAAGAATGAGCAAAATGACGAGGTATATTATCTTCGTACTTATTCCTCCTCAACTTATTCTCACTACCTTACAGCTCTTCGGACAAAGCCGTTTATGTTGTTGGCCGGCATCTCAGGAACTGGTAAAAGTCGTATTGTGCGCAAATTGGCGCAGGCAAGTGTAACGGAAGAATTACAGCGAAAGTATGACGAAAAGTCGCTTGAGAATGGCTTTGAGCGTTGGCAGTTGCACAAGCCCGCAAACTTCGAGCTGGTGCAGGTGAAACCCAACTGGCACAACTCGCTGGAAGTTGTTGGTTATAAGTCGAATATTGGAAGTGCTCACTATGAGTTCACTCCGTTTGTTCGTTTCGTAGCTCGAGCTTGGCAACATCCTGAAGTACCTTTCTTCCTCTGCTTGGACGAAATGAACTTGGCACCAGTTGAACAATACTTCGCTGAGTTCTTGAGTGCCATTGAGAGTCGCTCTATCGAGAATGGAGAATACGAGACAGATCCTATAATCAAACCCTTCTCTGAGTTTAACGGCACAGACGCCAATGGTAAAGTAACGGATAATCTGGCAGACCGAATGATAGCTGAGTTGCTCGGAAAATTAGACTCACAAGAGAAAAGTAATCTTGCGGAGCGTTTCCGTACCAAAGGACTCACCTTGCCGAAAAACCTCTTTGTGTTGGGTACAGTCAACATGGACGAGACCACTTTCTCCTTCTCGCGCAAGGTGCTCGACAGAGCTATGTCCATCGTAATGAATGAGGTGAACTATGACCAGTTCTTTACCGGTGAGAGTGAGAATGACATGGAGGAAATGTCCTCTGAAACGATACAACTTCTCATCAACCGCGAGATTCGTGGAGTTCAAGCAGAGCAGAATGATTCCCATACCGTAGAATCTTACCTTAGTGCCATCAACGAGGTGCTGGATAATACTCCGTTTAAGTTAGGTTATCGTGCTGCAAACGAAGCTCTCCTTTACGTGAGTGCAACGCACCTAATGTCCAACAAATCTACTACCGATGCGTTGGATGAGTTTACCTTGATGAAGATTCTCTCGCGCATAGAGGGCGACAAGCGCTCGATTGGAACTATTCTTACAGAATTGCAAGAGGTGATTACGGAAGCTTATCCCAAGTCCCATAAGAAATTGGTAGAAATGGCAAAAACGCTTGATAGCAAACAATTTGTATCCTACTGGAGCTAATGGCAGAAACACTCACCATACAGCATTTTGAGGTGCGCAACCAAGATGTCATCATTCGTTTCACTTGCCAGAACTACGGCAAGCGCATTCAAGAGTGTGTGACAAACTTGTGCATTACTACTGAACGTCCAGAGACATGGATTCGTAAACAGTCATTCTATGGTGCTTCAGACACAGATGTTGCGTTCCGTTTGGGCATTTTCTCTAATCCCGATGAAGGATGGCAAAAAGCGGATGAGATTAAGGAATGGGATGCGTTCTTTTTTGAAAACACAGACTATCCTCTTCATGTACAATGCCTCCACGAGGGTGTCGTTTTGCAAAGTCTTAATATTGGTCGTGAGAAAAACGAGCATGTAGCAGCTGAAGACGAAATCATCTTTGGTACCATCAACTACAAGAATCAGGTAGGTCGCACAGATATTCACATTCAATATCTGCTGGATGGCAAACCGAAAGAACTGAGCTTTTCTACAGAAGTACTGAGCTATAAGATGGACTACCGAACCGATATGCGCGATGTGATTCGTGACATAGAGGAGGAGTTTGCCATGCTCTCATATTCGTTTTTGAAGGAAACTTATCTCACGTTCCGCCAAAGTAATGAAGAACCAACCGACCTAATCTGGTGGCAAATCTTCCGTGACTGTTTTTCTAAGATAACGGATGCTACACGTCTGATTATCAGGAACCCCAAGCGCAGGCTGCAAACCAATGTGCGCTATGAACGTGCAGAACGTATGCCATATATGCCACCCGAGTTAGAGAATGAGTTTGAAGAGTTCAAAGACGAACCCGCTCACCTCTATCGCATGGAAGAAATGTATCTAAGCAAAGATACCATCGAAAACCGTTTTCTCAAATATGCCATCTTAAGTATTACCGACCGTTTCAAACGTGTACAACAAAATGTACTGAGTGTGCTGAAGGCTGATAATATGAAGATTAGGCAAGAGATTGAAGCCATGGACGAAACCTTGATTTCGCTCCAGAACGATCCTTTCTTCCGTGGTATCGGTACATTCCGAGGCTTTACCCAAGATTCGCTGGTTATGAAGCAGGCTGCAGGATATCGCGACATCTATGAGCAATGGATTATCCTGCAATGTGGCTACGACCTGCAAGAAGGAATCCTGCAATTGGAGGTAAAAGACATCTCCGAGCTCTACGAGATATGGTGTTTCATCAAGGTAAAGAACATGGTGGAACATATTCTTCGAGGCAAGGCTACAATTGATAAGAAAGGTAGCGGAATGGAGGGTAATTTTGTGCGCACGCTCATTCAAGGCAGTAAATCCGAAGTGCGTTTCTTCGAGAGCGAAAATCCTGACGTACAATTGGCATCACTTATGTACAACGCAACTACTGATGATGAGGAGAATGTGCGTGATGAATCTATCGGTAGTAAGAATACCGATATAGAAGGCACTCGCTCTATCACTACCGAGCAACGTCCAGACATCGTGTTGTGCCTAAGCAAGAAAAACGATGGAGTGCGATATACATATCTTTTTGATGCTAAATATCGATTGCGCGATACTACGATTCCATATTTGAATGGTGTAGATGTGCCGCCAGTAGATGCCATCAATCAGATGCACAGATACCGCGATGCCATCTACTATCAAGGCAAAAATGCAGATGATGGTCTGAAACGAGAAGTCATTGGTGGATATATCCTTTATCCCGGTAATATTAGCCGAGAGAAATTCGAGGGTTCATATTATCACCGCAGCGTAGATGAGGTCAATATTGGCGCCTTCCCCTTAAAACCAGGTGGGCATTGGCATAGTTTAGAGTCAGACTTACTGATTGATCCAACCGCTTCGGAAGATGTTTTATATGGTCAAATTAAGAAATGGTTAGATGATGAGCACTCGCTTGAGTCCTTGCTGGAGTCTGCAATCCCTCAAAGAGGATTAGCGTACACAGATGAAAAACCACGTGGCCTCTTCTTGATTGCTTCTGTTGGCGAGATACGCGAGGGTGTTAATTCTCGTTCTTCCGTATTCAAAGATGGGAAGGCAGACAAATATACTTCCGGACATAGTCCTTCAAAGGATATTGATATACTCAAAGTAAAGTATTTCGCACCGGTTATAAATCATGAGATACACGGTTATTACAAGGTCACAAATGTAAATTTGGTTAATCTGGGAAATGAAATACCACAGCCGTTCCGCGTGCAATATACGTTAGGTGAGTACCATCCTATCTCAACAATGACCTCTGGGGTAGATAGATTGAACTCTACTGGCTGGACTGTTAGCGCAAAGCAATTTATGGAAGGAGTTAGATTAGGTGAACTGAAATATAAAAAAACCGAATAATATGTCTTGTCCTCATAATCACCTCGATTGCCCCTGCACGAAGGATTGTCCGCGGCACGGAATATGTTGCGCTTGCGTGGCGCATCACATAGCTAAGGGCAACAAACTCCCGGCTTGCTTAAGAAACATTGAATGGGAAAAATGAAAAAATATTAGGAAAGTGGTGGATACCACGTTTATCGAAAAAGTTATCTGGCGTCCTTTATATAGAAGAGGATGGTCATTCATCTTTAGAAACAATAGGGTTATTTGATGAGAATAATTTCCAAAGCATACGATACAAAACAATCTGGGGGTTAACCTCAGATAATGCTAAAGTTTCACTATTTGATTGTGTATTGACATCGTCCAAACGGACAAGTGCGCCATTTTCTCAAGGCACATACACACCTTCGGTAGTGGCAATAGGGAAGCATATATCATCATGGGACGAAAATGGAAGCTATGATGTACAAGCAGCAATTGAGGAGTTAAAATATTGGATACGAATAAAAACAATCTCGCCCCAAGAAGATGGAGAATCATGGCACATTAGTAGGAAATTCATACCCATTGATAGTTTAAAAATTGATGAAAATACGATTTTAGAAATTGGAGGTGGCTCTCGGATTCATTATAGTGACTATGGAATGAAGTTATGTGTTGACCAGCAAGTATCAGTATTCTTTAATCATGTTGAACAAATATCATTACAAGATGCAAGGCGAGAGTTGGCGCACTTTGAGCAGTTTATGTCATTCGCAACATTGAAACATGTGACGCACACACATTTCTGGCTGTATGACAAAGATGAAGCACGGCGTCCAATTGAAATCTTTGAACCGCAGGAAATCGTAGAAACAGAAGTTCGATATTGGACATATCTTTTTGATTATGAGACCATACAAGAAGATTTTGCATCCATAATTAAAATATGGTATTCTGATTCAAAATTGTTTCCTATTCGAAACTACCTTATTGATAGTGTATGCGCACATGGATATTATACGAGTATTCGTTTTTTATTGGTCGCTAATGCTTCCAATGGTTATTATGAAAGGTACGTAAAGAAAAAGATTAGCGAGTTGGAATATCTAGAGAAAATGGCTGATGATTTCAATGGAATTGACAAAATAGATTCTTTGGATGATGACGATAGAAAGATTATTTGTAATACTCGCCATCTTTATAGTCACCTTAAATTAGCGGGGGAGCGTGCAACAGCTGATGATGACGAAATGCGAAAGTATATTTTTATCCTTAGAAAGTATGTTATATGTTGCGTGTTCAGAGCATTAGGGCTTGATAATACAAGGATAAATGAGATTCTTAATAAGAGCCAGAATTATTATATACAAAAGATTGAAGATACAAATATATTGAGTAGAAAATAAGTTAAAGTATGAATAGAAGAGAGTTTTACAATCGTTCCGATGTCCTTTTTACAAAAATCGGTAGTTTAGGGTCAGACCCTAATTGGTAGTTTTGTTGTAAAAATGATACGCATAACAGCATAACACCCATTATTTATTATATATGTCTTGTCCTCATAATCACATCGATTGCCCCTGCACGAAGGATTGTCCGCGGCACGGAATATGTTGTGCTTGCGTGGCGCATCACAGAGTTAAAGGCAACAAACTCCCGGCTTGCCTGCGTGGGGTAGAGTGGAATAACTAAAACTCTTATACATTATGAATAGAAGAGATATTTACAATCGTTTCGATGGCCATTGCGCGTATTGTGGTAAAGAATCGAGTTTGATGATATGACCATCGACCATATACTCCCGCTATCCAAAGGCGGTAAGGATACGGAGGAAAACAACGTACCTGCTTGCCAGCCTGTTGCGCCTATTGTTAGAAAGGTTAGGGTACGTAAGTTGTCCCATGATTTTGGACTACATGCGCCTAGTTTTGCAGAGTTGAAAGAATGAGCTTCATAGAGAAGAGTACAAACAAAAGATTTTATATCTATGAGGCTACGAGATTAGAGGTGACATATCTGTATTCTTAAGGAAAAGAAAGCAAGCAAAAAGTTATATGAATAGAAGTAATAACATAGAACATCCTTTTAATGAATGGCAGGCAGATTCTGTATTTAAAGCCGTTCATAAAGAAATTGAAAATGAAATTACATCAATGCCTAAAGAATATGTTCTAGGTGTTAATTCGGATGAATATGTCAACTACTTAACGGCAAGGTACTCAATAGATCCTGTTACCATTTATTACGGTAGTGAAGATGTTGAATTGTATAAGGAAGTAAAGAAAACTCATTACAATGAAATCTATCGTCGGGAAGAACCATACTCCGAGTATATTTTTTATATACATTTGTATTTTTCCGGCGAAAGTGACATTTTTAGAATCCACCCATCACAAAGTTTCATATTTACGATAAGTGGACGTGTGAGTCCTATTTATATAGAGTCTGAGAATTTATTGCGATTACAATTCTCTATTTTTAACCAAGACAAATCTGAATTTAAGAGAGAGAAAGCTTCCGTTATCAGTAATACATTCATGAATCTTGATACTGTCAATCAGGAGGTAATGTCTTTCAATAATCTTCTAGAACAAGACATTAGAAATATATTTCAAAGAATCAAGCATGGTTATATGAAAGATAATGCTTTTTTCGAATCATTAAATGTCCGAACAGCAAAAAACAGCACTAACACGTTCAAGGTTCCGGTTATAGAATTAAAAGTTAAACAACCTGCATATGAATCAAAAAAACAGCTGACTCCTTATCTGGAGAATAGTTTATACAGAAGCATTCTCAATACTATCTATTCTGCCTATAAAAAGTTTGAGTCTTTGCCCATTATTTCCATATATAAAGATGAAGAAGGATTAAGCGATAGTATTCTTCCTATTTTACACACTTTTT
>CAMGMU010000004.1 GCA_946059305.1 uncultured Bacteroidales bacterium | reverse complement strand
GATAAGATTTAAGTTTTGATAATGGTCGTTATCCAAAGTTTTTGATAACCATCAGCTCATCAAGGAAACAGCCAACCGGCAGATTTATTGGATACACGTGAGTTGTAAGTCCGACCGCACGCAGAACCGCCATCAGGTCATCCATTTTCTTCTGAAGAACTGATTTTTGTTTTATTAACTGTTTTTTATGATTATTCGTATGATTTCTCACGTAAAAAATTCTGCAAAGCGCGACCTCGTTTTTCTGATAGCGCTCGCATTGGGCATAGCGGCAGTGTGCCTGAGTATGTGTTCGTGCCGCTCGGAGCAGTCTCTGCTGGCAGTACCGGAGGTGCGCATCCGCGATACGTTGGTCGTACATGACGTTCGGCTGGATAGCGTGTACGTTTATCGCGACCGCCAAACGGAATACCATTTGAACCCATTGAACCCGCTGAGACCATCTGCAGCGGACACGGTCTTCGTCAAAGACCGCTCGGTAGAGTACCGCTATAGGCTGCTGCACGATACCATTCGGATCGTTCATCGCGACTCCGTTCCGTATCCGGTAACCGTCCGCGAAGTGAAGGAAGTAGAGCGCCCTCCCAACTGGTTCGACCGCTGTGCGCATTTCGCTTTTTGGCTCGATATCGGCATCCTCCTCGTTTGGCTCCTCCGCCTCCTCCGCAAGTTCCGATAAGAAATAATTTCTTATTTAAAATACGAGTCAACCTTTTCAGGAAACGTGTCAACAATGTACGATTATTAAGAAACGACATCCGTAAACGAGTCAACCTTTTTCAGTACAAAGGGCATTGACAGAAGAATAGTGAACTTATTGTTTTCTCATATCGAGCTCTCGGGCGAACGAACGGACGTACTGCTGCAACATGGCGATAGCCTTGGCATTGTCGCCACCATTGGGGATGAGGATATCCGCATACTGCTTCGTGGGCTCGATATATTGATCGTGCATGGGCTTGAGCACGTTGCGGTATTTATCTACAAGAATATCAAACTGCTGGTCACGCTCTGCAATGTCGCGTACGAACACGCGCAACATACGTTCATCAGCAGGCGTATCCACGAATATCTTCAAGTCCATCAAATCGCGCATGTCCTTGTCGTAAAGCGCCATGATTCCCTCTACGATAATCACGTCTTTGGGTTCGATATGAATGGTCTCCTTGAGCCGCGTATTGATGATATACGAATAGACGGGTTGCTCGATGGCACGACCCTCTTTCAAATCGTGGATTTGCTTCACGAAAAGCGGCCACTCGAAAGCATCGGGGTGATCAAAATTGGTTTTCCGGCGGTCCTCCAAAGGAATATGACTCTGATCTTTATAATACGAATCTTGCGGAATAATCGCAACACTGCATTCGGGCAGCGCCTCTACGATTTTTCTTACTACAGTTGTTTTTCCCGAACCGGTTCCACCGGCAATGCCAATAATTGTCATGATATATGCGATTTAATGAATGAGTATTTTCCTTAATAACAGTTTAAACAGCCCGAAGGCAAAGAGGGCCGTGAGTGCCCCAATCAGTAAGCCCACGATGACGTCAGAAGGGTAGTGCACACCGAGGTAGATCCGGCTGATGCAGTTGGGCAGCACGTAGATGATGAGCAATGCGATACCGGCTCCATTGATGAATGGACGCATTGTGGTGCGACCCACTGAGCGATACCGATGCACGCCACAGAGTAGCCAGACGATCAGGGTGACGGCCATCGTGTTTGCCGCATGGGAAGACGGGAATCCGTATAGCCCTCCTCGATAGTTATTCACGATATGCAACATGCCGTCGAGTGCGGGTTCGTGCGTGGGACGCAAGCGTCCTACCCATGGTTTGAGGATGCCTGAACTGATGTAATCAGCCAGCCCCACTGCCAACGCAATGGCAACGAGCGCTCCGATGAGCGGCAGCCACGAGCGGAACGAATTGCCCTTTGAATAATCCGTAAGGTTTTGCCCTCGGTAGAGCCAAACGATAGCGATGATGAGCAGTACGTAGATAGTCAGCCAAAGGGCGTTGGTAGGCATGCTGAACCACCACATGAGCTTATCGAGTGCTGGCGTATGGGCACCATTGAAAGCGAGGAGGATGGAGATGTCCATAGCCTATTAGATTTGTTCAAGTGCCGATTGACGAATCCAGCCGATATTATTACCCACGCGAATCTCGCACCATTCGCCTACGCGGTCACCAATATGCACTTTCGTACCCTCGTGGAGCACAAAAAGGTCAGTACCGGATTTGTCAGGCGACGATTTGGCGTTTACCACCCCCTGCACGATAATAGCCTCTTCTTTGATTAGGTCGCGATGATGAAGCGAGAGTCCGCACCAGAGTGCAATGAGCGAGAAGCAGAATGCAGCCACGCCCGTGTAAAATGCCGTCTTGCGGAGGATCAGCTGCCGCATGAATGCGAAAATAAACATCCCTACAAGGCAGAGGATAAAGAGCGCAACTGACCAGAGTAACCAAGCTTCTTCTCCCTGCCACCCGCGCACTGTTTGCGCCCATTGGAGGAGGAAAAATGGTTGATAATCCTCAATATTATCGATAATACGCGCCTGAGCAAACTGAAGATTATGTTGGGCGTCTTGATGGCGCGGATTGAGGCGCAAGCAACGCTCATAAGCGAGGATGGCGCGTGCATTTTCGCCCGTTTTAAAATACGCATTCCCCAAATTATAGAGCACCTCTGCGCGTGCTTCTGCTCTGACTGACGGATCCTGAAGCAGGTTTTCATAACCGATAATCGCTTCCTCGTATTGACCATCGGCATAATGCTGATTGGCTGTTTCCCATGCTGTCTGTGCAGCGAGTCCGATGCTCACCATCGCGAGCATACATATATGGATGAGCTTGATTGCAATGTGTTTCATATCGTTTTATAATTTGGCATCTTCGAGTGCATTGATGAGTGATTCAGTGTTGCTATAGAGATCTTGCATGGAGCCAGCAGCAGATGGTGCATAGCGCGCAAACTCTGCCGTAGAGAGCACTTCGCGCACCTGCTGAATAAGCGCTTCGGCAGTGCCTTTGGCGCGCAAAATCTCCGCAATATTATCCTTATTGAGCTCCGCAGTAGGAATACTCAGTCGATCAGAGAGATATGTCCATGCAGCACGCTCGATTTCCTCATAGAAAGCGGCATTGGATTCGATCATCAGTTTCTTGGCTTTCTTCAGCCGTTTCTGCGCCACCTTTCCGGCTTTCTTATAGCGCACGCGTGCCTCATCGGCATTCTCTCGTATACGCTTTCTGAAAAGCACAAACAAGAGGCATGCAAGTAGGGCAGGCACGAGGTAAAAGAGCCACCAGAGGCCAGTGAAACCGCTGAGAAGGGGTTCGCGAACTGCCGGCAATGCCGCGGTGTGAATATAGCGGATGTCAGTACCAAGCTGACGGATATCTTCTTTGTCAACAAACGTATTAACCACCGTCTGCTGCGACGGATCGGCAGCACCACGTGCTACGTGAACCGTATATTCGGGCGTTTGAAGCACGCGGTATTCGCCCGCTTGCGTATCGTAATACGAGAATAGGATAGGAGGAATGGTATAGTCACCTGCAGCTCGTGCTATTGCCAGATACTCAATGGACTTGGTGCCGCTTACACCTGAAGGCGTGCTCTTGAAATTGTTCTGAACCTTAGGGTCATACACCTCAAACCCTTCTGGCCAATCCACTGAGGGGGTCTTCAGCAGTTTCATGTTGCCTGTACCTTGAATAGTAAGGCGGATGGTGACGGCATCGTTGGTGGTGATGTCTTGGCTGGTAATGGATGATTGGATAGTGAACTGGCCTACACCACTCGAGAATCCCTCTGGTTTGCCGCTGGGCAGACTACTCACCTGGATTGTCGTACCGGGCGCATTGAGTACCTTGGTGACAGTGGTATATGAGCCAAAGAAATCATCGAAGATAGAGCGTACTTGCGCGCGATTCTGCACGCGGAGAACGGCTTCAAAGCTGGCCGGCTCAATCTTCACCTCACCTGCGCGCTGAGGATATAGGAGCGTCTGATAAATGACAGCCGTGTTGTAATTGCGGCCATTGTAATGCTCTAAGTTGGTCTGAATCTCGCCCTGCTCAAGATCCTGCTTCAGAAAACCCTTAAACTCAGGAATCTTGGTGTTGTTCGTAAATTGTGCGAGATCAACGCCTGCCCAATATATCTTATATTGGAGTAAGATACACTCTTGCTCTTTCACCTTCGTCTTGCTCACGATGGTTTTCATGAAGATATTTTCTCCGGAAAGAGTGCTACCGCTATTGGAACTGTTGGAACTTTTAGAACCATTGCCCCTTGCGTTGGCACTATTGCCCCCTGCGTTGGCATTGGAGCTGTTGTCCTCTTCATCGGGCGGCAAGACGGTGATTTTCAATCCGTTGCTTCGATATTGATTTCCGCCCACCATGATGGTAGCAGGTGCAATGCTGAACGTGCCTTCTTTCTGCGCCATGATGGTGTAGGTGAAGGTTAGATTAAAGACGGAAGTGCGTTTTCCGTTGACGAATGAGGTGCTCGATGATTGGCTGGTGTAAGGTCCTGCCAGTACATCGAAGTCCACCATTTCCGGTGCACGAAGATCCTTCGCGCGCTGGTTGACCGTGTAACTGATTTGGAAGGGTCTTCCGAGCACTACCTGCTTGGGGGCGTTGGCTTGAAAGACAACATCTTCCGCCCACGCGCTCATGGCTCCCATAAAGAGCACAATAAGCAATCCTATTGTTTGATATCGTTTCATCATAACGTAATTTACCAGTCTTTATCTGTACGGAATTTGGAGTTCTGTATTTGCTGCTGCTTGGCTTTCTCTTGCGTTTCTTGTTCGTCTTGCTGCAAGGCTTGCAGAATCTGTTCAGCCTGCTCGCGATTCATCTCGTTGGGGTTAGCCTCCTGCTGTTGCTGCTGATCCTCTTGCTGTTCCTGCTCTTGATTTTCGTCTTGTTGCTCTTGGTTTTGTTGCTGTTGCTCTTGGTTTTGCTGCTGTTGCTGCTGATCTTGCTGCTGCTTGTCTTGATTTTTCTTCTGCTGTTGCTGCTCTTGCTGCTGCTGTTGCTCTTGTTGCTGTTGCTGAAGCATGGAAAGCGCCTTGACGAGGTTATAGCGCGTCTCATCGTCTTTAGGGTTGGCTATCAAACTCTGCTTGAAGGCTTCTACGGCTTTGCCGTAGTCCTCCTGCATGTAGAGCGCGTTGCCCATGTTGTGATAAACCTGCGCCAATTTCTTCTTATCGGCCTCCGAGTATTTACCCTCTTCTGGCTGAATGAACTGGGCCGCACGCTGCCATTCATTGAGCGCCTCTGCGTATTTCTCTTGGCGGAACAGCGCATCGCCAAGATTGAAATGTGCCTCAAACGAGTCGGCATTTTTCTCCAACCCTTTACGATATTCCACCTCAGCTTCGGCGTATTTCTCCTTGTTATATTCTTTGTTGCCTTTCCATACGCTCGAAAACTCCTGCTGCGCCATCATGGGCAACGCAAGCGTCAGAGCAAGAAGGCTGAAAACGATTTTTCTCATGTTATTTATCTCCAAAAAGATTGATTCTGCTGATGGATTTATTCTTTCTGCTGAAAATGAAGAAGTCGATTACGAGCAGTAAAAGTGCGATGAAAATGAAGGATTGATACTGCTCGTTGTAATCTGAATAAACCTTCGTCTCGATTTCCTGTTTGCCGAGCTTGTCAATTTCTTTCTCAAGTGCTCGAGTAGCGGTATTGGAGTTGTCTGCACGTACATACATGCCTCCTCCCGCTGCTGCCACTTCCTGACACATGTCCTCGCTCAGTCGGCTCACAACCACTGTTCCTTGTCTGTCTTTCTTAAATCCTCCACGTCCGTCAGGAATAGGGCTTCCCTCGGGTTTACCGATACCTACCACAAACACGTGGATGCCCTTCTCCTTGGCCATTTTTGCGGCAGCTTGTGCGTCATCTTCGTGGTTTTCGCCATCGGTGATGAGGATGATAGCGCGGCTCTTATCGGTATCTTCTGCGCCAAAAGCACTTACGCAGGTGGAGATGGCTTTGCCGATGGCCGTACCCTGAGCGGGAATCAATTCGGGCGTGATGCTCTGCAGATACATTTTGGCGCTCACATAATCGCAAGTGATAGGGATTTGCGTAAACGCATCGCCTGCAAAAACGACCAAGCCGAGCTTATCGTCCACCATCTGGTCAACAAGTTTGGATAGCATCTGTTTGGCGCGCTCCAGGCGGTTGGGCGCTACGTCCTCCGCGAGCATGGAGTTAGATATATCCAAGGCTATCATTACCTCTATTCCTTGCCTTTTAACCGTTTGCTCTTTAGTGCCGTATTGCGGGCGAGCGATGCCTATTATAAGGAGTGATAGGGCTGTGAGCATCAGAGCGAATTTCACGTGCGGGCGGATTCTCGATGCGTTCGGCATGAGTTCTGCCATAAGCTCAGGGTCCCCAAACAGTTGCAGTTGTTGGCGTTTTCTGCGCGTAATCCAAATATGTAGAGCTACCAGCACGGGAATGGCCAGTAGCAACCATAAGAATTCGATATGTGCGAATCTAAACATGTCTGATATTAATTAGTGATAGTACGAAGTACAACGAATCGGAGCAGCAACTCCAGCAGCAGGCAGCAAATAGCCGCCCAAAGGAAAGGTGCGAAGTTCTCGCTTCGTTTGCTGTATTCGCGTACGCGAATCTTGGTTTTTTCGAGCTGATCAATTTCTTGATACACGCGCTTGAGGGTAGCATTGTCGGTGGCGCGGAAATACTCGCCTCCCGTTGTTTGAGCAATCTGACGAAGCGTACCCTCATCAAACTGGCCGGAGGTGGTGGTGTATTGTATGCCGATAGGCGTCTGATATGGCACGCGAGCCTCACCCTTGGAGCCTACGCCAATGGCATACACTCTGATGCCAAACGTTTTAGCAATCTCCGCTGCCGTGATAGGATCGATATCGCCGCAGTTGTTGGAGCCATCCGTTAAAAGAATCACCACCTTCGATTTGGTGGGGCTGTCTTTCATGCGGTTGACGGCATTCGCCAACCCAAGGCCGATAGCCGTTCCATCATCAATCATGCCGAAGCGTACGGCTTGAAAGAGGTTGATGAGCACGGCATGGTCAGTAGTGAGCGGGCATTGCGTAAAACTCTCGCCGGCAAACACTACCAAACCGATATTGTCGTTTGGACGGTCGTTGACAAACTCAGTGGCCACTTGTTTGGCGGCTTCCAATCGGTTCGGACGGAGGTCCTCAGCCAGCATGGTGCCGGAGATATCGATAGCCATCATGATATCAATACCCTCTGTTGATTCCTTGCTCCAGCGGTTGGACAACTGCGGACGCGCAAGGCAGATTGTGAGCAATACGATAGCGGCACAACGCAGTACAAACGGCACATGAAGCAGGTAGATGCGCGCCGACTTGGGATGCTTTTTCAAGCTCTGTATGCCCGATAGCTGCAAGCTGGCGTCGCTCTTATGCAACTCCCATATATACCAAAACACAATCGGCACAAGAAGGAGTAATAAAAATAAATATCCGGGTGATGCAAAAGTCATAACGTAATATTCTTACGAAAGCGCTGATTATACTTAAATGATTTCATTCCACCATTGAATGAAAAAGATGGAGTTTTGGTTTGCGAATATATTTTCTAATCAATCTTATTAAACTCTTCGCTATCTACATCCATCATTGGAGCATATTTTTCTTTCTCTTCTTCAGTGAGAACAGGCTTTGTTTCTTTTATAAACTGATAGGCAACAAGGAGAGCTGTCTCGTTTTCGTCTGGAGTGGATTGCCATTTGGCGAACTTTACGAGGTCGGCGAGTTGAAGCATCTTCCGCAGTTTCTCATAGAGTTCTTTCTGATCCTCCGCTGTTAGCACGGGCTTGATGGCTGCAAGCGTCTCATCCGATGTTTTCTCGGTTGAGCGAATCTCGTAGCGACGGCCGATGTACTCACGGATGACGAACGTGAGCTCGGAGAAATAGCGTTTGTGTTCGCCTGCCAGCCATACTTTCTCCTGCTTGATTTTATCGAGTTTCTCAAGCGCCACTTCATCACACGGACGGAGCAGTTCGGGCTTGATGACCACCTGTTTCTGCTGCATGCGTTTGTCCCACCAGAGGTAGAGGAACAATGCGCCAACGCCAATGCCCGCGATGAGCAAAGCGAGAAGTACCCAACGAATGATTCCCCACCACCAGATTGGTGATTTCATCACAGGCTTGATGTCGGTAATGGCCATTGAAGAGTCCATAGCGGCTTTATCAAACGGCATGATGATGTTAACGCTGAGTGAGTTGGAACGGATGGTATCGCCGTTTACCACGAACGGCAGCGGTTCTATATAGAGCAAGGTGTCTTTGAAGGAAGTAAGCACGAGGTCTTGGCGGTAGGTGGTGCGACCATCTTTCTCCTGAATGGTGTCGATGTTCGTGCGTTCCACTACTGTCATCTCCTGCCCAATCGCCTTTTCCAAATTTGGGAAGAGCACATGTTCGTTTTGGCTGGTCGTAGCACTCAAATGCAAGGTTGTTTGGTCGCCAATCATCAGCGTTGTGCTGTCGATTTGTGCGCTAACTACCACACTCAATAATATCGCAAATAAAGTATTCAAAACAAGAAAAAATTATGTAGGTTAACGAAAGGTGGTTTCTGATAATAACTCACCTGAACAGTCTCATGAGCCCCTTGACGTAATCCTCATCGGTTCGGATGCAGATATTGCGTGTACCGGTCTTAGTGAAGAGCGAGTCAAGCGCTTGCTGATTTTTATGCCACGTTTTGGCATATGATTCCGTAATACGTTTATCAGCAGTATCTATCCAAATACGTTCGCCCGTTTCCGCATCTTTGAGTTTAAGAAGCCCAATATTGGGCAGTTCAGCGTCGCGGTGGTCGTAGATTTGAATCGCGTTCAAATCGTGCTTATTTCCGGCAATCAGTAGCGGTTTGCAGCCACCTTTTGAAGAAGCCGTTTGGAGCATGGGTTCGTCTTGAAAATCGGAGATGATGAACGCAGTACAACGACGTTTTTGGGCATTGGTGAAATACTGTAATGCGAGCTGGATATCGGTCTTCTGCGAGCTCGGCTGAAAACTGATCAGTTCGCGAATAATATGCAGCACATGCGTTTTGCCCTTTTTAGGCGGAATATATTTCTCAACTTGATCAGAGAAGAATATCACGCCTACTTTATCGTTGTTCTCGATGGTGGAGAAGGCGAGGGTAGCGGCTACTTCAGTAATCATGTCACGCTTCATTTGCGTGAGTGTACCGAAGTTTCGGCTACCTGATACGTCCACGAGCAGCATCACGGTCAGTTCGCGTTCTTCTTCAAAAACCTTGATATAAGGCCTTGAAAGACGAGCAGTCACGTTCCAATCGATACTGCGCACATCGTCGCCGGGCTGATATTCGCGCACCTCGCTGAACGACATACCGCGGCCTTTAAATTGGCTGTGGTATTCGCCTGCGAAGATGTTTTTTGACAGCCCTCGCGTTTTGATTTCAATCTTTCGAACTTTTTGAAGTAAATCTTCTGATGTCATAATGTGTGCAACTCAGTTGCTGCAAAATGATTAAGGTACTTGTACCTTGTTGAGAATCTCGGTGATGATGTCTTCTTGAGTGATGTTGTTAGCCTCAGCTTCGTAGGTGAGACCGATACGATGACGGAGTACATCGTAGCACACAGCGCGCACATCCTCAGGCACTACATAGCCTCTGCGATGGATGAAAGCATATGCTCTGGCTGCCAACGCGAGGTTGATGCTCGCACGCGGACTGCCGCCGAAACTGATCATTTGTTTCAGATCCTCCATTCCATAATTATCGGGGAAACGGGTTGCGAATACAATATCTACAATATACTTCTCAATCTTCTCGTCGATATACACTTGGCGAACTACTTCGCGGGCCTTGATAATATCCTCCGTAGAGAGAATAGGAAGCACCGGCTTCTTCTCGCCCATGATGTTCTGGCGGATAATCTGCTGCTCTTCTTCTTTCTTGGGGTAGCTGATGACAACCTTAAGCATGAATCGGTCGGTCTGCGCTTCGGGAAGCGGGTAGGTTCCTTCCTGCTCAATGGGGTTTTGGGTAGCCAATACGAGGAAGGGAGCTGCGAGTTTGTAGGTTTCATCACCAATCGTCACTTGGCGCTCTTGCATGGCTTCGAGCAGTGCTGATTGCACCTTGGCAGGAGCACGGTTAATTTCATCAGCGAGCACGAAATTGGCAAAAATAGGACCTTTCTTCACGCGGAACTCCTCGCTCTTTTGGCTATAAATCTGCGTACCAATTACGTCAGCAGGGAGCAAGTCGGGGGTAAACTGAATGCGGCTGAAATCAGCCTTGATAAGGTCGCTTAGGGTTTTGATAGCAAGCGTTTTGGCCAAACCGGGTACACCTTCCAGCAGAATATGACCATCAGCAAGCAAGCCTATTAAGAGGCTCTCTACGAGGTGTTTTTGTCCAACGATGGTTTGGTTCATGCCCATGCTTAAGGCGTCAACAAACGAACTCTCACGCTCAATACGCTCTTGAAGTTCGCGAATGTCAATAGGATTACTCATTTTTTTATGATACTTTTATTTGATGCTGAATTATGGTGCGTTCATAAGCACTCTCACGCGTAGTAATTTACAAAAAGTATGCCATACGCTGCATATTATCGTGTTATCTTACGAAAATGTAGTGCTTTTATGAAAAAAATTTGGCTGGCTATGGTCATAATACGTATAAGCAATCACAATTCTCAGATGGCTATATCGGACTCTCGATTGATTTAGCCTTCCACGCGGGCAAAGCCTCGCGCTATGGTAAGAGTAAATATCATCGCAACAGTCGTAATTGCCATTGCTATCCTTGGTAAACGCTCGTTTTCAATAATGAAAGCATTGTTATCCGTAGATGATGGAAATTATGCATAATAAAAGCTGCCGGACAAATCGTCTGGCAGCTTTTTTAGCATCAAACTTTACAAGTAGTGTAATGCATTCTTGCGTAAGAACACGATTCTCAATTACTTATTCAAGCGTGCGTATATAGCTTCCGATGCTGCTTCATAACCGGGCTTGTGAAGCAAAGCAAACATATTCTTCTTGTAAGCTTCTACACCGGGCTGATTAAACGGATTCACGCCGAGCATGTAGCCAGAAATACCGCATGCGCGTTCGAAGAAATAGATGAACTGACCGAGGTTGTATTCATCAATCTTCTCAAAACTCAAGTGGATATTCGGAACACCACCATCAACGTGTGCGAGTTGGGTTCCGAGTTCGGCCATTTTATTGACTTCATCCACGCGTTTTCCTGCAAGGAAATTCAATCCATCGAGATTCTCTTCGTCCATCGGCACGATAACTGTCTTATTGGATTTTTCGATGGACACAACCGTCTCAAAGATGGTGCGTTCGCCCTCTTGAATCCACTGACCCATTGAGTGAAGGTCAGTAGTGAAATCTACCGATGCGGGATAAATGCCCTTATGGTCTTTACCCTCTGATTCACCGAATAGCTGCTTCCACCATTCCATGAAATAATGGAGTTTGGGGTTGAAGTTAACGAGAATCTCAATCTTCTTGCCATACTGATAGAGCACGTTGCGAATAGCTGCATATTGCGCTGCTGGATTCTGCTCGTAAGGAACGTTTACGCCCGTATTCTTCTCCATGTCCTGCGCACCGCGAACGAGCGCTTTGATATCATGACCAGCGCAAGCAATGGCGAGGAGGCCAACTGGAGTGAGTACAGAGAAGCGGCCGCCTACGTTGTCAGGAATAACGAACGTCTTGTAACCCTCTTTGGTCGCGAGTTTGCGCGCTGCACCTTTCTCCTTGTCTGTAACGGCTACAATCAAATCTTTGGCAGTTTCTTTTCCTACTTGCTTCTCAAGCATGGTCTTGAGCAGACGGAATGCGAGTGCCGTTTCGGTCGTAGTGCCCGATTTGGAGATATTGATAATGCCGAAGGTCTTGCCATCGAGCAACTCCATCAAATCAGCTAAATAGTCTTCGCCGATATTGTTGCCTGCATATACAATGCGAGGATTATTGCCGTTGAGACCGAAAGCGTGGTCGAGCGCTTCGTTTACCGCACGCGGGCCAAGATACGAACCACCGATGCCTGCTACCACAATAATCTCAGCTTTCTCGCGGAGGATATTGGCCGTAGCCTGTACTTCGTCGAGGAAAGTCTCGGTGATAGAGGAGGGGAGGTGTACCCAACCGAGGAAATCACTTCCGGCACCTTGTCCGGACTCAAGAAGTTGATTGGCAGCAGCCGTTTGCTCTGCTGCGGCTGCGAGGCAGCCTGACGGTATGAACGAGGCTGCGTTCTGAATGGAAAGTTTCATATTCTAAAAAATTACTTCAGTTTACGAAAACGGATGTTATTTCAATTATGCGAAAACGGATGTTATTTCAATTTTTGAGTAAGTGAATGGATTTCGAGTGTAGGAGAAGCATGGCGATAGAGAATATTATATATAGCTTCGGTAATCGGTAATTCCACGTGGTAACGCTGATTAAGATCGTGAATGCATTTGGTTCCATAAAAGCCTTCTGCTACCATCTCCATCTCCAATTGAGCCGTCTTAACGCTGTAACCTCGGCCAATCATATTACCAAATTGGCGATTTCGAGAAAACTGCGAATAAGCCGTTACGAGCAAATCGCCCAAATAGGCAGAATCCGACACATGTCGCTCTTGCGGATTAACGGCAGCAATAAAGCGTTTCATCTCCTGAATAGCGTTGCTTATCAATACGGCTTGAAAGTTGTCTCCATACTTGAGTGCGTAACACATACCGGCTGCGATAGCAAACACGTTTTTCATTACAGAAGAGTATTCGAGCCCCATTACGTCAGTGGATGGCGTAGTATGTACGAACTGTGTAGTGAAGAGTTGGCACATGTCGATGGCGCGTTCATGATTGGTGCAACCGATGGTGAGATAGGAGAGTCGCTCCATCGCCACTTCTTCTGCATGACATGGGCCCGCAATCATGCCGAGCTGATCGTTAGGTACCTCATAGCGAACATGCAGATACTCTGTAACATCCATATTCTCATCTGGCACCATACCCTTGATGGCGCTGATAATGTATTTTCTGCGGATGCTTCTGCGGAGTTTCTTGAGGTGGAGCTTGAGGAAAGGCGAAGGCACTGCAAGAATGAGCACATCACTGTTGGCTACCACTTCGTTGATATCGTTAGAGAAATGAATTCTGCTGACATCGAATTTAATAGCACTCAGATAATGTGGATTCTTGCCTGTGGCGGCAAACTCCTGCGTTTGCTCGGGTTTGCGCATATACCAATTGATGCTTTCAACGTTGTTCATCACAATCTTTGCCAACGCTGTAGCCCAACTGCCACCGCCAAGCACCGCTACCTTCTTTTTCGTTAAATCCAGTTTCATGATGTTTTATTGCTGAACTTCCGGCTTCATTGTCGGGAAGAGAAGAACTTCCTGAATGGTGGATTGACCGGTCATGAACATCGTGAGGCGGTCAATGCCGATACCGATACCCGAGGTAGTAGGCATACCATATTCGAGTGCGCGCATGAAATCGTGGTCGATAATCATCGCCTCGTCATCGCCCTTATCGGCAAGCTTCATCTGATCCACAAAGCGGTTGTACTGATCGATGGGGTCGTTGAGCTCTGAATACGCATTCGCAAGCTCTTTGCCGTTGACCATAAGCTCAAAGCGTTCTGTTAAACCGGGTTTATCGCGGTGCCTCTTCGTAAGCGGCGACATCTCTACAGGGTAGTCCGTAATGAATGTAGGTTGGATAAACGTACCCTCGCAAGTCTCACCAAAAATCTCATCAATGAGTTTACCTTTACCCATCGATTCTTCCACTTCTACGCCCACTTTCTTGGCCACTTCGCGAATCTCTTCTTCGGTCATGCTGCTGAGATCGTAGCCTGTCTTTTCTTTGATGGCATCAAGGATGGGCAAACGGCGATAAGGCGCTTTAAAATCCACTTCGTTTTCGCCAATCTTCACCTTGGTGGTGCCATTTACAGCAATGGCAATCTGCTCGAGGAGATTCTCTGTAAAGCGCATCATCCAGTTGTAGTCTTTATATTGAACGTAGAGCTCCATGCAGGTAAACTCGGGATTGTGGTTGCGGTCCATACCCTCGTTGCGGAAATTGCGTCCAATCTCATATACGCCCTCAAATCCGCCTACAATAAGGCGTTTGAGGTAGAGCTCAGTAGCGATACGCAGATACATATCGGTGTCGAGCGTATTGTGGTGGGTGATAAACGGACGAGCGCTTGCGCCACCCGCAATCTGCTGCAGAATAGGCGTCTCAACCTCGGTATAACCTGCTTCATCAAAAATGCGACGCATGGTGCGGAGGATGGTAGCACGCTTGAGGAAGGTGTCTTTTACCCCTTCGTTGACCACCAAATCCACATAACGCTGACGATAGCGTTGCTCGGGGTCGTTGAAACCATCATACGCTACACCATCTTTATACTTCACGATTGGAAGCGGACGGAGTGACTTGGCGAGGATGGTGAGTTTCTTGGCATGTACAGAAATCTCGCCCATCTGCGTGCGAAAAACAAAACCTTCGATGCCGATAATATCACCGATATCGAGCAGTTTCTTGAATACCACGTTATACATCTGCTGCTCAGCTGTAGTGGGTGTTTGACCTTCGGGCGTAGGAGCCTGAATATCATCGCGGCTCACATACACCTGAATGCGGCCTTTAGAGTCTTGAATCTCAATAAATGAGGCTTTACCCATGATGCGCTTGCTCATGAGGCGACCGGCAATACGGATGGTATCACCCGTGTACCACTTACCGGCTTCGCGCGTTACTGGCGATTGAACGGCACCATTCTCTTCTGAGGGAAGGTCGATATAATTTGCCTTGATTTCTACTGAATGACCAGTCACTTCATATTCTGCTGCAGGGTAGGGATCGATGCCCAAATCGCGCATAGCCTGAAGCGAGCCGCGTCGTACTTGTTCTTGTTCTGAAAGTTCCATATCTTTACTGATTTTTATTCTAAATAATGTTGTAATTCAAAACGGTGAAAACACAATACACGAATTTCGGCGCAAAGATACAAAAATTTTTTGATATTACCAAAAAAACGTGCTATTTTCTTAAAAATTGCTCAAAAAGCCAGCTACCTTATTGAAAAAATGCAAGGGCAACTTAATGGCAAAACATGAAGCCTACATATAAGCGGGGGCCGCTCGGAGTGAGAAACTGTTGTTGATGTACGGCTATCATATAATCGAGTTTGAATATCAGATGAATGCGTTGTGTAAGTGCATATTCGAGGGCGATGTAGGGGTCAAAAACGAAGAACGATTTCTTTGCAAACACAGAAGAAAGAATGGGCGATTCATTCGTTAACTCAGTTGCTGTTGTCTGTTTTTCCGCGGGTTGAAACACGTGTAAACTGCGTTGTGCACCACCGCCGAGCGTTCCTCCTGTCATCAACTGAATTCGATTGAACGTGGTGTAGTAGCCGCATAGAATACCACCCCAACCGGTTCGAATATTCGATTCTTTGCCTTGCTTATTGAGCGGCATTGTAGATACATATCCTTCAGTGCCCACGTGCATGTGATCCAGCAGATGAAATCGGAGTTGACCACCAATTCCATACGTGAGACTATGGAGCGTTTGTTCTTGGCCGGTAGTGTTGTCTATAAATCCGCAACCTTTGCCGCCTTGATAGCCGATATGCAGCATCATGCCACCGGAAAAGCTAATTTTCTTTTTTGTCGTTGTTGTGTCTGTTTGCGCAAAGGCAAATAAGGGGAGTAGCAGGAGGAAAAGACTAAAATACAGATTTCGCATTCTTGCTATTTTTATACATGATTTAATGTTCAACAATTGGTTGTTTGTTTGGCGAAAAGCCCATAGGCTGTGAGTAAATCACCATGAGCGGAGTTTGGAAGGCAACGTTTATTTGCCTTCCAGCAGCTTGAGGAAAGCTTCTGCTTGCTGCAAATCTTCGGGGGTATCGATGCCGATGGTTTGTTGCTCGGTGAGGGCTACGCGAATCTCAAAACCGTTTTCTATCCAGCGCAGTTGTTCGAGACTCTCGGCTTGCTCAAGCGAGGAAAGTGGCAGTCGAGTGATTGCCGTCAACACGTCTGCACGATAAGCATACAGCCCGATATGCTTGTAAAATGGCTTGCCTTTTCGTTCAGCTTCTTGCAGCCATTCCTCCTCTTTTACACCGCGTAGATAAGGAATCACGCTGCGGGAGAAATACACCGCCTTGCCGATAATGCCATCAGCGGGCGAAGCCACGGAAGAAGCAATAGGGGAAACTCCTGAAGAAGCATCTAAAGAAAAAGTAGCAGATACTTTCGTAAAAGCAGCTGCTTTCTTAAGCGGAGCAATCACCACTTTCGGGCTATTGGGATTGCGCAACGCCTGTAAGCCATCTTGCGGAGAAAAGGGCTTCACAAGCGTTGCTATTTGTCCGCCTGCGAGTTTGAAACATGCTTTCACTGCCTCTATTTGTTCAGGCTGAATGAAAGGCTCATCGCCTTGGATATTGATAATCACATCCTGATGGCAGTTCCACTTCACGTTGGGCAGCTCTTCCGGCAGCTCGCCTCTGTCAATCAAAGCGTTGACCATCAAGCTGCATCGTTCGTAAGCTTCCTGACAACGGTTGGTGCCGCACGGATGGTCGGCAGATGTCATAACGGCCAACCCGCCAAATGAAGTCACGCAATCAAAGATGCGTTCGTCGTCGGTAGCCACTACCACATAGTCCAGTGCTTTTTTTGCTTGTTCATATACGCGCTGAATCATCGGCTTGCCACCTATCATAGCAAGCGGTTTGCCCGGAAAACGAGACGACGCATAACGTGCTGGGATGATACCAATAAAATTCATTCGTTTGTATGGCTTAATTCGATTTTACTTAATAAGGTGAATGCGCCATTGATAGTGCGCACGTCTTGAATCACGGCACTTCGTTTGCCTTCTAAATCGCGCACTTTGCAACGCTGCCAACGGCTCATACACCAACTGATTATCTTTCCGAATACTTCGCTTTGATAATACGACGATTGGTTGTTTTGCGGGAAATAAATGATCATAGTTCCCTGCTTGAGGATGATTCGCTCAATACCGAGCCGCATGCAAAGCCAACGAAGTCGCACCACTTGCAACAACTCTTCGCCCGCTTCCGGCACAACGCCAAATCGGTCGATTAACCGCTTCTTGAAGTCTTGTAATGCTGCCTCTGATTGAATGCTGTCAAGCTCGCGATAGAGGCTGATACGCTCGGAAATATTCTCCACGTAAGTGGTGGGAAAGCCAATCTCGAGGTCGGTCTCCAGCTGCGAATCCTGCACGTAGTTTTTCTCACCGCGAGAGGAGTTGAGATTGTCATCGAACAGCTCAGAAAATTCGTCTTCTTTGAGTTCCATCACGGCTTCGTTGAGAATCTTTTGGTAGGTTTCATAACCCAAGTCAGCGATGAAGCCCGACTGCTCTGCACCCAGCATATTGCCCGCTCCACGGATGTCCAGATCCTGCATCGCGAGGTGAAAACCGCTGCCGAGGTCGGCAAACGTCTCAAGCGCATTTAATCGGCGTCGTGCTTCGGGGGTGAGCAACTCGCTCGAAGGCGCAATCAAATAGCAGTAGGCTTTCTTGTTTGATCTGCCCACGCGTCCGCGCATCTGGTGCAAATCGCTGAGTCCGAAATGCTGTGCTCCACTGATAATGATGGTGTTGGCGTTGGGAATATCCACTCCATTTTCGATGATGCTTGTAGCAACGAGCACATCGTAATCGTAGTTGATAAAGTCGGTTAACACGCGCTCTACCTCCTCTGTGGGCATCTGCCCGTGGGCTTTTACGATGCGTGCTTCGGGGCAGAGTCGCTCTATCTGATGCACCACCATATCGAGCGTGCTGACGCGGTTGTGGATGAAAAACACCTGCCCACCACGGCTCATCTCTTGCCGAATAGCTTCTTGCAGAATATCCTCGTCAGTGGGGTTGATGACCATCGTCTGAATGGGGTAGCGATTAGCGGGAGGAGTAGTCATAACCGACAAATCGCGCGCCCCAAGAAGCGAAAATTGGAGCGTTCGAGGAATAGGAGTGGCGGTTAGTGTGAGGGTGTCGATATTCACTTTGAGCGTCTTGAGTTTCTCCTTCACGGCCACACCAAATTTCTGCTCTTCATCGATAATGAGCAATCCCAAATCTTTCCATTTAACGGACTTACCTACGAGCTTATGCGTACCAATCAAGATATCAATCTTGCCGTTTTCGAGGTCAGCGAGAATGTCTTTCGTCTGCTTGGCTGTCTTTGCGCGACTGAGGTATTCAACCCTCACAGGAAAATTTTTAAATCGCTCGCGAAAGGAGTTGTAATGCTGTAGCGCTAACACGGTAGTCGGTACGAGCACAGCCGTCTGTTTGTTGTCGCAAGCCGCCTTAAACGCAGCTCGCATTGCTATCTCCGTCTTGCCGAATCCTACATCGCCGCAGATGAGTCTATCCATCGGCATGGGGCTCTCCATATCGTGTTTGAGGTCGATGGTGGCCTTCGCTTGGTCGGGGGTGTCTTCGTAAAGAAATGAGGCTTCGAGTTCGTGCTGCATGTAACTATCGGCTGAGAATGCAAACCCTTTCTCAGCCTTGCGCGCGGCATATAATTTAATAAGGTCACGCGCGATATCCTTCACCTTCTCCTTGGTGCGCTCTTTGAGTCGCTCCCACTGCCCGCTGCCGAGCTTGGAGAGAGTCGGCTCGCCGCCTTCTTTGCCTTTGTATTTGGAAATGCGATGGAGCGAATGAATGCTCACAAAAATCTCACCGCCTTTGTATTGCAACTTAATCAATTCTTGCAGCTTGCCATTGACGGTCGTTTTTACAAGGCCGCCAAACTTACCGATACCATGATCCACATGCACCACATAATCGCCCACTTGCAGCTGGTTGAGCTCCTTGAGCGTAAGCAATACCTTACCTTTTCGAGCGGTGTCAGGCCGTTGCTCTACTTTGTGATACCGCTCAAAAATTTGGTGGTCTGTAAAGCAGCACGCTTTCAGCTTATGGTCAACGAAACCTTCGTGCAAGGTGGGGTAAACGGCAGAGAAAATGCGGTCTTTGCGGCTATCATCAAGCGCATCTTCGAGCGTGTTCATCTCCTTGAATGTATCCAAAATGGCACCGAGGCGGTCGGTTTGCTTGCGGCTGTCAGAGAGGATATACACCGTGTATTCGGCATCGCGCTTGGTGGAAATCTCCTCGAAAAGCAGGTCGAAATTCTTTCGGAAAACGGGCTGCGGTTTGCTTTCAAAATTGACTATCGCATGTGATTTCCAATACGAATGTTGCGCAAACTCCAGTGCGTCATGTTGCTCAATCTGTTGCACCATTTGGCTGTAGCCCATGCCATCGATGGTTTTCAGAGCGAAATTAAAATCTTTTGCGGCGAAGAGGGTGTTCGCAAGGAGGTAATCCATGAGTGTGGCTTGTTTGGTGCTGCCTTTGCTCACTTTGACCCCTACCACTTCAGCCGTCATCACCTTCTGCTGACTGAGCTGCGTCTCGATGTCGAAAGTGCGGATACTATCAATCTCATCGCCGAAAAAATCGAGACGAAACGGCAGTTCATACGCAAACGAATAGATATCCACAATGCCGCCTCTGATGGCATATTGACCAGGCTCATATACGAAATCCACACGCTCGAAACCGAGTTCGATGAGTTGCTTGCCGAGTGCCACTTCGCTCATGGTCTGCCCACAATTGAGCACAAGGCTGTTGGTCATAAGCTCCTCTTGCGAAGCCACCTCTTCCATCAGCGCATCGGGGTATGTGGTGATGATAATCGGTTCTCGCTCAGCTTGTTCACCGCTTTTCAGCCTCGACAGCACTTCGGTACGTTGGATGGTGTAACTCTCATCTGAGCCTTTCTGCCGAATGCGATGCGTAGTGGGAAAGAGGTAACTATGGCAAGCACCTTTGGAGGCTTGTTCGTCGCCAAGAATAACGGCCAAATCGTGCTGCAGGTAAGATGCTTCTTCTTGATTTTCAAGAATAAAAACGATATCTCGATGCAGCTTTCGGCTTAAAACGCTGAGTACCAAAGCAGGCATACTGCCGCAGCAATCGCGGGCAAGAAGTCTATTCTCGCCTTTTTTCTTCTTGAGCATACTTGCCAGAGCATCAATGCCCGGATGCTGCTCATACAACTGAAAAATGTCGTTTATTTGCATTGCTTTTTGATATCCTCAAGCGACGTTTCTTCGTCGGATAAGGAGCTTGGTAGGAAGCCCATTTTCTCTTCTGCCTCTTTCTGCGAGAAAGTGAAATACGTGCATTCGCACTCTGCCAACAGCTCATCCTCTGCACTCCAAATTTCGCCCTTCACGATGACGATGTTGCGCTTTTTCTCCTGTATGCGCGCGCGCAATACTATATAAGGTTGTCGCGTGTCAACTGGCTTGCGATAACGTATTTCCATCTTGGCTGTTACGCCTGCCGTTTGCATCTTATGGAAAATAACCCACCCGCATATCTCATCGAGCAGAGTGGCTTGAATGCCACCGTGGAGGGTGTTGATCCACGATTGAAAATGTTGATTCGGTTGCCAAACCGATACGATATCGTCGCCTTCTTCGTAAAAGCGCATGTGCGCGCCTTGTGGATTGTCGGGGCAGCATCCGAAGCAGTCATACGCTGGATTTCCCAGCCAAGGATTACTGATTTTTCTCATATTTTTCAACACCCGACCTCCTTCCGATAGGAAAGAGGTCGAGCTTGTTAATGTTAGGAATAACTATGTGATTCTTTTATCCAAAAAAATCAAAATCAACTTACTTAATATTGCAGCCAATCGAGGAATTCTTGCGGATCGATAGAGAAGGCATATGGCTGCGAAATTTTCTGTCCGTTTTTATCAAGCTGAATGTAATACGGCTGTGCATTAGCACCATAAATCTCTCGTTGGATTTTGGAGTTTTTCTCGCCGATGCCATCGTTCTTATCATCTACGTACAGCTCAATGAGCACATATGCTTTCAGTCGTTCTTTCACCGTTTCATCGGAGAGCACATAAGCCTCCATCTTTCGGCAGTTGACGCATCCGTATCCCGTGAAATCGAGCAAAACGGGTTTGCCTTCCTGCTTGGCGTATGCTAAGCCTTCTTCGTAATCGTAGAACACCTCGCGGTCTTCAATCGGCATAGGCGGAGCAAAAGCAGAAACGGCTTTTACGGGAGCGCCCCAAAGGCCAGGAATAAGGTAAGCGGTGAAGCCCCAAGAGAGGGCAATAAGGATGATGCGAAGCGCCATACGCACTTTGTTTACTTCCCAAATCTTCCATACGAGGAACACGCCCATCGCGAAGAAGATGATGATCCAGAGCAGAAGGAAGAGCCATCTCGGTAGAATACCCCATCCGTAAGCCATGTCGGCTACCGAGAGGAATTTCAGCGAAAGGGCGAGCTCGATGAAGGCGAGAATCACCTTAAAGCTGTGCATCCATCCTCCGGATTTCGGCATTTTCTTGAGTGCGCTCGGGAACATCGCAAAGAGTGAGAAAGGCAATGCCAAAGCAAAAGCAAAGCCGAACATGCCGATAGCGGGTGCTACCCACGAGTTGCCGCTCGCAGCCTCCACCAATAGCGTGCCGATAATCGGGCCCGTACAGCTGAAGCTCACCAAAACGAGGGTGAACGCCATGAAGAGAATAGAGAGGAAACCAGTCGTGCTGCTCGACTTGCTGTTCATCGCGTTGCTCCACGAAGCTGGAAGGGTAATTTCGAAGAGACCGAAGAATGAAAGCGCAAAAATAACAAGGATAGCGAAGAATATCAAGTTGGCTAAGGCGCTGGTACTCAGACTGTTAAGTGCTGAAGCACCGAAGATAATCGTAACGAGCAAGCCCAAGCCCACATAGATGATGATAATGGCTATACCATAGAGAATGGCATCGCGGATGCCTTGCTTGGAAGCCTGTATGCCCTTCTCTTTCTCAGCTTTCTCAGCGCGCTTCAAGAAGAACGAAACAGTCATCGGGATAATCGGCCAAACGCAAGGCGTGAAGATGGCTAATAAACCGCCGAGCAAACCAAGGATGAAAATCTTCCATAAGCTCACGCCCGATTCGAGGGAGCCGACTACCTCATTAGAGGATGGATTGACTGCTTCATCGCTTGGTTGTTGGTCTTCAGCTACTTGATTGACTACTTCTTCGTTTGATTGTGGATTATCAGCCAGTTGCGATTCTTCGGCAGTTTTCTCCGCTGCCGCTTCAGCCGCTTTGTCATCGCTATCGCTTACAAAAGCCGGTACGTTCACTTTCTTCTCCACAGTGGCAGGCGCAAGACACATCTGATCGTTGCACGCCATAAAAGTAACGCTTGCGGTCAACTCTTTGGCGCCTCGCGTGAGAACCGTTTGATGGAAAACAGCTTTGGTTTCGTAAAACGTGAGGTCCATCTCGAAGTTCTCATCGTAAGCGGAATACACTTTCGCCGAGGTGGTCGTTTTTCCGATGAGCGGCAGTTCGCCATAGCTGAACTGCGTTGGTACAGGTCCGCCATCGGGGATGTCTTGCGTGTAAAGATGCCAACCTTCATCGATGGTGGCGGTCATGATTACGTCCGTAGTGGAGTCCGTGAGGGCTTTGGCACTCACTTTCCAATGAATCGGCTCAAGGATTTGCGCTGACAGCAACGTGGCGAGCGCAAGGAAGCAACAAGTGATAAATTTTCTCATAAAGAGAGTAAGATATTTATTATAAATTGATTTTTTAAATTCGGTGTTCTATTAATTTACGAAACAATCTCCGAATCCGACGGCATACGCCAGTCTCCTCGTGGCGAGAGGCCCACGGATGTCACTTTCGGGCCATCGGGCATACAACTGCGTTTGTATTGCTGCTGATAGAATCGGCGCATGAACGTGTCGAGCCAGAAACTGATGGTCTCTGGGCTATAGTCGCCTTCAAACGTGCGTTCGGCCATGTAGAGAATTTTCTCGCGGGTGAATCCATAGCGAAGAGTGTAGAAAATGAAGAAATCGTGGAGTTCGTATGGTCCGACCTTATCTTCGGTTTTTTGTGCTATCTGTCCTTCGCTGTCGGTGGGCAGAAGTTCCGGCGATACGGGCGTGTCGATCACATCGTGGAGAATCTCGCTGATTCGTCCGCCAAAAACCTCGTCAGCAGCATAGGCAACCACTGCCTTTACAAGCGTCTTGGGGATGCCGGCGTTGAGGCCGTACATGCTCATCTGGTCGCCGTTGTAGGTGGCCCAACCGAGCGCCAACTCCGAGAGGTCGCCGGTGCCGAGCACCATGCCGTTGTGTTTGTTGGCCATATCCATCAATATCTGCGTACGCTCGCGCGCTTGCGAGTTTTCGTAGGTGATATCGTGGATGTTGATGTCGTGGTCGATATCTTTGAAATGCTGAATAACGGCATCTCGGATGGGGATATCAAATTGGGTAATGCCGAGTTCGTCCATGAGCTCTACGGCATTGGAGTGGGTACGATCAGAGGTACCAAAGCCTGGCATCGTAACGCCAATCACCTGTTTGCGGCTCACGCCCATCATGTCAGCCGTGAGGCAGGCAGCCAGGAGGGCCAAGGTGGAATCGAGTCCGCCGCTGATGCCGAGCACTACCGTTTGTGCATGCGCATGCTCCCAACGTTTGGCTAAGCCGCACGTCTGAATCTTGAGCACATCATAGCAGTATTGCAAACGCGTTTCGCCCTCCGGAAGAAACGGATTGCGGGCCAACCGGCGGTATAGCAACTCGGTCTCCTCCGTGTAGCGGAGCGGGTTGAGGTAGATCTTGCGGTATTGCCCCAGGTGGTCAGAGGTGAAATTGGTGTTGCGCTGACGGAGCGTACGGATACGCTCGATGTCGATTTCGCTCAGGAGCATGGTCGATTCTTGCTGGAATCGTTCGCCTTCGGCGAGTAGGTCGCCGTTTTCGGCAATGTAGGTGCTACCAGAGAACACGAGGTCGGTTGTACTCTCGCCAATGCCGCTGGAGGTATAGACATAGCCGCAATGTACGCGAGCCGACTGCTGCGTGATCATGTCTCTTCGGAAAGCATGTTTACCCGTGATGCAGTTGCTCGACGAGAGGTTGAAAATAATCTCAGCGCCTTGGATGGCGAGTTGCGTAGAAGGGGGTAGGGGTGACCAAAGGTCTTCGCAGAGTTCCACGCCAAAGCTGAAACGAGGCGTCATGAAGAGCAGGTCGGGGCCAAACGGCACATCGCCCGAGAAGATATCAATCGTGCGGAGGGTGATATTGCGGCCGGGAGTAAACCAACGTTTCTCATAAAACTCACCCGTATTGGGCAGGTTCACTTTGGGCACGACGCCAAGTACTTCACCATCGGTCATCACAAACGCACAGTTGTAGAGGTTGTTATCCACCTTCAGCGGAGCGCCTACAATCACGATAATCGGTTTCTCGCGGGTGTACTCGCATATCTCCTCAAGCGCGCAAAGGGTGTTGTGCTGCAGTTGCTGGAGGAAAAACAAGTCCGCACACGTGTAGCCGGTGATACACAATTCTGGGAAGCAGACTACTTCTGCTCCCTTGCTTACTGCCTCATCAATTTGGATGAGGATTTCTTGTTTGTTGTAGTGGGCATCTGCCACTTTCATGCGCGGCACGGCTGCGCACACGCGTACGAATCCTAAGTCTGTTTGCATGGTAGCGGGCTTTTCATCCCAGTTTTTTTAGCGGAGCTTGTGCTCCATTTATTGTTCTTCCGGAGCTTGCGCCCCAAATTGGGGACAAAGTTACTGAAAAAATCTCATTTCGCCAAAAAATAAGCGAAAAATTATGCATTTTCGCGTGAATTTTCGCTTTTTTTACGTTTTTTTGCATTTTTTTGCTTAAAAATTTGGCCAATTCAAAAAAAAGCAGTACCTTTGCACTCGCAATTGAGAAATGCCGCTTGATGGCCGCTCGTTGGTTGCTCGCTTGCTTCTCATTTGCGTTTGTTGATAGATTTATTTATGGTGCTATCGTCTAGGGGTCTAGGACAACGGCCTCTCACGCCGTAAACCGGGGTTCGAATCCCCGTAGCACTACCCACAGCTCCTGCCTCGGCACGGGGCTGTGTTTTTTTTGCGCGTTATCCGTCTTTTTGGGGGCCGCAGATAGCATCTGCGTGTATTATCCGCGAATATCCACATGGGGCTCGTCACACGAGCCCCGAATAATAACGTTCCCCTGATCTTATTTCTATCCTTCTGCTTTCCTGCCCTTGCAGCTATCTCTGCGCTTTCATCCTTCTGCTTTCCTGCTTTTGCAGCTATCTCTGTGCTTTCATCCTTCTGCTTTCCTGCTCTTGCAGCTATCTCTGTGCTTTCATCCTTCTATTTTTCTGCTTTTGCAGCTATCTCTGTGCTTTCATTCTTCTGCTATCCTGCTTTTGCAGCTATCTTTCTGCATAGGAGAGGCTTTGAGAATCGGGAGTTAGAGAGGGGCTTTTTTGTCAATTCCGAATGCGGTCTTGAAGATGGTGCGGGCGTGGATATCTACCGTGACGGACTGCTTATCTTCGCTCACTTCGTACATTCCTTTCGAGAGCATAAAGCCGCGGAGTGATGAGTAGCGGTCTTGCCTATCGAACAGCTCCTTAACTTCTTGATAATCAGCGCTGTTAGCAGCTTTATTTTCTCGTATCCAACGGCTGAGTGTAGAGATGACCAACGAGAATGCATTGGCAGAATGCTTCTGGTTGGCGGAGATGGCCTTGCGGGGATTTTTAATGGTAACCGTTTGCACTTGGTTGGTCTTTTTGATAATTCGCGTGTAGGTGCGCTCTTGGCGCGATGGGCGGCCGCTATGCAAAAGCTGGCTGTCTGCTGATTTGAGTTTTCCCATGATTATAGCCTCTTGTTCCGCTGTTGTTTTGGGCTGCTGGGAGTGGAAACAAGAGGGAAGATTTATCCCGACAGCGGGTTGTTTTTGTATGATGATTGTCCGAGCATCCATAACGCATCTAGCTTACATCTAGCTTACAGCGCACGTACATGTAAGCTAGATGTAAGCTAGATGGACGTGCGATGGTCGAACAAATCGTTGTTTTGAGCAACGATTGGCTTTCATTATAAAATCGGCTACAAAGTTACAAAAAAAAATTGAATCCTGCAAATTTCTGCCATTGTTTTAGCAGATTTTTTCTTTTTTTTTCTTAGGTTGACAATATCAGACGCAGATAATATGTGACCAATCCCGTCTGTCAACGAGCAATACGCGCCCCCTTTGGGGCGGGTGTGCGTCCCACGCACACCATATAGGAACATAACGAAGACACGCCCCCTTTTGGGCGGGTGTGCGTCCCACGCACACCATATATGAACATAACGAAAACGCCCCCTTACAGGCGGGTGTGCGTCTCACGCACACCATATATTGACGTAACGAAGACGCGCCCCTTTTTGGGCGGGTGTGCGTCCCACGCACACCATATATGAACATAACGAAGACGCTTCGCATAGCAATATTCTGACGAACGAGGAGGCACGAAAATAATATTTTTAGAGATTTTTGAGAATTTTGTTATTTATATTTGTCTAATTCAAAAAAAAGTACTACCTTTGCAGAAAATTTCGGAGAAAGGGCTGTTTTTTGACTTATGTAGCAGAAAACGGCATTTTTCAGGAGAACCTCACTCTGTAAACAGGTAAAAGGGCTGCCTCTCCCCTAAAGAGGCTAAGGTATGATGCAAAAAGATGGTGTGGTAACGATTCCGGCAATGGTGGACTTGCATGTTCACTTCCGCGAACCGGGTTTTTCGTATAAAGAAACGATTCGTACGGGCTCTATGGCAGCACGTGCGGCAGGGTATTCTGACGTTTTTACCATGCCTAACCTTAATCCCGTTCCCGATTGTTTGGAGAATTTGAAAGTGCAGACGGATATCATAGCTCGTGATGCCGTGATAGGTGTGCACCCCTATGCTGCCATCACGCATGGCCAACGTGGTGCCGGCGAGCTTGTGGATTTCGAGGCATTGGCTCCGTATGTGGCAGGCTTCTCTGACGATGGCCGTGGCGTGCAGTCAGAGGACTTGATGCGCGAGGCTATGGTGCGTTGCAAGGCCGTAGACCGCATTATCGTGGCTCATTGTGAGGTGGATTCGTTGCTCCGCGGCGGCTACATCCACGAGGGTCAATACGCTCTCGAGCATCAGCACAAAGGTATCTGCTCTGAGAGCGAATGGAAGGAGATAGAACGCGACATCCGTCTTGTCAAAGAGACTGGGTGTCGTTTTCATATCTGCCATATTTCCACTAAGGAAAGTGTGCAGCTTATCCGTGAAGTCAAACGCGCGGGATTGCCCGTGACGTGTGAGACGGGGCCGCATTATCTCTTGCTCACCGATATGGACCTCCGCGAAGACGGATGCTGGAAGATGAACCCGCCTTTGCGGGCAGCAGCCGACCGCGATGCGCTCATAGAGGGCATCATCGATGGCACGATTGACGCGATAGCTACTGACCATGCTCCGCATTCGGCTGAAGAGAAGAGTCGAGGGCTCGCCAAGAGCGCCTTCGGAATCGTGGGCCTTGAGACCGCTTTCCCGCTGATGTACACCTATTTCGTGAAGAAGAATATCATCTCGATGGAGCGTTTGATTGAACTGATGAGTTTGGCTCCTCGCCGCATCATGCGTATGGGCGAGCCGCAGTCGTTCGTGAAGATGAACCTCGATAAGCATTATATCATCGACCCTGCTCAGTTTATCAGCCTCGGTAAGGCAACCCCCTTCGCTGGTTGGGAAGTGTATGGACAGCCGGTTTGGGATTGATGAATGGGCGATATTGACAATGGATTTGCAGAAAATGAAACAAACGCAGTTTACGATATTACGAAACGAGCCCCTCACGGCAGAAGTGTGGCGGATGACGCTCGAAGGCGATGCGGCTGCAGTAAGCGGTATTCGTCCGGGCCAATTCGTGGAGTTACAGTTGCCGGGGCTGTTTTTGCGTCGTCCGATATCCGTTTGCGATGCCTATGACCGACTCCTTATTATTATTTATAAGGTGGTGGGTAAAGGTACAGCTGCGATGGCAGCGATGCAAGCTGGGATGCAGCTCGATGTGCTCACGCATTTGGGCAATGGCTACGACCTCTCTCTCGCGGGCGACCATCCGTTGCTCGTAGGCGGTGGGGTAGGTGTGCCGCCCATGTATATGTTGGCGAAGCAGCTTCGTGAGCAAGGAAAGGACGTAAATGTGGTGTTAGGTTTCAATACGCAATCGGAGGTGTTTAGCGAGGAGGATTTCCGTGCACTTGGCTGCGAGGTGAGCGTCACCACGGTGGATGGTTCGTATGGCACGAAAGGGTTTGTAACCAACGCCCTCCCTGCTTACTCTTCGTATTACTACGCTTGCGGCCCGCTTCCGATGCTCCGTGCCCTCGCTAAGGCTGTCAGTCACGATGGCGAACTCAGTATGGAAGAGCGGATGGGATGCGGTTTCGGTGCTTGCATGGGGTGCTCTATTCAAACCGTCAACGGCCCGAAGCGCGTTTGCAAAGATGGGCCGGTGTTTAAAGCGAGCGAGCTGAAGCTCTGACCCTCTCAGGCGCACCCTGTTGAGAGGAGGAAGATGAATGGATGGAACTTTTTAAAACTTCGTTTTTTTGAAAACAAGATTATCAAATATTGAGTTGAAGAATCCGGTTATTCCGGCTTCGGGAACGTATGGTTTCGGCGAGGAGTTTGCTCAGGTATATGACTTGAATATCTTGGGTGGCATCTCGTTTAAGGGCACCACCCGCGAAGCGCGCTATGGCAATGCGCTGCCACGTATTGCAGAGTGTGGTGGCTATGGCATGATCAATGCTGTGGGACTGCAAAACCCCGGAGTGGAACATGTGGTGGCGCATGAATTGCCTCGCCTTCGTGAGTTGTACAAGGGCGTGGTGATTGCCAACGTGAGCGGATTCTCAATCGATGATTATGTCTTTACTTCGCAGCTGATGGATCAAGCACCGGAGGTGGATATCATCGAGGTGAATATCAGTTGCCCGAATGTGCACAACGGTGGTATGGCTTTTGGCACTTCGCCCGAAGCGGCAGCCGAAGTGACGCGAGCCGTAAAAGCAGCCACACGCAAGCCCATCTACATGAAACTTTCGCCGAACGTGACGGATATCGTCAGCATTGCGAAGGCTTGTGAAGAGGCAGGAGCAGATGGTCTTTGCTTAATCAATACGATGCTCGGCATGCGTATCGACATCCGTCGTAGGCAACCCATCATTGCCAATCGCTATGGCGGTTACAGCGGCCCGGGTATCTTCCCCATCGCGCTTCGGATGGTGAATCAGGTAGCGCGAGCAACCTCGCTTCCCATCATCGGTTGCGGCGGTATTTCTTCTGCAGAAGATGTGGTGGAGATGATGATGGCAGGCGCTTCGGCTGTGGAGATAGGAGCCGCCAATCTCATCAATCCGACAATCTGCAAAGACATTATCGAAGCGTTGCCCGACGTGATGGCTGCCAACCGGATAGAGCACCTGAGCGAGATTATCGGAGTGGTGAATTAAATACGGAGATACTATCTCCTACCAACGAACAATACGCTCGCGTTCGGCACTTGGGCCCTACAAAGGGGCGAGGAGGATGCTCTTAGAGGGGCTCGCAAAGGAGCAAGGAGGAAAGTTATTTATTGATAATTTAAAATGGGCATGGCCCGAAAAGATATGAAAAGAGAAGTGATTATTGCGTGTGATTTTTCGAGCGCAGAAGAAACGTATCGATTCTTGGATCGATTTACGGAAGAGAAACCGTTTGTAAAAATAGGCATGGAACTTTTTTATGCTGAAGGACCGGCTATTGTTCGTGAGTTGAAGCGTCGTGGACATAAGATTTTCCTCGACTTGAAACTGCATGATATCCCCAATACGGTGAAGAAAGCAATGGCCGTGTTGAGTCGTTTGGATGTGGATATGGTCAACCTGCATGCTGCCGGAACGAAAGAGATGATGGTGGCAGCTTTAGAGGGCCTCACGCGTGCGGATGGCAGTCGACCGATTCTGCTGGCTGTCACCCAACTCACTTCAACGAGCGAGGAGCGTATGAACCGTGACTTGCTCATTCCCGGCACGGTAGCTGATTGCGTGCGCCATTATGCGAAAAACGCGAAAGATTCGGGTTTGGATGGCGTAGTGTGCAGCCCGCTGGAAGCAGGTATCGTGAAAGAAGCCTGCGGTAAGGATTTCTTCTGTGTTACGCCTGGCATCCGTTTTGCTGATGGTGCAGTTGGCGATCAGGTACGCATCACCACACCCGAGAAAGCCAAAGAGATTGGTTCGGATTATATCGTGGTGGGGCGCCCAATCACCGCAGCTGAAGACCCTGTAGCTGCTTATCGCAGGTGTGTCAGCGAGTTTGAATAACTGGTTAGTGAATACTCCTATAGGAGCTTAGGTTTGAGATTGTTAATATGGGCAGAGCCCGAGAGAATATGATAGAAGAAAAAATAGCAAGTGATCTGCTTAAGATCAAGGCGGTGTTCCTTCGTCCGGAGGAGCCGTTTACGTGGGCAAGTGGAATCAAGAGCCCGATTTATTGCGACAACCGACTGACGTTGAGCGATGTAAATGTTCGCGAGGATGTGGAAAATGGACTTGCTGATACCATTCGCAGAGAATACCCCGAAGCTGAAGTATTGATGGGCACCTCTACTGCCGGTATCGCGCATGCAGCTATTACCGCTACCAAACTCAATCTGCCGATGGGCTATGTGCGTAGTGGTGCGAAAGATCATGGTCGCGGAAATCAGATTGAAGGCCGTTTGGAGAAAGGGCAGAAAGTGGTGGTGGTAGAAGACTTGATTTCTACTGCCGGCAGCTGCATCGAGGTAGTGAACGTGCTCCGCGAAGCGGGTGCGGATGTACTTGGCGTTGTTTCCATTTTTACCTACGGCATGCAGAAAGGGATCGACCGTTTGGCTGAAGCCAAGGTGAAGAACGTGAGCCTCAGTAACTTAGACGTGCTCTCCGAAGTGGCTGTAAAAGAAGGCTACATCACCGAAGCACAACAGAAAGGATTGATTCAGTTTAGAAATAACCCCTCCGACGAAAGTTGGATGAAGCAGTAAGTATATGCGTCATTTACTTGATCCTACCGATCTTTCTACTCAGGAAGTAGAACAAATCATCAGTCGTGCGCTCGACATCATCGAGCATCGTGAGCAGTATGCCGAAGTATGCAAAGGCAAAAAATTGGCTACGCTCTTTTATGAGCCCTCTACCCGTACGCGCTTGAGTTTCACGGCAGCTATGATGGAGTTGGGCGGTGAGGTGCTTGGCTTCAGCGATGCCAAGAGCAGTTCGGTAAGCAAGGGTGAGACGGTAGCCGACACGATTCGCGTGGTGAGCGCGTTTGCCGATATCGTTGCGATGCGTCATTTCAAAGAAGGCGGTCCGCGTGTGGCATCCGAATACAGCCGAATCCCCATCATCAACGCAGGGGATGGCGGCCATAGTCACCCTACGCAGACGATGACCGACCTCCTCACTATCCGTCGTGAGATTGGCCGTTTCGACCATCTGACCATTGGCCTTTGCGGTGACCTCAAATACGGTCGAACCGTGCATTCGCTCATCAAGGCGATGAACCGATATGAGGGCACGAGATATGTGTTGATCTCTCCTGAGGAACTCCGTTTGCCCGATTATATGAAGCAGGAACTTCACGATAATTATATCGAGGTGCAGACGCTCGAAGAGGCAATGCCGCTGGTGGACGTTTTGTATATGACGCGCGTTCAGCAAGAGCGTTTTGCCGACCAAGCTGAATATGAGCGATTGAAAGACAGTTTTATCCTCGATGAAGAAAAGATGAAGTTGGCTAAGTCCGATATGATTGTGATGCACCCGCTTCCGCGCGTGAACGAGATAACGGTAGGCGTAGATAATGATCCTCGAGCTGCTTATTTCCGCCAAGTGGAGAATGGTAAGTATGTGCGCAAAGCCATTATCTACACGCTTCTACAATGGAAAGAGCAAGACCTTCCCAATCAGCCGCAAACGTTCACTACTACTAAGCTTTGCCACAACGACCGTTGCATCTCTGTGACGGAGCCCGTTGAGAAGAAAGCGTATGTGGATCGGGAGGGCGTTACGCGTTGCTTCTATTGTGACCACGAATTATAATAATTAGAATTGTTCAAAATATAAATCCTACAGATATGTCTTTGATTAGCGAACGAATCGTTCAGGAGGGCTTGACGTTTGATGATGTGTTGCTCGTTCCTGCTTATTCCGAAGTGCTGCCCCGTGAGGTGAATCTCCGCGGTCAGTTTTCCCGAAACATCCATCTGAATATCCCGGTAGTGTCTGCCGCAATGGACACCGTAACGGAATCAACGATGGCAATCTCTTTGGCCCGCGAGGGTGGCATCGGTGTCATTCATAAGAATATGTCGATTGCAGAGCAGGCGGCGGAAGTGCGTAGGGTGAAACGTGCGGAGAATGGCATGATCTGCGACCCAATCACCATCGGCAAACATCAGACTGTAGGCGATGCGCTGCAGATGATGCAGGAGAATCATATCGGCGGAATCCCCGTGGTGGATGAGGATATGACGCTCGTTGGCATTGTTACCAATCGTGACCTTCGTTTTCAGACGGATATGAGTCGATTGATTGCAGAAGTGATGACGAGCGAAAACCTCATTACCATCGATAATGCCGACCCGAAGAACGTGATTCGCGTACTGCAGGAGCATCGAATTGAGAAACTGCCGGTAGTGCGCGATGGTAAGCTCGTGGGTTTGATTACTTACAAAGACATTACCAAACTGAAGGATTTTCCAAATGCGTGCAAGGATGATAAAGGTCGTTTGCGTGTAGCTGCCGGTGTAGGTATCACGGGCGATTTTATGGATCGTGTGGCGGCTCTTGTGGCTGAAGGAGTAGATGCTGTGGTACTCGACTCTGCACATGGGCATTCTAAGAATATCGTAAATGCACTCCGTACGATTAAAGGTACATATCCGAACCTTGATGTGGTTGTTGGAAATGTGGCTACAGCAGAGGCGGCCAAATATTTGGCAGAGAATGGCGCTGATGGCGTGAAGGTAGGTATCGGCCCCGGCTCTATTTGTACGACGCGAATTATTGCTGGCGTAGGTGTGCCGCAACTTTCGGCTATCTTCGACTGTGCAGAGGCACTCCGTGGAACGGGTGTGCCGGTAATTGCCGATGGTGGTTTGCGTTACTCAGGCGATGTGGTGAAAGCCCTTGCTGCTGGTGGTAGCTGCGTGATGTGTGGCTCTATGTTTGCCGGCACCGAAGAAGCGCCTGGTGATACAATCATTTACAACGGCCGTAAGTTCAAGACGTACCGCGGTATGGGCTCTATCGATGCGATGAAAGCTGGTTCCGCCGACCGTTATTTCCAAGGTGGCGAAAAGAAGATTTCCAAACTCGTGCCCGAAGGTATTGTTGGTCGTGTGCCTTACAAAGGCTCGGTGGCTGAGACGATTTATCAGCTGATGGGCGGTTTGCGTTCGGGTATGGGATATGTCGGTGCACATAACCTTGAGGAACTTCAGCAGGCGAAATTCGTAAGAATCACCGCCAGCGGTATGCACGAGAGCCATCCGCATGATATCACTATCACGAGCGAAGCTCCCAACTATTCGCAGAATTAATTAATACGAGTGGGTTTCATTTTCCCACAATCATAAATACTATACTCTCAGAAACTTGTTTCTCAAGTATGCAGAAAATTATTATTTTGGATTTTGGATCGCAAACCACACAGCTTATCGGCCGTCGTGTACGTGAGTTGGATACGTTTTGCGAAATCCTGCCATACAACAAATATCCCGAAGACGACTCCGATGTGATTGGTGTGATACTCTCTGGTTCGCCGCTGAGCGTATATGCAGACGACGCTTTCCATGTGGATTTGAGCAAGATCCGCGGTCGGCTGCCTATCCTTGGCATCTGCTATGGCGCGCAATATATGAGCCATATTTATGGTGGCAAAGTGGAAAGTGCTGGCACACGCGAATACGGACGTCAAAATCTGGCATATGTTGATACAACCTGCCCGCTATTTAAGGGATTTGATGCCCATTCACAGGTATGGATGTCGCATGGCGATAGTATCACGCGTATTCCCGAAGGCGCACATGTGGTAGCTTCTACTGAGACGGTAGAGAATGCAGCATATTATATCCCCGGTGAGAAGCCGGTGTTTGGTACGCAATTTCATCCGGAGGTGTTTCATTCGCTTCAGGGCACCTTGCTCTTGAAAAATTTCGTAGTGGATGTGTGCGGCAGCAAGCAGGAGTGGAGCGCAGATGCGTTTGTGGAGACTACCGTACGAGAGCTCCGCGAGCAGATTGGTTCAGACCGCGTAATTCTCGGCCTCTCCGGAGGTGTGGATTCGTCGGTGGTAGCCGTATTGCTCAACAAGGCTATCGGTGAGCAACTCACCTGCATTTTCGTTGATCATGGTATGCTCCGTAAGAATGAGTTTGCAGATGTGATGCGCGATTATGAATGTCTCGGACTGAACGTGATTGGCGTAGATGCCAGCGAACGTTTCCTCTCGGATTTGGCCGGGGTGACTGAGCCGGAGAAAAAACGCAAGATTATTGGCCGGGATTTTGTAGAGGTGTTCAATGATGAAGCCCGCAAGATTACCGATGCCAAGTGGCTTGCGCAAGGTACGATTTATCCGGATCGAATAGAGTCGCTCAATATCACAGGTAAGGTGATAAAGAGTCATCACAACGTGGGTGGTCTGCCTGAAGAAATGCACTTGCAGCTTTGCGAACCATTGAAATGGCTATTTAAAGACGAAGTTCGCAGAGTGGGACGCTCGATGGGTATGCCCGAGCATTTGATTACGCGGCATCCTTTCCCTGGACCGGGATTGGCTGTGCGCATCCTTGGCGATATTACCCGCGAGAAAGTGCGCGTGCTGCAAGATGCCGATGATATTTTCATCCGCGGTTTGCGCGAATATAAGGTGCGCTTGAGCGGTGAAGAAGCGCGTGCGGTTTTGGCTGCTGGCGTTCCTGCTGATATGCAAAACGGCGAGATAGAGGTGAGCCTTTACGATCAGATTTGGCAAGCGGGAGCTATCCTACTCTCAGAAGTAAGGTCGGTTGGCGTGATGGGCGATGAGCGCACCTATGAGAATCCAGTAGCGCTCCGGGCTGTCACTTCGTCGGATGCTATGACTGCCGATTGGGCACATCTGCCGTATGACTTTATGGCTAAAGTTTCCAATGATATTATTAATAAGGTGAAGGGTGTTAATCGCGTTTGTTACGATATTTCTTCCAAACCACCTGCCACAATCGAGTGGGAATAATCGCTTTGGACAACATCAAATCATCATTTAGTTTATCATTTTTATATTCCTGATATATATTATATGAAAGTAGGAGTTATCATGGGGTCGGGCAGCGATTGGGATGTAATGGAACCTGCTGTAGTCACCCTTGAAGAGTTTGGTATCGAAGTGGAGAAACGCGTGATAAGTGCGCATCGTGCTCCGCATGCATTGATGGAGTGGGCAGAGTCAGCCCGCGAACGCGGTTTGCGTGTGATTATCGCAGGTGCAGGTGGGGCTGCTCATTTGGCTGGCGTGATTGCCGGTCTAACTACCCTCCCTGTAATAGGTGTTCCGGTTCGAAGCAAAACGCTCGATGGTCTTGATTCACTGCTCTCTATCGTACAGATGCCGTCGGGTATTCCGGTAGCTACGGTAGCAATCAACGGCTCGAAAAATGCCGCTTTGCTCGCTATCCAAATGCTTGCGCTCAACGATGAGTTGCTGCTTGCAAAACTGGAGGATTTCCGTAGGAAACAAACGGAGAAAGTGCTCGCTACTGAAATTTAATCTTTCAAAAACAAATCAACGCCCAATTATTATGGCTAATTTTCGCGTATTTGTCGAGAAAAAAGAGGCTTTCCGTGTGGAGGCCGAGAGTTTGCGCCGCGAGCTGAATGATAATCTTCAGCTTCAAATTCGTGAACTCCGATATATCAATGTATATGACCTTTTCGGATTCACGCCCGAATTGCTGGAGCAGAGCCGCTACAGCGTGTTTGGTGAGACGGTGACCGATACTGTGGTTGACAGCCTGAATCTCGAAGGGAAAAAATATCTGGCAGTGGAGTATTTGCCCGGTCAGTTTGATCAACGTGCTTCTTCCGCAGTAGATTGCGTGCATTTGATTGATCCTTCTGCCGATATCGAAATCCGAAGCAGTAGATTGCTTATTTTTGACGACAATATTTCTGACGAAGCAATCCAGGCTATTCGCAAGTATTATATCAACGCTGTAGAGTCTCGCGAGAAGAATCTTTCCGATTTGTCGCTTGGCGAGCAGGCTGAGGTGAAGCCACTGCAGAAGCTCGATGGATTTATCGATATGCCCGAATCAGCGTATGCTGCATTCTGCAAGGAGTGGGGATTGGCAATGAATGCCGATGACTTAGGTGAGGTGGTGCGCTATTTCCGAGGCGAGAAGCGCAATCCTACCGAGACTGAGCTTCGCATTTTGGATACCTATTGGAGCGACCACTGCCGCCATACTACGTTTACTACCGAGCTGCAGACCATTACGATTGACGAATCGTTTATGAAGCGCGAACTGAAGGAGAGTCTTGATTTGTTCCTTCACATGCGCCAGGAGCTCGGTCGTGAGAAAAAGAGTCTTTGCTTGATGGAACTTGCTACCATAGGTGCGCGTTATTTGCGCAAGCAGGGCCTGCTCAATGACTTGGAAGTGAGCGAAGAGAACAACGCCTGCTCCATTTATGTAAACGTGGATGTGGATGGCGAGATGCAGAAATGGTTGCTTCAGTTTAAGAACGAAACGCATAATCACCCTACGGAGATTGAGCCGTTTGGCGGTGCAAGTACCTGCCTCGGCGGCGCTATTCGTGACCCGTTGTCTGGCCGCGCTTACGTGTATCAAGCCATGCGCGTAACGGGTGCAGGAGATATTTACAAGCCGGTATCAGAAACGATGGCGGGCAAACTGCCGCAGCAGGTGATTTCACATAAAGCCGCTGCCGGATACTCCAGTTATGGTAATCAGATTGGATTGGCTACTACCCATGTGCGTGAGATTTATCATCCCTCTTATGTGGCTAAGCGATTGGAAGTAGGTGCTGTTGTAGGCGCCGTAAAAGCTGACCAAGTTCGTCGTGAAAGCCCTGCACCAGGTGATGTGATTCTTTTGCTTGGTGGCCGTACCGGACGCGATGGTATAGGCGGTGCAACCGGCTCATCGAAAGAGCATACGGAGGCTTCGCTCAACACTTGCGGCAGCGAGGTGCAGAAAGGTAATGCGCCCGAAGAGCGCAAGCTCCAGCGTTTGTTCCGCCGTGAGGAGGTTACCCGACTCATCAAGAAATCAAATGACTTCGGAGCAGGTGGAGTAAGTGTAGCCATCGGTGAGTTGGCTGATGGTTTGGATATCTATTTGGATCGTGTACCGACCAAATATGCGGGCTTGAATCCTACTGAATTGGCTATTAGCGAATCGCAAGAGCGTATGGCTGTTGTGGTTGAGGCTAAAGATCGTGAAGCGTTTGAAGCGTATTGTCGCAAAGACAACGTGGAGGTTACTCATGTAGCCGATGTTACGGACACGGCTCATATGCGCCAGTTCTACAAAGGTGAAGTGGTGGCAGATATCAGCCGCGAGTTTATTGACTCGGCAGGTGCTAAGCATTATGCCAATGCTACGATTGGAGCAGTAGAGAAAAAGAATCCGTTTGCGCAGAAATATGCAGGCGACACGCTCGAAGAGCGATTCTGCACCATGCTCGCATCCGATAACGTGACCTCGCAGAAAGGTTTGATTGAGAATTTTGACGCTACCATCGGTCGTTCGACCGTGATGATGCCTTACGGCGGCAAGATGCAGCTTTCGGAGAATCAGGTATCTATCCAGAAATTGCCTACGTTTGGCTATACGAATACAGCCAGCGTATTGGCGTTTGGCTTCAATCCGTTTATCTCAGAGTGGAGCCCCTATCATGGTGCAGCGTATGCCGTTGTAGAAGCATGTGCGAAGGTTGCTGCTACTGGTGCTGATTACTCAAAGATGCGCTTCTCATATCAAGAGTATTTTGAGCGCATGACGGCTGACCCACACACCTTTGGAAAGCCCCTTTCGGCACTCCTCGGTGCGCTCCGTATGCAGGTAGAGCTCGGTTTGCCTTCGATTGGCGGTAAGGACTCTATGAGTGGTACATTTGAGCATATCAACGTGCCGCCTACCTTGATTGCTTTCGGCGTAACGACGATGCCTGCTGACAAGGCTATTTCTCCGGAATTTAAGAAGACCGGACAAAAAATATACCTCCTCCGCCATCATCCAACCAAGAACTTCATGCCGGAAGTAAACGACTTGACATGCAACTGGAATTTCCTCCATCGCATGAATAATGAGGGCAAAATTTCTTCTGCCTATGCGATTGGTTTTGGCGGTGTGGCTGAGGCTATCGCCAAGTGCAGTTTCGGTAATCGTATTGGTGCTTCCATTCAAATGCCAGAGGCCGACCTCTTTGCGTATAACTACGGCTCGATTCTCATTACTACCGATGAGGATTTGCGTTATCGCAACGCAGAATACCTCGGCGAGACAACCGATGGCGTGATTCGAGTAAATGGCGAAGAGATGTGCTTGGATAAATTGCAAAATGCTTGTTTCGGTCGTTTTGCACAAATTTATGCTCCCGCTGTAGCGCCCGAACACAAAGCATTGATGCCGGAAGGAGTAGGCGAGGTGAAAACGAATGCCCCGATGGTTTATCCGGGTGAGGCTGTAGAACATCCTATCGTGTATATTCCTATTTTCCCCGGTACCAACTGCGATTACGATAGTGCAAAAGCTTTCCGCGCAGCAGGAGCTGAGGTACAAACTACGGTGTTCCGCAACCTTACTGCCAATGATGTGCTTGAGAGTATCAACGAGATGGAAACGTATATCGACCGTTGCCATATTTTGATGTTTGCAGGTGGTTTCTCCGCAGGCGATGAACCAGATGGCTCAGGCAAATATATTGCAAGCGTGATTGGTAATAAGAAGGTAGGTGCTGCTATTGAGCGCTTGATTGCTCGCGGTGGATTAATCCTCGGTATTTGCAATGGTTTCCAGGCTTTGGTGAAGAGCGGTTTACTGCCATACGGCAAGTTAGGATGTGTAACCCCCGATTCACCAACCCTTTTCCGCAACGATATCAACCGCCACGTTTCGCAGATGGTGTCAACCGTTGTAGCTACTACGGCTTCGCCTTGGCTTTATAGAATGAACGTAGGCGATATGCACTCGATTGCAGTCAGCCATGGCGAGGGTAAGTTCGTGGTAAATGAAACTTTGGCACGTGAACTCTTTGAGAATGGACAAGTGGCTTTCCGTTACGCTGATCCTGTTTCAGGTGTACCTACTATGCAGGCTCCGTTTAATCCGAATGGCTCGTATTACGCAATTGAGGGTATCATTTCCAAGAATGGTCAGATTCTCGGAAAGATGGGCCACTCAGAGCGTTATGAAAATGGTGTGTTCCGCAATATAAGCGGCAATCTTCGTCAGCCGCTCTTTGAGAATGCAGTGCGCTACTTCCGTAAGAAATAACGCGTAGCCCTGCTCTAAGCGGGTGGGGCAAGTGGTATAAACAAATAACTAATTGGTTCGCCATTGCGAACAAAAAATAAATACAATAATGGCAAAAAGTTATGAAAATGCAGGCGTGAACCTCGAAGCAGGTTATGAAGTGGTTCACCGCATCAAGTCTCACGTTAAGAGCACGCAACGTTTTGGCTCAATGGGAAATATCGGCTCGTTTGGCGGTATGTTTGACCTCTCTGCGCTACAGATTAAGGAGCCGGTGCTGGTAAGCGGTACGGATGGCGTAGGCACGAAGCTGAAGATTGCGTTCGCTATGGATAAACACGATACGATAGGTATTGATGCTGTAGCTATGTGCGTAAACGATGTGTTGGCTCAAGGAGCAGAACCGCTAATTTTCTTGGATTACGTGGCTGTAGGGCATAATATTCCGGCTAAGGTGGAAGCGATTGTAGCCGGTGTAGCAGAGGGCTGCCGTCAGGCTGGTTGTGCATTGGTTGGTGGCGAAACGGCTGAGATGCCGGGTATGTATGCTGATGGCGAATATGATATTGCAGGTTATACGACAGGTGTGGTAGAAAAATCCAAACTGATTGACGGTACGAAGGTGGCAGTAGGCGATGTGCTCGTAGGTATCTCCTCTTCGGGTGTTCATTCCAATGGATATAGTTTGGTGCGCAAAGTCGTGGCTGACGCTAAGCTTGATCTGAATCAGAAATACGAAGGACTCTCTGATGAGAAGACCCTCGGTGAGGTGCTGCTTACTCCTACTCGCATCTACGTTAAGCAAGTGCTCGATGTAATTCGCAATTGCGATGTGCATGGTGTGGCACACATTACCGGTGGTGGTTTTGATGAGAATATTCCTCGTATCTTCAAGCCTGGTCAAAGTTTTTATATTGAAGAAGGCAGTTGGGAAATTCTGCCCATTTTCCGCAAATTGGAAGAGTGGGGTGGCATCCCGCATCGTGAGATGTTCAATATCTTCAACATGGGAATTGGTATGGTATTGGCCTTGCCCGAAGCCGATGCAGCCAAAGCAATTGAGATTCTTACGAAATGGGGTGAAAAAGCACAGGTTATCGGCCGCGTGATTGAGGGAGAAAACGAGATTGTGTTGAAATAATCCATCTTTGATTGTTCTCCTTTCCATTGATTATTAACTTTTTATGGGTGGAATGATTATCTCCACCAAACAAATTATAAAAATTATTCATATTGATATATGGCAAAAAGAGCATTGGTCAGCGTAAGTGACAAAACCGGTTTAGTGGATTTTGTTCGTGGCCTTCAGGCTGCAGGTTGGGAGATTATCGCAACGGGTGGCACGCAGCATCTTCTTGAAGAAAGTGGTGTAAAGACGATTGGCATTTCTGAGATTACGGGTTTTCCTGAGATTTGTGATGGTAGAGTCAAGACCCTCCATCCGAAAGTGCATGGTGCGCTCCTCGCACGCCGAGATGAACCCTCTCACCTTCAGGCACTTCAAGAGAATGGTATTGAGTTTATTGACCTTGTTTGCGTGAATCTGTATCCTTTCCGCGAGACGATTGCTAAAGAAGGTACTACGATGGCGGAGGCTATCGAGAAGATTGATATTGGTGGCCCTTCGATGCTTCGTTCGGCAGCCAAGAACTTCAACGATGTTACCGTGGTATGCGACCCGGCTGATTACAACCTAATTCTCAGCGAGATTCAGGCTACCGGTTCCACCACACTCCAAACACGTCTGCAACTTTCAGCCAAAGCCTATACGCATACAGCAGAATACGACTGCTGCATCGCTACTTATATGCGCGAACATGCTGGTTTGAATGAGAAACTCTTCTTGGAGTTTGACCTCAAGCAGAGCCTCCGTTATGGTGAGAATCCCCATCAGCAAGCTAAGTTCTATAGCGCTCTCAAGCCGATGCCATTCTCCCTTGCTACTGCTCGTCAGATTCAAGGCAAAGAGATGTCGTACAACAATATTCAGGATGCTAATGCTGCGCTCTGTATCGTGCGTGATTTTCAGGAGCCTTGTTGCGTTGCCCTCAAGCACATGAACCCGTGTGGAGCAGCTGTAGCGCCTACGATTGAGGAAGCATGGCAGAAAGCGTATGAATCGGATACTGTAAGTATCTATGGTGGTATCGTGGTCTGCAATCGGGAGATTACCGAAGCAGTAGCACTCGGCATGAAGCCTATCTTCTTGGAAATCGTAATGGCTCCATCGTTTACTCCGGAAGCCCTCGAGGTATTAGCATCAAAGAAGAACCTCCGCGTGCTGGAAGTAGATATGACGCCGTCAAATGAGCCTATTGAGCAATATGTTAGCGTAAATGGCGGTTTGCTGGTTCAGCATCTTGATACACAGATTGAGACCATTACTCCCGAGATGTGCGTAACGGAGACAAAGCCAACTCCCGATATGGCTGCGGATATGCAATTCGGATGGACAATCGTGAAGCACGTGAAATCCAATGCTATCGTAGTGGTTAAAGACGGTCACACGCTGGGCGTAGGAGCCGGACAGATGAATCGCGTTGGTTCAGCAGAGATTGCTCTCAAGCAAGCTCAGGCCGCCGGTTATACAGAAGGGCTGATTTTGGCATCTGATGGTTTCTTGCCATTTGATGATACCGTTGCATTGGCTGCTCAATATGGCGTTTCGGCAATCGTACAGCCGGGTGGTTCTATTCGCGATAATGATTGTATTGCTAAAGCCAACGAACTCGGTATCTGCATGATGATGACAGGTACGCGCCATTTTAAGCATTAATAAGTATTTTTATTAATTAGGATAAGTTATTACATTCATCTCATTAACAGAGAATCCAATGAATAAAGTTCTCGTAATTGGTGGTGGCGGCCGCGAACATGCCATTGTAGATGCGCTCTCGCGCAGTCCGCAGGTTTCACAAATCTTCTGTGCTCCGGGTAATGCCGGAATAGCAGCGCAGGCTACGCTCGTTAATATCAAAGATACGGATGTAGAAGGGCTCTTGCAGTTTGCCAAAGAGCAGCAGATTGACCTTACAGTGGTGGGGCCAGAAGCAGCGTTGTCTGTAGGTGTGGTAGATGCTTTCCGAGCAGCAGGACTGCCGATTTTTGGTCATACGAAAGCGGCTACTCGAATTGAGTCAAGTAAGGAGTTTGCCAAAGAAATCATGATGAAGTATGGTGTTCCTACTGCAGGTTATCGTTCTTTTTCCGATTTTGACGAAGCGCTCGCTTATGTGAAAGAAGGTAGTTATCCGGCTGTAATCAAATACGATGGCTTGGCCGCGGGTAAGGGTGTGGTGATTGCTTCTAACGAAGAAGAAGCAGAGGCTGCGCTACGCGATATGTTGCTCGATGCTGCTTTTGGCGAAGGCAAGGTCGTGATAGAAGATTATCTGGAAGGTCCGGAGTTCTCCTTCATGTGCTTCGTAGATGGCGGCCGCGTATATCCCATGCCCTTAGCGCAAGATCATAAGCGTGCTTATGATGGGGATAAAGGTCCGAATACCGGTGGCATGGGCGCTTATACTCCGCTGCCGTTCATCACGGAAGCTGACGAACGCTTTGCGCTCGAGAAAGTGCTTAAAGCTACCGCTGATGGTATGGTTGCAGAAGGGTGTTCTTTGAGCGGCGTACTATATGGCGGACTGATGAAAACCAAGCAAGGTATTCGCGTAATAGAATTCAACGCTCGCTTTGGAGATCCTGAAACGGAGGTTATTCTTCCGCTGCTTGATACTGACCCCTTCGAGGTGTTCAGCCGAATAGCGAAAGGACAACCGCTTCCGCCAATTCGATGGAGAAAGGAAGCTACTGTAGGCGTTGTGCTGGCTTCCAATGGCTATCCGGGTGCGTATGAAAAAGGCCGATTGATAGAAGGTACGGAGGCTTTTGCCGGAAAGATTTATCATATGGGCACTAAACTGCAAGATGGCAAATTGCTTACGAATGGTGGTCGGGTGATGATGTGCATCATGACGGGTAAAGACGTTAAAGAAGCCTATGCTAACGTGTATGATGAGATTCAGAAGATTCATTCAGATAACCTCTTCTACCGCAAAGATATTGCTCATTGGGCTATTGACTAACTGCCATAGGCGAGAAAATTTATGTAATAATTAGAAAAAAATCTTGATATGATACTTGATGGAAAACAGCTTTCTCAAGAGCTGAAAGATGAGATGCGTCAAGAAGTTGATGCGCTTGCAAAGGAATATGGTCGTCGTCCGTGTTTGATGGTGGTGATTGTTGGCAATAATCCCGCCAGCCAATCGTATGTACGCGGAAAAATCAAAGCAACGGAATATGTAGGATTTGATGGCTCGCTTGTTTCACTTCCTGAAGATGTTACGGAGGATGCTTTGATTGCAGAAATTGAGCGCCTGAATCAGGATGAACAGGTGGATGGAATATTGGTGCAACTTCCGCTCCCGAAACATATCTCTGAAGATCGCGTGATTGCAGCCATCTCACCTGAGAAAGATGTAGATGGATTCCATGCTACCAATGTAGCCCGACTCTGGCTCAATCAGCCGTGTATCGTTCCTTGTACCCCTAAAGGAGTAATTGTGATGCTCGATCGTGCAGGAATTGAAATATCTGGCAAGAATGCAGTGGTTGTAGGTCGCAGCAATATTGTTGGCAAACCGGTAGCCAAACTGCTTTTGGATCGAAACGCAACCGTAACGATTGCACATAGCCGCACCAAAAACCTGAAAGAAGTATGTCGTCAGGCTGATATTCTCGTAGCTGCAGTGGGGCGCCCGCTGATGCTTACAGCGGATTATATCAAGCCTGGTGCTGCGGTGATAGACGTAGGCATCAACCGCCTTGAGGATGGTCGATTGGTAGGCGATGTGGATTTTGAAGGAGCTAAAGCGATTGCAGGTGCTATTACGCCGGTACCAGGTGGTGTAGGCCCTATGACCATCACCATGCTGATGCGTAACACCATCGAGTGTTTTCTCCGCAGAATGAATAATAATTGATTCATAAATAAGTTGATTTATAATTCCATGACAATAGCAACTCCCCTAAAACCCTGTGCCACACGAGCTTTGCTGCTCGGTAGTGGTGAGTTGGGTAAAGAAATTACGATTGAACTTCAGCGATATGGCGTTGAAGTGATAGCATGTGATAAATATGCCAATGCACCGGCTATGCAGGTGGCGCATCGCTGCCATGTGTTTAATATGCTTGATGGTGAAAAGCTTCGTGAGATAGTAGAAGCAGAGCACCCATCACTTATTATCCCTGAGGTGGAAGCGATTGCTACTCCTACGCTTGTAGAGCTTGAGAAAGAAGGATATCATGTGATTCCTACTGCCAATGCTGCTTTCCTGACTATGAATCGCGAGGCTATCCGCCGATTGGCTGCTGAGGATTTAGGATTGAAGACAGCTCGTTATCGCTTTGCTGACAATCATGAGGAGTTTTTGACTGCTGTTGAGGAGATTGGTTTGCCTTGCGTTGTGAAGCCGATTATGTCATCGTCGGGGCATGGGCAATCTACCGTGAAGAAACCGGAAGATATTGAAAATGCATGGGCCGTTTCGCAAGAAGGCGGACGTGCTGGTGCTGGACGAGTAATCGTAGAGGGGTTTGTAACGTTTGATTATGAGATCACGCTCTTGACCGTACGTCATGCCGGTGGTACCTTGTTCTTAGAGCCTGTAGGGCATCATCAGGTAGATGGAGATTATCGTGAGTCATGGCAACCGCAACCGATGTCTGCTGTAGCCATTGAGAAAGCACAACATATTGCTAAAGCCGTAACGGATGCGTTGGGTGGTTATGGTATATTTGGTGTAGAGATGTTCGTGTGTGGCGATGAGGTGATTTTCTCTGAGGTGTCGCCCCGTCCGCACGATACAGGTATGGTTACGATGATTTCTCAAGATCTATCCGAATTTGCACTCCATGCTCGTGCGATTTTAGGATTGCCTATTCCCGAGATTCGTTTCTTCGGGCCATCGGCTTCCAAGGCTATCGTTATTGAAGGCAACTCGGATAAAGTAGCTTTCTCCGGGTTGGAGAGAGTGCTCGCTATTCCGGGTGTGCAGATTCGTTTGTTTGGCAAACCCGAAGTATGTGGACACCGCCGCTTTGGCGTGATTTTGGCTACCGATTCATCGGTTGAAAAAGCACTTGAGAAAGCAGAGAAAGCGTATGCAGAGCTTGAATATACGGTGCTCCCGCGCTGATAAACTTATGATTTAGAATTAATTTGAAATAAACATATGATCGATCGTTACAGCCGCGCAATTATGCGCAACATTTGGACTGAGGAGAATAAGTTCAATGCTTATTTGGAGGTAGAGATTCTTGCTGCTGAAGCTTGGTCCACTCTGGGTGTGGTACCGGCAGAAGACGTAAAACTTCTGCGCGAAAAAGCTACGTTCAACGTAGATCGCATCCATGAGATTGAAGAAATTACTCGCCATGATGTGGTGGCATTTACCCGTACGGTAAGTGAATCGCTTGGTGAAGAAAAGAAATGGGTTCATTATGGCCTTACCTCTACCGATGTAGTAGATACTGCGAATGGCTATCTTCTTAAGCAAGCCAACGCTATTCTCCGCAAAGACCTGGCTTCTTTTATGGAAGTGCTGAAGCGCCGTGCGAATGAGTTTAAGTACACACCTGTAATAGGACGCACGCATGGTATGCATGCTGATGTAACGTCTTTTGGATTGAAATGGGCGTTGTGGTATGAGGCTATGGCGCGCAATATCGAGCGCTTTGAGATGGCGGCTCGCGGAGTGGAAGCCGGTAAATTGTCGGGTGCAGTAGGCAATTATGCCAATATCCCGCCTGCCATCCAAACGTATGTATGTGAGCACCTTGGCATTGAATCGGCTAAGATTGCAACCCAAGTACTCGGTCGTGACCGCCATGCATTCTATCTCTCTACGCTCGCTTGTATTGCCGGCACGCTTGAGCAGATGGCTCTTGAAGTGCGCAATATGCAGCGTCAGGAAGTAAGAGAAGTAGAGGAGGCTTTCCGCAAAGGGCAAAAGGGCTCCTCGGCCATGCCGCATAAGCGTAACCCTATTTCTTCAGAGAATATTTGCGGATGCGCTCGCGTAATGCGCGGTTATATGTGCACGGCCAATGAGAATATTGCTCTCTGGCATGAGCGCGATATCTCGCATTCGTCAACCGAACGTATTATTCTGCCGGATGCAACGATGCTCCTTGATTATATGCTCGCGCGTTTTGAGGGTATTTTGGATAACCTTGTAGTATATCCGGAAAATATGCTTCATAACATCGGCCTCACTCATGGTGCTATCTTTGCACAACGCGTAATGAATGCACTTATTGAGAAGGGCTTCGTGCGTGAGCAAGCGTATGATTTGGTGCAGCCGGTAGCTATGAAAACGCTAATGGAAGGCGGTGAGATGCAGGAGAATCTGAAACGCACCCCTGCGGTAACCGAACATCTTACTGCAGAAGAAATCGACAATTGCTTCACGCTCGATTACTATATGAAGAACGTGGATTATATCTTCAATCAGGTAGGTATTTGATACTAATCAGGCAAAAGCCAACAAAAATAAAAAATGATGAAAAAAGTAGATGTCATTTTAGGATTGCAGTGGGGCGACGAAGGTAAAGGTAAGGTCGTAGATGTCCTCACTCCGAATTATAGTGTAGTTGCTCGTTTTCAGGGAGGACCGAATGCGGGTCATACGCTGGAATTCAACGGCGAGAAATATGTGCTTCGCTCTATTCCTTCAGGTATTTTTCAAGGCGACAAGGTAAATATTATCGGTAATGGCGTAGTGCTTGATCCGCTGCTTTTTATGACCGAAGCTGAAGAATTGGCAAAGTCCGGCCATAACCTCAAGGAACGCTTGTTTATTTCCAAGAAAGCACACCTTATTTTACCTACTCATCGTTTGCTTGATAAGGCGAATGAAGCCGCTAAAGGTAAGGCAAAAATTGGCACAACCGGTAAGGGCATCGGCCCTACTTATACCGATAAGGTGAGCCGTAATGGATTGCGAGTAGGCGATTTGTTTGATCGTTTTGAAGAGAAATATGCAGCTGCCAAACTTCGCCATATTGAAATGATTGAGGGTTTGAATCGTCTTGCCGTAGAAAAGGGTGGTGAGGCTGTTTCGCTCGAAGGATTAGACGCGCTGGAAGCCGAATGGATGCGAGGTGCTGCGTATCTTAAGCAGTTCCGGGTGATTGATTCAGAGCATTTCGTAAATAATTGCCTGAAAGAAGATAAATCCATTTTGTGTGAGGGCGCGCAAGGTTCATTGCTGGATGTGGATTTCGGTTCGTATCCTTTCGTGACCTCTTCCAATACCGTGTGCGCAGGAGCATGTACGGGGTTGGGTATTGCGCCTAATAAGATTGGCGAGGTGTTTGGCATTTTCAAAGCCTATTGCACGCGCGTTGGCGCTGGTCCGTTCCCAACCGAATTGTTCGACGAAACGGGAGCCGAGATTCGCCGTATTGGCCATGAGTATGGTGCTGTTACCGGTCGTGAACGCCGCTGCGGATGGATTGATTTGGTTGCACTCAAATATACGATCATGCTGAATGGCGTAACGCAACTGATCATGATGAAATCCGACGTGCTGGATACCTTCCCTACCATCAAAGCATGTACTGCATATAAGGTAAACGGCGAGCTAACCAGCGAATTCCCCTTCAGCCTTGAGGGCGAAGTTGAGCCTCAGTATGTAGAGCTCCCCGGTTGGAACTGTGACCTTACAGGTTGCCGCTCTGAAGCCGATTTCCCAAAAGCATTTAAAGACTATATTGCCTTCCTTGAAAAAGAGCTTCAGACTCCTATCAAGATTGTGTCAGTAGGTCCTGATCGCGATGCAACCATTCTCCGAAATTAATAAATCAAAATAGAGTCAATGACTCAACTATCTATGCGAAAAGTAACATTGCGTCTATCGGATGGAACCTGTTTTCATGGTACTTCATTTGGCTACGAGCAACCTGTAGCGGGTGAGGTGGTGTTTAATACAGCCATGATGGGCTATCCCGAGAGTCTTACCGATCCTTCGTATGCTGGCCAGTTGATGGCTCTTACGTATCCGCTTGTCGGCAATTATGGTGTACCGGCTTTTTCGATGGAAGCCGATGGCTTGGCAACCTTTATGGAGTCTGACCGTATTTATGCATCTGCCATTATTGTGAGCGATTATAGCGAACGATACAGCCATTGGAACGCTCATGAGAGTCTTGCCGAATGGTTGAAAAGAGAGCATATTCCCGGCATCACGGGAATAGACACTCGTGCCCTCACGAAATGTTTGCGCGAACATGGTGTAATGATGGGGCAGATTATTTTTGATGACGAACCTGACAATTTGCCGGAAGCTACCTATGAAGGTGTCAACTTCGTGGATGAGGTTTCTTGTAAAGAAGTAATCACCTATCGGCAGGAAGGTCTGGAGAATCCCAAGAAAGTGGTCTTGCTCGATTGTGGCGTAAAGCACAATATTATTCGTTGCCTTGTTCGCCGCGGAGTAGAGGTGATTCGTGTGCCTTGGGATTATGACTTTAATCAACTCGAATTTGATGGTCTTTTCCTTTCTAACGGCCCTGGTGATCCGAATACTTGCGATATTGCTGTGCAGCATATCCGTAAGTTTATTGAGGCGGAGATGCCGAAGCAAGAGAGCCGACCGCTTATGGGTATCTGCATGGGTAATCAGCTCTTGGGCAAGGCGGCAGGCGCTACCGTATATAAACTCAAATACGGCCATCGAAGCCATAATCAGCCTGTAAGAATGGTTGGTACGGAGCGTTGTTTTATTACTACGCAAAACCATGGTTATGCCGTTGATACGGAGACACTGATGCCCGGTTGGGAACCGTATTTCGTAAACATGAACGATGGCTCCAATGAGGGTATTCGCCACACGTCCAAACCATGGTTCTCCGCACAGTTCCATCCTGAAGCTTGCGCAGGTCCGGTTGATACCGAGTTTCTCTTTGATGACTTCATAGCCCTTCTTAAGTAAGGCCGGAAGCTATCCGTATTCTAAGTACACAACGTAATTTGCGTTTTTCATGAAAATAGAAAACATACATAAAGTCCTGGTATTAGGTTCCGGAGCGCTGAAAATTGGCGAAGCCGGCGAATTTGACTATTCCGGCAGTCAAGCACTCAAAGCGCTTCGCGAGGAAGGTGTCAGCACGGTGCTTATCAACCCCAATATTGCTACCGTTCAGACCTCTGAGGGTGTAGCCGATAAGATCTACTTCCTCCCCGTATCGCCCTATTTCGTAGAGAAGGTGATTCAGAAAGAGCAACCCGATGGCATTCTCCTATCGTTTGGTGGCCAAACGGCCCTCAACTGCGGTGTGGAGCTTTATAAAGAGGGAATCCTGGAGAAATATGGAGTGCAGGTTCTCGGTACGCCTATCCAAGCGATTATCGATACGGAAGACCGTGAATTGTTTGTAGAACGACTCAATGAGATTGATGTAAAAACCATCAAATCAGAAGCTTGCGAAACGATAGAGGCAGCTCGTGAAGCGGCTGCTCGATTGGGCTATCCCGTTATTTTGCGAGCCGCTTATGCGCTTGGAGGATTAGGTTCTGGCTTCTGCGACAATGAAGAACAGCTTAATCGTTTGGCAGAAAAAGCTTTCTCTTTCTCTCCTCAGGTGCTTGTAGAGAAGAGCTTGAAGGGATGGAAAGAGATTGAGTATGAGGTAGTTAGAGACCGATACGATAATTGCATCACCGTCTGCAACATGGAGAATTTCGATCCGCTTGGCATCCATACCGGTGAGTCGATAGTGATTGCTCCTTCGCAGACGCTGACCAACTCTGAATATCATAAACTTCGTGCGTTGGCCATCAAGATCATTCGTCATATTGGTATTGTGGGCGAGTGTAATGTGCAATACGCCTTTGACCCCGAATCGGAGGATTATCGCGTGATTGAGGTGAATGCTCGTCTCTCGCGTTCTTCTGCCTTGGCTTCCAAGGCTACGGGCTATCCGTTGGCCTTCGTAGCAGCCAAACTCGGCATGGGATATGGTCTTTTCGAACTGAATAACTCGGTTACCAAAACCACCTCGGCTTTCTTTGAGCCGGCGCTCGATTATGTGGTATGTAAGATTCCGCGCTGGGACCTGAATAAGTTCAGAGGCGTGGATCGCGAGCTTGGTTCTTCGATGAAGTCCGTAGGCGAAGTGATGGCTATAGGTCGCACGTTTGAAGAAGCCATTCAGAAGGGCTTGCGCATGATAGGGCAGGGTATGCATGGTTTTGCAGCCAATAAGGCGCTCCAAATAGAGGATATCGACCGCTCGCTTGCAGCACCTACGGATAAGCGTGTTTTCGTAGTAGCAGAGGCGCTCAAGCAGGGCTACAGCATCGAACGAATCCACGAGCTCACCAAGATTGACTTGTGGTTCTTGCAGAAGTTGGAGGATATCTTTATTACAGAAAAAGAGTTAACGCGTGTAGGCGGACTCAATAATGTGGATGCTGACTTGATGCGTAAGGCCAAACGTCAGGGCTTCTCTGATTTCCAGATAGCTCGTGCTACTGGCTTGATGGCTGAGGGTATGGATGCAGATGAGGCCGTACTGCAAGTGCGCCAATACCGCAAATGGCTTGGTGTGCTTCCGGTTGTGAAGCAGATTGATACGCTTGCAGCTGAGTATCCTGCGCTTACGAACTATCTGTATCTTACGTATTCCGGCGTGAGCGGAGATGTTGATTATAAGGGTGATAAACGCTCTATCGTTGTATTGGGTTCGGGTGCATATCGCATCGGCTCGTCTGTAGAGTTTGACTGGTGCGGCGTACAAGCGCTCAATACCATTCGAGAAAACGGATTCCGCTCGGTAATGATCAATTACAACCCTGAGACGGTATCTACTGACTATGATATGTGTGATCGCCTGTATTTCGACGAGCTTACCTTTGAGCGCGTGATGGATATCCTCGAATTGGAGAATCCGCATGGCGTTATCGTCAGCACAGGTGGTCAGATTCCCAATAATCTGGCGCTGAAACTGGATCAGCAGCACATGCCTATTTTAGGTACTACCGCTCAGTCTATTGACAATGCAGAAGATCGCGATAAGTTCTCGGCAATGCTCGATAGAATAGGAGTGGATCAGCCGGAATGGAGCGCACTTACTTCACTCGAAGATATTCATACTTTTGTAGAGAAAGTGGGCTATCCTGTGCTGGTGCGTCCGTCCTACGTATTGTCAGGTGCAGCAATGAACGTATGCTCTAACGATGAGGAACTAAATCGCTTCCTCTCGCTTGCAGCCAATGTAAGCCAGAAGCACCCTGTGGTGGTTAGCAAATTCATGCTAAACACCAAGGAAGTGGAGATGGATGCAGTAGCCCGCAATGGTGAGATTATAGCGTATGCTATTTCGGAGCACGTGGAGTTTGCAGGTGTGCACTCTGGTGACGCTACGATTATGTTCCCGGCTCAGAAACTCTATGTGGAAACGGTTCGACGTATTAAGAAGATTTCCGGTCAGATTGCTCGCGAACTGAAGATTTCGGGTCCGTTTAATATCCAGTTCCTCGCGCGCGATAATGAAATTAAGGTGATTGAATGCAATCTTCGCGCATCGCGTTCGTTCCCATTTGTAAGCAAAGTGCTGAAAATCAATCTCATTGATATAGCCACTCGCATCATGCTTGGCTTACCGGTAGAGAAACCTTCGAAGTCGTGCTTTGACTTCGATTATGTAGGCGTAAAAGCATCTCAGTTCAGCTTCAACCGTTTGCAGAATACCGATCCTCGCTTAGGTGTGGATATGGCTTCTACGGGTGAGGTGGGTTGCCTTGGCGAGGATGCCAACAGCGCACTGCTCAAGTCGATGCTCTCCGTAGGACAACGCGTTCCTGAACATAACGTACTCATTTCTGCTGGTGACCCCAAGCATAAGACCATGCTGCTCAATGCGGCTCGTCAGCTTGTAAATAAGGGCTATAAAGTATATGCTACTCGCGGAACGTCCAAGTTCCTCAGCGATTCGGGTGTGGAGAACACACGCGTATGGTTGCCCTCTGAGTTGGCAGAAGAAAGGCCCGAAAGTTTGGATATTCCCATGGCGCTCGATATGCTCCATAATAAAGAGATTGATCTCGTAATCAGCATCCCGAGAGACATTGTTACGGATGAGAAGCACAATGGCTATCGCGTTCGGCGTGCTTCCATCGACCTCAATATTCCGCTGATTACCAATCCGCGATTGGCAGCAGCATTCGTCAACGCATTCTGTACCATTCCGCTTGAGTCGCTCGATATCACCGCATGGGATGAGTATTAATTGAAATCATTGGGAAAATCCCCCACAATGGGGGATAATCCCTTCATAATATTATAATTAAGGTGGGTTCTAAAAATTAGCTGTTTACCCACAATAATGAATAATTTTTTTAGTGGGAATTTTTATATCCCACCTTAACAGTTTGTATGAAAGCTCTTACTTCTACCAACTTCCATTTCCCCGGTCAGACTGGGGTGTACAACGGCAAAGTCCGTGATGTGTATTTTTTGGAGAACGATCTGCTCGTAATGGTCGCTACGGATCGTATCTCTGCCTTTGATGTGATTCTCCCCAAGGGTATTCCCTTTAAGGGACAGATTCTCAATCAGATTGCAGCTAAGTTCCTTCGCCAGACGGAGGATATCGTGCCGAATTGGCTGGTGGCTACTCCCGATCCGATGGTGTCGGTTGGCCGTTGCTGCAAGGGCTATCCTGTAGAGATGATTGTACGCGGTTACCTCTGCGGTAGCGCATGGCGAGCCTATAAGAATGGTGTGCGCGAGATCTGCGGTGTACGGTTGCCCGATGGCATGCGTGAGAATGAGAAATTCCCCACGCCCATCCTTACGCCTACTACCAAAGCAGAGATTGGTACGCACGACGAGGATATCTCTCGCGAAGAGATTATCGCACGCGGTCTTGTGCCTGCTGATGAGTATGCGCAGATTGAGAAATACGCATTGGCGCTCTTTGAGCGTGGTCAGCAGATTGCGGCAGAGCAGGGGTTGATTCTTGTGGATACCAAATATGAGTTTGGCAATTACAATGGTCAGATTATGCTTATGGACGAGGTGCATACGCCTGACTCCAGCCGTTATTTCTATAAAGAAGGCTATGAGGAGCGTTTCCTTGCTGGCGAGCCGCAAAAGCAGTTGTCTAAGGAGTTTGTGCGCGAATGGTTGATGGAGAATGGCTTCCAGGGAAAAGACGGACAGCAAGTGCCGGAAATGACGGATGCCGTTGTCAGTGGAATCACCGCTCGTTATGAGGAGTTGTATGAGGGTATTACCGGCGAAAAGATTGACCTCTCGCAAGAAACGGATGACTTGGCTGCTCGCATTGAGAAGAACGTAACCGATTATCTCACCAAATAAAGACGGGTTGTTGGATATAATATGGCAGGATTTTTCGGTTCAATAGGTAAATCTTCTTGTGTAGCAGATGTTTTTTACGGCACGGACTACCATAGCCATCTTGGCACTCGTCGTGCTGGTATGGCTACGTTTTCGGAGGAGAATGGTTTTCGCCGGGTGATTCACTCCATTCAGCATTCACCCTTCCGAACGAAGTTCGAAGACGAGCTCGATGATTTTTCGGGTAATGCCGGTATAGGTATCATCTCCGATACCGATGCACAACCGCTGCTCTTTAATTCGCATTTAGGACGTTTTGCGGTTTCTACGGTTGGGAAGATTCTCAATGCAGAAGAACTTGTAGAGCACCTTCTGCAGGAGAATATGCACTTGTCGGAATTCAGCTCCGGACGCATCAATCCTACGGAATTGGTAGGTTTGCTGATAGTGAAAGGCAAAACGTTTGTAGATGGTATAGAAAACGTCTATCGCCTTGTAAAGGGCTCATGCAGCATCTTGGTGCTTACCGAAGATGGTATCATCGCTGCTCGCGACAGTTGGGGCAGAACGCCCATTGTAGTCGGACGAAGAGACGATGCGTATGCTGTGGCATCTGAATCATCCGCGTTTCAGAATTTGGGTTTTGAGACCGAATATTTTGTAGGTCCTGGTGAGATTGTTCGCATCACGGCCAGCTATATGGAGCAGCTCCGTAAACCCAGTCCGCGTAAGCAAATATGCTCATTCTTATGGGTGTATTACGGCTTCCCCACTTCCGATTACGAGAATCGCAATACGGAGGAAGTGCGCAATGCCTGTGGTGAGGCTATGGGACGCATCGATACCACCGAAGTGGACTGCGCTTGCGGTATTCCGGATAGCGGTATTGGTATGGCTATCGGCTATGCTTCGGGCCACGGAGTGCCGTATCGTCGTGCTATTTCCAAATATACCCCTACTTGGCCGCGCTCCTTCACCCCTTCCAAGCAGGAACTTCGCGAACTGGTAGCCAAGATGAAGTTGATTCATAATGGAGCCGTTCTTCGCGATAAACGCGTGTTGTTCTGCGATGATTCCATTGTTCGTGGTACCCAACTTCGCGACAATACCAAATGCCTGTTTGAAGCCGGAGCGAAAGAGGTGCACATGCGTATTGCCAGCCCACCATTGCTCTACGGCTGCCCGTTTATTAATTTCACCTCCTCCAAGTCTGAGATGGAGTTGCTGACGCGCCGATTGATTGCGGAGTTTGAGGGAATGGATGCTGCCAACGATCCGGAACGTCTGAAAGCGTATAGCAAGACCGATTCGCCGGAGTATCTGAGAATGGTGGAGGCTATCCAAAAGCGCTTCGGACTCAGTTCGCTCCGCTTCACCCGATTGGAGGACCTCGTGGAGGCTATCGGTTTGCCTAAATGCGAATTGTGTACGCATTGCTTTGATGGCAGTTCGGATTTCTCACTCCGCGAAACCAATCTCTAACTGCCCAAAGGTGGTTTAGCAAATTCGCTTTAATACGTTTACCCACCCAAACGGAGTCGCCTGCTCATGAAGTGGCGGAGTAGGGGACTCAAAAATGGCTCAATGAGGCAAAAAAATTACAAAATCTCTCCCGTTTGCAAACTTAATTGAGCAATCGGGAGATTTTTTTTCGGCAATGTTTTGCAGTTTCGGAAATATTTTGTAACTTTGCATCGCAAAGTGAGCGAAGCGGTCGATTCTACAATCCGCTACTGTCGTTTATAATATTGCATAGCTAACGTTTTTAATCATAAATTATTACTAATCTACAACATGATTTACTCTAAAGAAGTACAAGAAATGTGCGTAGTAGCTAAGGGCCCGAAGCATGGTCCTGCTCCAATCCCCGAAGAGGGCAAGTGGGTAAAAGCTACTGAGATTAAAGACATCTCCGGTATGACGCATGGTATCGGCTGGTGCGCTCCCCAGCAGGGTTGCTGCAAGCTGAGTTTGAACGTAAAAGATGGCGTTATTGAAGAAGCGCTCGTAGAGACCATCGGTTGCTCGGGTATGACGCACTCTGCTGCAATGGCAGCTGAGATCCTCCCGGGTAAGACCATCCTTGAGGCACTCAATACCGACCTCGTTTGCGACGCTATCAACACCGCTATGCGCGAGCTCTTCCTCCAGATTGTTTACGGCCGTAGCCAGAGTGCCTTCTCAGAGGGTGGTCTTGTTATTGGTGCAGGTCTTGAGGATCTCGGCAAGGGTCTTCGCTCTCAGACAGGTACCCTCTATGGTACCGTTGCTAAGGGCACACGCTATCTGGAGCTCACCGAGGGCTACATCACCAAGATGTATCTCGACAAAGACAGCCAAGTTTGCGGTTACGAGTATGTACACCTTGGCAAGATGATGGAAGCCATCAAGAATGGTATGGATGCCAATGAGGCTGTCACCAAGTTTACCGGTCGCTATGGCCGCACTACTGCCGAGCAGGGTGTTGTGAAATCTATTGACCCACGTAAAGAATAAAGGAGGACCATTGCTATGATAAGAAAAGTTAGTTTTGAAAGTCAAGAGCGTCGTATGGACCAGGTCCTCGCCGCTTTGAAAGCCAACGGCATCAACAGCATCGAAGAGGCCAATGAGATTTGCGAGAGCGCAGGTATCGATCCTTATCAGATGTGTGAAGACACACAGCGTATCTGCTTCGAGAACGCAAAGTGGG
>CAMGMU010000003.1 GCA_946059305.1 uncultured Bacteroidales bacterium | reverse complement strand
TGTGCTATATATAGGAGTTTAATAATATTATATATTATTAAAAGCATTTTCCCCATAAAAAAAGGCAGGAGGTAACCGGGGTAACCGAGGTAACCCGGGTAACCGGAAGCCAATCAGCCTCCGGAGTAAGCAGCTCAATCAGCCCCTGGTTACTCCGGTTACCTCGGTTACCCCACGTGTGTTTTTTCTAAAATTTTGGTATATAACTATCCATGTATGAAAAAATCCCATCGTTTTGCGCGATGGGATTTCTTTCTTTTTCGTTATTTGAAAAATGTACTTACTGCTCGAGGATGGTCATAGCCCATCGAGGAAGATGGTCAACATACTGCTTGGTAAGGTTACCGTTTTCAAACTCTAAGATAAGTTTGGCCATCTTGTTGTGCTCGGAGTTGTCGAAGATATACGCGTGGTCGGCGATGCGGGTGAGCGCACGGCTGTTGAGCAACGACTCCATATAGCGGCTGATGATGGTGGGTATCGCGATGCTGTGACCGCCCTTCATTACACGGATAGCTACACGCGAAGCGTGTACAGTAGGCGAATAGGTGCATACGAAGAGATAGATCACGTGATAGCCTGCAGCTTTGGCTCTACGGATATAATCAAGTTTACTCAAGCCGCTGACCGTTTCAAATGCAATGGATTTTTTCTCTCTCAAGCATGACTCGCGTTGGTCATAGCAATACACCTCAGATTTCTTGATGGCATCATCGTTGTTCCAACCTCCAAAGAGGTTTTGCGCTATGAAATCCTGATTTTGATAAACCATCCCTTTGAGCCATCCGCATTTGGCTAAACGCGTCATGATAGTGGTCTTTCCTGCTCCATTTGGACCAGCCATAATCACGAGCGTAGGCCGCTGTCCGTCTACAGTTGCTCTCTCCACGTCCTGCGTGGATATATGCGTGGTTTCAACGTGGGTAAAATAGTCTTCAAGCACTTCTTCGTTGGTGCGTTCCACCTCTTCATAGCATGGTCCCAACACGGAGAAAAACTCATCGAGTGGGAGGCTTTCGAGGTCTTTAAGCCGCAGCGAGCTATCGTGGATAGCCAATCGGTCTTGCGGCGCTGCATTGAATTCTGCCATAGTTATTGTGTTTTTAAATAGTGATTATCACTTTATTAGATGCTCAATGAGCCAATTAGCGCGTTTTTGTCGGTGCTCAGGGTATTGCCAATGGCCGCAATCAAGGGGCGTAAAGAGCTCTTTCTCAGCCGTCAACACGTTGTATGCACTGAAGGTGCTGGTGGGGCAACATACATGGTCGTTAAAGCCAATCTGGAACCAAACAGGACACGTTATAAGGCGAGCAAAATTGACCACATCATAATAGTCCAATGTCCTTACTCGTTGTTCTTGCACTGCCTCCAGAGCAAGGGCGCTCCTATAGCCATCTTGCTTCATAAGTTGCTTATAATCAGGTTTTCCACCAGTCCAAAAATGCGGCCATCCGCCCACTCTTCCGCGATATTCGCCCGCCAGTTCACACATAGCCGGATAGGCTACGGCAGTACACCGGATTCGTTTATCAAGAGCCGCGTGCACAATACTGAGCGCTCCTCCCTGACTGCCACCAAAGCAAGCAATGTGAGTCGTGTCCACACACGCCATCTCGCAGAGCATATCTACAGTGCGGACCGTACCAGTAAACACTTTCTTGTAATAATACGTGCTGCGGTCATCCATGCCTATATTGGGGTAGCCTGCCAATGCAGACTGTCCGAGGGCGCTATACCATTCTTGGCGTTCCATTACGGGGATGCCATGAATACCCATCTCGAGGGTCATGATGCCCTTTTCGAGGAAATAATCAGGCAGACCAGGATGCGGCTTCACTCCGGCTCCCGGCCAGATAATCATCACGGGATACGTACGCGTAGCAGCCGTATCGGCAGGGTTGACGCCCTTAGGCGTACAGAGTGCGCCATAGAGGTATTCGCCCTTCTTGGTGTTCTGAAAACGCACCTCATACACATCATAGGTGCCGGTGCAACGCTCGGGATGGAGCGTGAAGAGCGGCTCAAGAGCAATCTTGCGAGCCCTCTTAATCTCATTATTCCAGAAATCAAGGAAATCGTGAGGCATCACAGCGGTGGGTTCAATGCGCTCCGGAGAAAAAGCAATATTGATGGTGTTGGTATATTTTGTACCATCGTATTCGGTTGTTACCGTCAGTTTTTTAAATCCCGGCACTTTCGAACCGCGAAGTTTAAGACTGATGCTGCCGTTTTTGCCTACTGAGAGGTCTTTCTCCTCTTCTGCCGGCCGAATCTCCGGCCCCCAGGTATAATGCACCAGTGCATTCTGCATAGGTACATAATGCAATTTGGGTGTCACTTGAATCTGAACATTTTCGCCCGTTTGATACGTCCAATCCGCATGGTCGGGCGTGAGCTCTATCGTTACGTATCCGCGGGTGTTGGTGCGTTGCGCAAACGACAATGTGCTCATTAAAATGAAAAATAATGAAAGAATGCGTTTCATATCGTTGTTATTAATTTTGTTATTCCTTTTTGCCGGTGCATAAACTTTGTGTGCAAAGTTAGTGTTTTTTTCTGACATACGCAAATCTTTACGAAAAATTGTAAACTGAATGTATCATATTCAACTTTTAGCCCCAAATCCGCACCTGAAATTTGTAGATATCAAAAAAAAAGTGTAATTTTGCAGCGCAAAACTGTGAGATTGGCTCGTTGGTTGATTTTCGCAGCATGTGAACATACGATTTTATTTGTATTAAAATAGGTAAAAAAATGGTAAACTTCAAAGAACTCGGTCTTGTAAACACCCGCGAGATGTTTGCAAAGGCAATCAAGGGCGGCTATGCTATTCCGGCCTTCAATTTCAACAACATGGAGCAGCTCCAGGCAATCATTACGGCTTCTGCTGCTACCAAGAGTCCGGTTATTCTTCAGGTATCCAAGGGTGCTCGTCAGTATGCTAACCAGACCCTTCTCCGCTACATGGCTCAGGGTGCAGTAGAGTACGCTAAAGAACTCGGTTGGGAGCATCCGCAGATTGTTCTTCATCTGGATCATGGTGACAGCTTCGAGACCTGCAAGAGCTGCGTTGATTTCGGTTTCTCTTCGGTAATGATTGATGGTTCGCACCTGCCTTATGAGGAGAACATCGCCCTCACCAAGAAAGTAGTAGAATATGCTCATCAGTTCGACGTAACGGTAGAGGCTGAGCTCGGTGTGCTCGCTGGTGTAGAAGACGAAGTAAGTGCTGCAGAAAGCCATTACACCAAGCCGGAAGAGGTGGTAGATTTTGCTACCCGCACCGGTTGCGACTCGCTCGCTATCTCTATCGGTACTTCTCACGGTGCGTATAAGTTCACCCGCGAGCAGTGCACTGTTGACCCCAAGACCGGCCGCCTCGTTCCGCCCCCATTGGCATTTGACGTTCTCGATGCTATCATGGAGAAGCTCCCTGGTTTCCCTATCGTTCTCCATGGCTCTTCGTCCGTTCCTCAGGAGTATGTAGATATCATCAACGCCAACGGTGGCAAGTTGCCTGATGCTGTAGGTATCCCCGAGGAGCAGCTCCGCAAAGCAGCTAAGAGCGCTGTTTGCAAGATTAATATCGACTCTGACTCGCGTCTGGCTTTCACCGCTGCTGTGCGCAAGGTGTTTGCAGAGAAGCCGGGTGAGTTCGACCCACGCAAATATTGCGGCCCTGCTCGCGATTTGATGATTGAACTCTACAAGCATAAGATTATCAACGTGCTCGGTTCTGACGGCAAGGCAGAGTAAGATTCTTTGCTACTAATCATATCCCCGCCCCAACCGGGGTGGGGATTTTCAATTGTTATCATTATTTATGATTCTCATGCTTTCGGGCATGCGTTTCTCCTAATTTCTAAGTATCATGGCATTTCCATTTATGACAGCCGATGAGGCTGCCGCATTGGTTTTCGACGGTGCAATCTGCGGCATGGGAGGTTTTACTCCGGCAGGTGCTCCCAAAGATGTTCCTACAGCTATTGCTCACAAGGCCGAAGCACTCCACGCAGAAGGCAAACCGTTTAAGATTGGTATGTACACCGGCGCTTCTACCGGCGACTCTTGCGATGGTGCATTGGCTCGCGCTCATGCTATCGCTTTCCGTACGCCATATCAGGGCAACAAAGACCTCCGTACGGAGCTCAATGCCCAAGGCGCTCATTACTACGATATGCACCTCTCTGAATTGGCGCAAGACTTGCGGTACGGCTTCCTCCCCAAGCCTGATTTTGCTATCGTTGAGGCTTGTGACCTTGTAGAGAAAGACGGTAAGGTAGAGATTGTATTGACTGCTGGCGTAGGTAATGTTCCTACGTTCTGCCGTTTGGCCGATAAAGTCATCGTAGAGCTCAACGAGGCTATGCCCGCTTCGATGCGCGGCATGCACGATATCTACGAGCCTGCTGACCCCCCACAACGCCGTGAGATTCCCGTATATAAGCCCTCTGACCGCATCGGTACGGATTGCGTAACCATACCCGCAGAAAAGCTGGTAGCCGTTGTGCGCACCAACCGCCCCAATGAGGTTGGTAAGTTTACTCCGCTCGATGAGACTACGGCTAAGATTGGCGCCAACGTAGCCGCTTTCCTTGAGAAAGAGATGAAGGAAGGGCGTATTCCGGCTTCTTTCCTGCCTATTCAGTCTGGTGTGGGTAATGTAGCCAATGCCGTTTTGGGTGCACTTGGAGAAAATAAGCATATCCCTGCTTTTGAGATGTACACGGAGGTGATTCAGGATTCCGTTATCGGACTGATGAAAGAGGGACGATGCAAATTCGCTTCTGGTTGCTCGCTCACCATCGGGTCGGATAAGTTACAGGATATCATCGACCACATGGATTTCTTCAAAGATAAAATCGTGCTCCGTCCGCAGGAAATCTCCAACAACCCTGAGCTTGCTCGTCGTATGGGCTTGATTACCATCAATACCGCTCTTGAGGCCGATATTTTCGGCAACATCAACTCGACCCACGTTTGCGGCACGAAGATGATGAATGGTATCGGTGGTAGCGGCGACTTTACGCGCAATGCCTATATCTCTATTTACACGACGCCTTCTACCGCTAAGGGAGGCGCCATCTCGGCTTTTGTTCCGATGGTTTCTCACTTGGATCACTCGGAGCACTCTGTTAAGGTGATCATCACCGAGCATGGTATCGCAGACCTCCGCGGCAAGAGCCCGATTCAGCGCGCTCACGAGATTATCGATAACTGTGTGGATCCGGAGTACCGTCCGATGCTGCGTGAGTACCTCGAAATGAGCAAGACCGCTCATACGCCTCACACCCTCTCTTGCGCATTGGCTATGCACGAGGAATTCCTCAAATCTGGAGACATGCGCAACACCAAATGGGAAAATTATAAGCGTTAATTATCCTTAGCACCAAAAAAATCAAAAATCGCCGAATCATCCCGATTTGGCGATTTTTTTAATACATTTCCACAATCAATTTATGTTTTAACAAGAAATGCTTTTATATTTCGCAAAAAATATAATAAAATTCCAAAACAAACTGCCATCCATTTGCGCGAAAAAGAATAAGATTTGTTTCTATAGGACTTATACTTCGCGAAAAAGCAGTAATTTTGCAGCGTCTTAGAAAAAGATATACTACTACTGATTCTTTACTACTACACACTATTGGAATTGTCGAAAGACATTACTACAAATTACTACTAACTACATGTACATATCGTACATGCAACAATCCCGCAAGCTGTGAAGCTGCGGGATTGTTGTATTTCTTACAATCGTCCTTTGGTCTCGTTTCCTGCACCAGAATGCTCCTTCTTCATGTAATTCAATCGGTAGCGCACGCTTAAACTGATGGTTTGCGGATCATATACCGATCGCTGCTCGCCATGCATTGGCGTCTGCGTAAAGATGATGCTTCCCATATCCAATTTGGCTTTCTGATAGGCGGTGTGGAAAATATCGTTAATTTTCAGTCTTACAGAAAGCGCGTTGTTTTTCAACCACGATTTTTGCAGCACCACGCTCAGATTCCAGTTACAACCAATCAATTCCGCGTTTCCCCAATGGGCTCCGGAGAAGAGTTCACTATTGATTTCTAATACCCATGGTCCGTGCTTTTTCGTGCGCGTTGGGAATACGAAAGCGTTGTTAGCGTTGAATATCCACATCGGTTTGTTATAGTGTATCATGCGTTTACCGCTTGCCTCTCGGGTATCCTCTTGCTCCATACTAAGCCATTGTTTCTGTACACCGAGCGTGTAGTTCATGTTCCATACACCAATCGTTGGGCTGGCATTGACGAATGCGCTCAAGCGATGGATAGGTTCCTCTAGATTCACCCAATACATCATGATTTGCTCGTTTTCATCATAAGAAAAAGCCCAATCGAAGATGCCATTAATCTTGTATTCGTAGGTCATCACACCCGAGAGGAAACGCCATCGGGCTTGGATAGCAGCCTGATGATTGATCTCGTTTTTGAGGTTGGGATTGCCGCTGGTGAGCATATAGCGATTGGTGTATTCAATGTTGCTGCGAAGCGCCCGATAGTTGGGTCTATACGTTTTTACGGCATACGAAAGCGAGCTTTCCACTTGTCCGATGCTCGTACAGAACGAAGCCGAGGGGTACACGTTGTGCATCATTCGCTTCACCTCCGCTTGCAAGCTGTGCGAGCGGAAATCCGTACACTCATACCTAATACCAACGTTCAGCACGCCCGCTTTGGGAATATTGAAGCAATAATCCGCAAACACACCATATATATTATCGCGTATGCGCGAGGTATCGGCTGGGATGGTGCTGCCAAGGGCTTGATACTGATTGTGGCGCATCAGTAGTGAGACTTCCGCTCCAGCATGCAGCATACCTATTTTCGAAGGGTAGGCTATCTCGATTTTTCCGGCATACATATTGCCATCCGCTCGGCTGCGAGTCGTTACGCTGCGGCTGTCTTGTAGAGAGCGTTCATTCGTCAGCGCTTGTTCGCGTTGGTGCGTGTGATAATAATCAAGGTTAAGATTGATTTCTAACTGATGAATCTTGCCCGAGTAGTAAGCTTGTGCGAGCCAACTGTTCAAGCCATCTGAAGTCGTTAGGCTGCGGCTCTCCAGCAAGTCGCTCGCTTGCCCATTCAGCATCACCGTATCGCTTAGGATGAGGTCAGAATGCCCAATGAGATTGTCTTGCCGCTCCATCCGGATACCGACACTATGATGCTCGCTGATTTGCAAATCCATCCCTAAATGGTAGTTGATGCTTGTATTATGTTGCTTATATACTTGTTCTGCTGATTGAATAAACGCCTTTCCTGGATAATACATCTCCTGTGTATTCTTGGCAACGAAGCGGTTCAACCGATGGTCATTGGTTCCAAATCCTCCGATAAAATCGAACGTTTTGAATCGATAATTCATGTTTATTTGTCCGCCCATTTGATTGTTGGAATAGCGAGGACAATACGTATCGTTGATTGATGCAAATAAGCCCCAACCTTCGCCCTCGCGTTTTACGGTACGAATCCTTACGATAGCATTCGCTTCGGCATTATATTGTGCTCCTGGTGTACGAATCACTTCCACTTCTTTAATCTCAGTACTTTGTAAGCGTTGCAACTCGAGCGGGTCTTCCACCTTCCTCCCATTAATATAATATATAGGTGTACCTTTGCCGAGAACCTCTATCTGCCCCTGCTTGACGACGAGTCCGGGCACTTTAGAGAGCACGTCTTCTGCTGTTCCAGCATGCTCCAATACGCTGCCAGCTACGCGCGTACAGATAGCATCGCCTTTCATACGTGTTTTCGGAAGGCTTGCTTTTACCGTGATTTCCTCTATTTGAAAAAGCTGTTGGATAGAATCCATCTGCCGGAGTAGCAGACTGTCGATTTCTTGCGCTTGTGCGCCATAGCTTATTAGACTGAATAAGATTGCAAGGAGTGCATTGGAGGCAAAAAGAGAGAAGATATTTTTCATTTTTTCAGTTGTTTGGTGGTGTTTCATTGTTCTCGCAGTTTTGTTTGACGCTGCAAAATTATAACCTTTATTTTATTCCTGCAAACCTTTGGGATACGTGGTAGGGAATAGTGACAGTTGGTTGAATATGCCGTTTATCCCTATTCTTGTCCATTCGTCCCAAAGCGTATATTTTCAGCTGTTTTGCTTGCGTATTCCAAAAAAAAGCAGTACTTTTGCAAACTGAAAATTATCAATTATGGAAGATATAAATCAGAGCAAAGAAAATTGGGGCACGAATGTGAAAGACTCATTCTATATTGCAGTGGCAGCTGTGGTGGTACTTGCCGTGTTCCAACCCTTTAATATTGACGAAGTTGAGGGACGTATGCTGTTTATTTTGGGCGAAGGCTTGTGTGTGTTTATCTGCACACTCATTGTGTATTTCATCCAGTCCTTCTTCCCGCTTAGGCGCAAACTGATGAACAACCAAACCCCAAAGTTGTTTATCCTCAATATGATAGTGCACTATGCCCTTTTTACGCCACTTCTTTCGGCTGTGCTTTGCACGTTTAATATGTGGTATCAGCATTATCCGCTGACTTACGCGTGGACCAATGAACAAGGCCATTTTACGCTCTATTACTTCTTTATGATGTGCTTTTGGGTTTCCACTATCGGCGTATTCATCATGATTTGGCAATACTATCGATTCCGCACCAGCCGTCTGCAGGAGGAATTGGTAGATGTGCGTGCTATCAATGCCTTGCTCGAAGCGCGTCAGCAGCAAATAGCAGACGCTACTCCAGAGATGATTGATGAAGAATCAAGACAGCGCATCACAATCCATGGTAACGCACTGAATGCACTTTTGGAAGTCTGCCCTTGCGATATCATTTATATAGAGAGCATGTCGAACTACGCCGATATTGTCTATATAGAGGAGGGCAATACGAAGCATGCTACTCTCCGCATCACGCTCAAGCAACTGCGAGAACAATTGCAGCAGACGGAATGTCTTGTACAATGTCACCGCGCGTTTGTGGTCAATCTGAATTTCGTCAGAACCCTTTCGGTGCGGACGGCCGGCACCTATGATTTGGAATTGTTTGGTTCGGATAAGCGTATCCCTGTTTCTCGGGCCAAAGCTGACGCGATGAAGCAGCATTTGGAAAAGTAATTTTCAGTCTTTTGGAAGAATGCAATAGAAAATGTAAAAGGTCCTAATATTATACCCGAAAACGTAAATTATGCCCTATTTTGTAATATGTATATAGCAAAATAACGAAAAATACGGTGTTTTAACGATTTTTTCAGCAAAATATTTGGTGGTATTGCAGAAAAGCAGTAATTTTGCATCGTGTTTTTCATGGTATTAGATTTAAGGTTAAGTAAAGATTGGGATGTCGTGATGACATCCTTTCTTTTTTTTGCGTAATTCGAAATTTTTTCGTACCTTTGCACTCGAAATGAGAAAGCAGACATTTTTAGCAATATTTTGCGTATTTTTGCTCGTTTCTTGCAGTCAATCGCAAGTACAAGTAGAGCAATATGAGCAGCGCGATGGTTATCGCGTGAGCGAAGTGTATATTCCTTTGTCATCAACCGACAGCATGGCTGCATATTGGTTGCTGCCCGACTCCATGCCTGCAGATGGCTATCCGGCTGTGCTTCTGCTCCATGATCATGGGGCATGGTTTACAATTGGCAAAGAGAAATTGGTGAAGCCACTGCAAGATGCTGACACGTCTTTGTTGATGCAGGCAGATTATTGGGTGAGTAAATTTTTCGAAGGAGCGTATGTAGCCGACTCGTTGGCGAGTCATGGCTATGCCGTGTTAGTTCCCGATGCGCTCTATTGGGGGAGCAGGAGAGTGCCCATTGGCAATACGCAAGTGGGATTGGATTCGCTTAAAAGGCTAAATAAAATGCTCAAAGTCATGCAGCCGGCTTTTTACCAATCTCATCTCAAGACTACAGGCCAGCATTGGTTTGGCACTATTATGCGCGATGACAAAGCAGCTTTCCAATGGTTGCAATCGAGAAAGGAAGTGAACCCAAATAAAATTGGAGCGGCAGGTTTCTCTATGGGTGCTTATCGCGCTTGGATGTTGGCAGCCGACGAACAAGCTGTTGCTTGGTGCTTTGCCGCCAATTGGATGACCACCCTTGAAGCTCACGGTGGAGCATTGCCCAATACCAGTGCATACTCCATGTACACCCCTATGCTCGACTCGCTCGATTACCCGGAGATTGCTGCGCGAGCTGCTGACCGCCCCTTTATGCTGATTTATGGAGCCAACGACCCGCTCTTTTCTACTGAATCTGTAGAGGAAGCTATTGGGATTATCAGAAACAACCAACCGCATGCCCAACTTCATACAGTAATGCTGAATGCTCCACATCTTTTCACCCACGAATCATTAAACTTACTGATTAATTTTGCCGATGAAAACGCGAAAAATTGATGGTTTTATCACTCATGGATGCATGCTGTTGATGACCCTCTGTTGGCTATCAGGGAGCGCTCATATAGAGGTTAAAGCTGATGAGGTACATGCCGTTTTATCACCATTAGACGATACAAATTGGAAACCATTGGCTGATAGTTTGGGAGTAAACATAATATGGTATGAAGCGCCCAGGGATTCCTCGGTTCTTGATTCTATGTATTATGAATGTATCTCTGAAGCCCGCCGAGATGGACTGAAAGTAGGTTTCTGGACTTTGTTTGACTCCAAGCGAAGCGTTAGCGAGCAATATCGGCAATTACGCACGTTTGCCATCAGCGATTCCACTGACATGATCCCACTATTGGTCCTCCCTGAATCGTATCATGTTGACAGCTTACAGCGGTGTTTAGATAGTTGTAGATCTTACTTCGGGCAATCACCTGCGCTTTGTATGCACCATGACCAACCGCTGCCAGAACAATTTAATCGATATCATGCTGTGCACACGGCTGAAGAAGGTTGCTATCCACGCATACGAATGGCAGACAAATCGATGGATGATATACGCAGGCATTATCCTCGTCACCGCTATTTTGAAGATAGTATCTCTGTGCCGGATATGATTGATGTATCACATTGGCAAGGAGAAATCGATTGGAAAAAAGTATATGAATCGGGTATTCGCTACGCCTATATCAAAATCAGTCAAGGCAAGGATTTAGCCGATGATCGATGCCGAGAAAATATTCGTAAAGCGCGTGCGGCTGGTATCCGAGTGGGTGTATATCATTTCTTTAGTACCAATTGTTCGGCCCAAGAGCAGTTTCGATGGTTTTGCAAACATTACCGCGAAGAAGAAATGGATTTGAGGCCTATGCTCGATGTAGAGCGCAATAAGGGTTTGAGCAAGGAAGAACTGCAGCAGCAAGTAGGCGCATTTATGGATGCATGTGAAGCAAAATTCGGATACCGCCCCGTTCTTTATTCATATCAGATTTTTTATAATCGTTGGCTTGCTTCAGCTTTTTGGCAGGAAACGCTCATGTTGGCACTTTATCGAGAAGATCGTGCACCCATTACTGATGGGAAAGGACATGCTGCTATTTGGCAATATTCCGATCACGGACGAATCAACGGAATAAAAGGGCGTGTGGATATGAATAAATTCCATCGCGACCTCGATATCAACTCCCTTCTTCTGCATCCCTAATCGTATGGATGCATACGTAAGAGGGGAATGCGCGTTTACATTGAGATGCTGCTTCCTATCAACCATATAGTAAGCAGTTCTTGTAGGGCACCTTTTATCGGTTTGTTTCTTCGTTACTCATAATATTCTGAATATACTGCTTTACGGCTATAAAATTTTCCCAATAATTACCGATTAGATACGTAATTTTATCTTGAAAACCATACGAATCCAGCAGCTGAATAAGTAAGGAGAAATTCGTATTTCGTACTTCCAAATCGGCCTGATTCATATACCTCAAACCATCGTCAACATACGTATTTTTGGGCGGTAATACGTATATCTTGTCCCAATCAAAAATCTGTATTTCTCGCTTGATTTTTTCGATGGAATCGAGCGAAATAGCACGTATGCAAGGATCGTTGGCATACGAAATTGTATATGCCAATGTCGTGATAGTATCAGTATCAGAAATGATTACGCTATCATGAGCAGCATCAGTCCACTCGTTTTGAAGCCGTATAAAAGCCAAGAAATCTTCATCTGTGAGTTCTTCGTCTTTCAATTGGTGCTCCTCCATATATACGCGCGCGGCTTCGGGTATATAGGGTATTTGGAAATAGGCAGCTATATCGCGCGCAAGTGTTGTTTTGCCCTCAGATGCCCAACCGGTAATCAATATTCGATGGCAACTACCACGCTTATCTGCATCTCGCAGTAAGGGTGTTGTGTCCTCACCGCCTATGATTACCTCTTTACCTGTCAGCAAACGGGCTAATTCTGGCACGACGTACCATACCAACTTCGCTTCTTCTGAGATTTGTTTTGCAGCTTGTTCAACGCAGGCTGCTGAAGTTGCTGTTAGCGATTGGGTGTCCTCCGAAAGCAACATAAATCGCACAAGTGGGTCATCACCTAACAATTGTCTCAATTTATCTAACTGCGGTTGAGCTGCCGCAACTAAGCACCTGTCACATTGTTTTTTGGCTTGCATTATCAAATCCATGTCGCCGCGAAGAAGGGGCTGGCGCATGCCTATACAGATTCCAATTGTCATAAGAATAATGTATTGTATATTGAGAATAAAGAGATGGCTATTCTATATTGAATGAAAAATTGAATGAAAAAAAGAATACCCGTCATCTCGACGGATATTCCTTACTACTAACACTATTAATTCAGTCCTTCTTTAGGACGATGCAAAGGTACTGCTTTTTTTTGATATACCAAAATATTTTAGAAAAAAAATACATTTTTTTCATGTTTTCTGTAATATAAGTTATTTTTATTCTCGTTTTTATTGCGATTAATTAAAAACAGCAGTATTTATTTGAGTTTTCGGCAAGATTACTTTCTCTCCAGAGTGTTTTTCTGTTGCAAAAAGTAAAAGAATCATTTGTACGTATCACTATTGAGAAATTTTAATTAAAAAACTCGATGAAATCGTTAGTTTTCGTTGATTGTTTCCCCGCAGAAGAGGAATATGTTCGATCTTTTCAATAATTATCTTCTTGCCTACGATTAAGAAATTAAGTTATTTTTAGAAAAAATAATCTTCTCTATTTGCATAATCCATTTTTTTTTCGTACCTTTGCAGCCAAATTGGTAAATTTGCGTTTTTTCATAGTCAATTAATAATATTGTACAATAAATTAACTAAACTGTAGCATGGGTTTATTCTCTTTTACTCAAGAAATTGCCATTGACCTCGGTACGGCTAACACTATCATTACGTGCAATGATAAGATAGTGGTAGATGAGCCGTCGGTTGTAGCCATTAGTATGGCTGACAACAAGATGGTAGCTGTAGGCCGAAAGGCGCAGCAGATGATTGGTCGTGGTGGTAACATGGTTCGCACCGTTCGTCCGCTCAAAGATGGTGTGATTGCCGACTTCTATGCCTGCGAGATGATGATTCGCGGTATGATTAAATTGATTCCTCGTCAGAGCAAGTTGTTCAGCCCTCAACTTCGTATGGTAGTAGGCATTCCCTCGTCTTCTACTGAAGTGGAGATTCGTGCCGTTCGTGACTCTTCTGAGCACGCAGGAGGCAGAGATGTATATATGATTTTCGAGCCAATGGCAGCGGCTATTGGTATGGGAATAGATGTAGAAGCGGCCGAGGGTTGCATGGTGGTTGATATCGGCGGTGGTACTACTGAGATTGCAGTCATTTCGCTTGGAGGTATCGTTTCGAATAAGTCCATTAAGATTGCAGGTGATGATTTCAACGCTGACATCATTGAATTCATGGGACGCATGCACAACTTGCGCATAGACGAACCAACTGCTGAACGCATCAAGATGCAAGTAGGTTCTGCGCTACCAGAGCTGGATAATCCGCCTGAAGATTTCGTTGTTGTCGGTCCGAATAAGGTAACGGCGCTTCCGATGACTGTGCCCGTAAGCTATCAGGAGATTGCGCATTGCCTTGAGAAATCGGTAGCCAAAATCGAGAATGCTGTACTTCAAGCGCTCGAGCAGACGCCGCCTGAGCTTTATGCGGATATCGTGAAGAAAGGTATCTTCCTTGCAGGTGGAGGGGCGTTGCTACACGGATTAGCAAAACGACTAACTGACAAGATTCAGATTCAGTTCCACGTTGCCGAAGACCCGCTGCATTGCGTTGCAAGAGGCACTGGTATTGCGCTGAAGAATGTCAATAACTTCAATTTCCTGATTCGATAAGCGGCATCAGTAACGTATGCGGAATCTTCTGCAATTTATTATTAAGTACAGCAATTTCATACTTTTCGGGCTGCTTGAGATTGCTGCATTTGTGCTATTGTTCACGTTTAGCAGCTATCCGCGCAGTTCGTATGTTACGTCAGCAAATAGAGTGAGTGGCGAACTATATAAAGCCTCTGATGCCATAACGTCATACATGCATCTGGGATCTGAGAATGCCGCTCTTATCGAGGAAAATGCACGATTATTAGCGCGTATTCAGGAGCTTGAAAACGAGCTTGAACCGTATGCAGAAAACGATACTTCCCGACTGTACCCCACATGCAATCCATATCAATATGCGCATAAAGCCATGCGATTTATTCCTGCTAAAGTAATTAATATCGAGTCAGGAAAACGTCATAATTGCTTTACGCTCAATAAGGGCCGCCGTGATGGTATAGAAGAAGATATGGGTGTGGTCGATCAGCATGGTGTAGTAGGGCTTATTTGCGCCGTATCCGAACGATTCTCGCTCGTCATGCCGCTCATTAACGATCAGATGCAACTAAGTTGCCGTTTTAAGAACGATGAGACATATGGGCCGCTCGTTTGGAACGGAATAGACGCTCGATATGGGCAGCTTATTAATATAGCTCGACATGCCAATGTACATGTAGGTGATACTATTATCACTTCTGGACTTACGCCTGCTTTCCCAGGAGGATTGATGGTTGGTATCGTTGATGAAGCCGTATTGAAAGATTCAGACGCTTATTACAGAATCCGAGTACGTTTCGCAACGGATTTCCGCTCAATTGGATACGTCCAGGTGGTGGCTAATGACGCTATGCGCGAGCAATGTAGTCTGGAAAAAAGATAACCAAGACACTATTAAATAGTAATCATTATGAAAATCAAACACGTTGTATTATTATCAATGGCAGTATCAATTATGGGATGCACCAGTAAAAACCAAACAATCGGAATCAGCCTGCAGAACCTTGACACAACAGTAGTGGCTCAGGATGATTTCTACCACTACGCCTGTGGCGGGTGGATGAAAGCCAATCCGCTTACGGCAGAATATAGCCGTTATGGCAGTTTTGATGTAGTAGCTGAAGAAAACCGCAAGCAGCTCAACGAACTTATCAGCAGCATTGCTTCCGGCCAACATAAGCAAGGAACTATCGAGCAGAAAATTGCCGATCTCTATAATCAAGCGATGGACACGCTTTCGCGCGACCAGCAAGGAATTGAACCCATACGCGTTTTTCTTGATGAAATCGAAGGTTTAGAACGCAATCAACTCAGCGCTTTCCTCGGACGCAGTATGCAATGCGGAATGTGGGCTATGTATGTGGACGCTGATGAGATGAACTCGTCAATGAATATTCTCAAAACCTATCAGGGAGGTTTTGGTCTGGGAGAAAAAGAGTATTATTTTGATCAAGATGATGAGACCCTCCGCATTAGAAATGCATATGAGAAGCATATTGCCAATATGTTTTCGCTTTTCGGCTACTCGGATGCTGCAGACAAGGCGGCTACCGTTCTTCGATTGGAAACGCGTTTGGCCGGAGCCGCAAAAAGCAACGTTGAACTTCGCGATCCGTTGGCTAACTATAATAAGATGTCAATTGCAGATCTCAAGGCGCTCACTCCTGAAATCGATTGGGACGCATTCTTTGCCGGACTGAAAATTTCTACTGATAGTATATCTGTAGGACAAATTGCTCATCTCCAAGAAGCGTCCAAGATGCTTGCCGAAGAGCCGATGGAGGATCTTCGCACCTATTTAGTATGGCAGGTAATGGATGGTTCTGCTTCGTATCTTACAACTGAAATTTACAACGAAAACTTCGATTTCTACGGTAAAATACTCTCTGGTAAAGAAGAACCCAGTCCACTTTGGAAACGTGCTGTAGGAATCGTCAACTCTACACTCGGTGAGGCCGTTGGCCAGATGTATGTGGAGAAATATTTCCCAGAAGAAAACAAAAAGCGTATGCTTCAACTCGTGGCTAATCTGCAAAAGGCCCTGGGGGAGCGCATAGACTTGCAAGAGTGGATGAGCGAGGAAACGAAGAAGCAGGCTCACGAGAAGCTTGAGTCATTCGTCGTAAAAGTTGGATACCCTGATAAGTGGCGTGACTATTCGGCCCTCGATATTCAAGGGAAGGATTTCTATTATACCAATATCCTTCGTGCTGCGGAATTTGAGCAGGCATATAGCCTAAGTTTTCTTGATAAGCCCGTTGATAAAGCACAGTGGTACATGACACCGCAAACGGTTAATGCATATTACAATCCATCTTCTAACGAAATCTGCTTCCCTGCTGGAATTCTCCAATATCCGTTCTTCGATATGCAGGCTGATGATGCCTTCAACTACGGCGCAATCGGTGTTGTTATTGGTCATGAGATGACACATGGATTCGATGATCAGGGTTGCCAATTTGATAAAGATGGTAACCTCATCAATTGGTGGACGGAGGCAGATAAGCAGAACTTTGATGCTCGAACCAAGGTGATGGCTGATTTTTTCGATCAAATCGAGGTATTGCCGGGTTTGCATGCCAATGGCAGTCTAACTCTCGGTGAGAACATAGCTGATCATGGCGGTCTTACGATTGCTTTCCAGGCTTTCCGAAACGTGATGGCTGAGCATCCGCTTACAACAGAAGAGGGTTTTACGCCGGAGCAGCGATTCTTCCTTGCATACGCTAACCTTTGGGCTCAAAACGTGCGCGAGGAGCAGATGCGCTCGCAGACGAAAAGCGATCCCCATTCGCTCGGTGAATGGCGAGTAAACGGAGCGCTTCCGCATATCGACGAATGGTATGAGGCTTGGGGTGTAACGCCGGAAAACAAAATGTATATCGCACCGGAAAATCGAGTAAAAATTTGGTAATCAATCGACTAATGAATGGTTATGCAGAAAGGAATTGTGCTTTTTAGTGTGTTGCCGGTTCGTGCGCTAGCTGCTGAGTCGGCAGAAATGACAACCCAATTGTTGTTTGGTGAGACATGCGATATCATTGGTATTGAGGGACGTTGGGCTGCAGTACGAAACGATTTCGACGGACAAGCGGGCTATGTTGATGCTAAGATGATTACGCTTATGTCGGATTCAGAATACGATTCATACCAGAGTCTAATGGATATGAGTACGGCTTTCGTTCGCATGCCTATGGCTTTTGCTGTAAGTCAAAACAATCAAACTACCATCCCGCTTACCGCGGGCACGCGCCTATGTAATTATAAGGTAGATTCTCAAAACAAAAATATTGCACATTTTGAAGTGCTTGGGGTGCCGTTCACCATCGATCCCATGATGGTACTCTCCAGGCCTATGGCACTCAACCGTGATTCGATGATGATTCTCTCACGTTTCTTCCTCAATGTGCCGTATCTTTGGGGCGGAAAAACAGTACTCGGCATGGATTGCTCTGGTTTTACCCAACTCATTTTTTCCATGATGGGCAAGCCCCTTCCGAGAAATGCTTCTGAGCAAGCTATGCAAGGCGAACTGATTATTGGTGCACAAAAAGGAGAAATCAACGTAGGACTCACCTCTGATGATATGAAACTTACGCGCGGTTGTGACCTCGCTTTCTTCGATCATGGCGATGGCAAAATCACCCATGTTGGTATCCTTATTGGAAACGGCACTATTATCCACTGCTCGGGCAGAGTAAAAGTGGAGAAAATCACGGCCGAGGGAATTCTATCCAGCGAAAACAACGCGCTTTATCAGGTAGGAGACATTACGCATCAGCTCCACTCCGTTCGCAGATATCAAGTACAATAAATAATAATCCCCTCTCCGTTTGGAGAGGGGATTGTAAAGTAAAATAGCCGGATTATGCTTTAACGCGCTCGCAGTAGCTGCCGTCGCGGGTATCAATGCGAATAATCTCACCTTCGTTGATGAAGAGCGGAACGCGTACCTCTGCTCCAGTCTCGAGCGTAGCAGGCTTCAGGGTGTTGGTAGCGGTATCTCCTTTCAGACCAGGCTCCGTATATTGAACCATCAACTCTACTTTGGTAGGCAGATCCGCCATCAACACGGTATCGGTGGAGGAATCGATTGCTACGTCAACAGTCATACCTTCCTTCAAGAAGTCAACACCATTGATGAGGTCGTGAGCGATAGGAATCTGCTCAAAAGTCTCGTTGTTCATGAAGATGTAATCTTCACCCTCTTGATAGAGGTACTGGAACGGACGACGTTCTACGCGAACATCCTCGATCTTTTCGCCGATATTGAAACGCTTCTCCAATACACGACCATCAACTACATCTTTGTACTTAACGCGCATAAAGGTGTTGCCCTTACCCGGCTTTACGTGAAGAAACTCAATAACAAAATACAAACGGCCGTTTTCGCGAAAACAAGTTCCGTTTTTAACGTCTTGTGCGTTGATCATAAATAAAGTATACTTTAATAATTGTTTTGATGTGATTTGCAAATCGGGCACAAAATTACTGCTTTTTTTTGAAATATGCAAGTTTATGCACTATTTTAATGCATTTTATGGCCGATTACTCACTTCAAAATACAAAATTCGATTGAAATCATGCCTTTTGATTTAATTCAGATAGGGAGTGCCTTTATGGTACTTTTTGCTATTATTGACCCGCTCGGAAGTGTGCCTATTGTGCAAACAATTGCTGCTAAAGGAGTAAAAATCAGCGCTTGGAAAATTACTTTGATTTCGTATGCTCTGATGTTGGCTTTCTTTTTTGCGGGTGATTTTATATTGAAATTCTTCGGGGTTGACCTCTCTTCTTTTGCAGTAGCAGGTTCGATTTTGCTTTTTTTTATGGCGCTGGAGATGCTACTCGATATAGAGATTTTTAAAAACAATGGTCCGAAAGGAATGTCTTCCATTGTGCCGCTTGCCTTTCCGCTTTACGCAGGCCCTGGTGTATTTACGGCTTTACTGACCATCCGATCGGAGTATGCTACCATGAATCTGCTTACGGCGCTCACGTTGAACATTATCTGCGTATTCTTAGTGCTGTATGCTACCAATGGTATACGAAAAGTGCTCGGAGAGGCTGGTATTTACCTGCTCCGCAAATTCTTTGGACTCATTCTGCTTGCTATTTCCATTAAGATCTTTGTAGAAAATTTACAAACGATGGTGCAGATCTTCTCAATTTCGCAATAAAACCCAGATTAATTCACATAAACCAAATATAATCGAGTGCCACGTGTACTCACAAATGAAAGTATGAAAAAGTTGTATTGGCTGCTGATTGGCGCAGTGTTGCTGTCAGCTTGTAGTAAGAATTTTCAAGTAGAAGGAAAGCTCACGGGAAATCCGGAGGCGATGGTCTATTTGGAGCATGTAGGTATTACTAATGTAGATGTTGTGGATTCTGTTCGTCTGACAAAAGATGGCTCGTTTCGATTTAAGGCAAATCGTCCGGAGTATCCTGATTTGTATAGATTGCGTTCTGGTTCGAGCACAATCCTGTTGGCCGTCGATTCAGTAGAAACAATAGGCGTAAAAGCCGACCTTAAAAATGTACTTGATGCAGAGTTCTCCGGTTCGCCCAAATCAGAAGCTATTCTAAATTTGCGTCGTTCTTTGCGCGATCGCTCGTTGGAGGAGCATAAGGCATATGCAGTGGAGCAGATATTGGCCGACCCTCTTTCTATCGTGGCTTATTATGCTGTGATGCAGTATAAAAATGGTCAACCAGTATTCTCCCTTACTAATAAAGAAGATCTCAAATACTATCGCGCTGTTGCTACCAGTTGGCAGGTTTGGCGCCCAGATTGCGAACGCACAAAAGTGCTTTGCAGACAAGTGGTTAACCAGCTTACTGACGACCGAGTAAGAGCTAATAACGAAGCTGTAGCAGCCTTTATTGAAGCCAATGAAAATGCGTTCCTTGATATTAAATTACCTAATGAAAACGCCGATTCCATCGCACTTTCTACACTCAGAGGGAAGGTGATTCTACTCGACTTCTGCTCTACTGATATTGATAATTTCAGCGATTATATCTTTTCTCTGCGCGATCGTTACAATGCTTATCACGCAAAGGGGCTCGAAATATATCAAGTGTATCCAGATCAAAATCGATTGATTTGGGAAGATCAAGTGCGTGAATTGCCGTGGGTGAAAGTACGTACGCAAAATGGACTTGCCGATCCCGTTTATCGTATGTACAACGTACAAACCATCCCGACCATGTTTCTTATCAACCGCAATGGCGAAGTGGTTGGCAGATATATCGGTTTTGGAAAAATCAACGAAGGTATCGAGTCAATTCTTTAATTCTATTATCACATGAAATCGTTATCAGAAATGAAAATTGCCATGGCCAGTGATCATGCTGGCTATGCGCTTAAACTCCAAGTGAAAGCTTGGCTGGAAGCGCAGGGCGCAGAGGTTCATGATTTTGGTTGCTACTCTTCTGAGAGCTGCGATTATCCGGATTTTGCCCATCCGTGTGCAGCGGCAGTGGAGAACGCTGAAGTTGACTTCGGCGTTATTCTCTGCGGAACGGGCAATGGTATTAGCATGACTGCGAATAAGCATCAAGGTGTTAGGGCGGCACTCTGCTGGGATGTGCCACTTGCTGAATTAGCTCGTCAGCATAACAACGCCAACGTTCTTGCGCTTCCTGCCAGGTTTATCTCGGAGGAGTTGGCCATCAAGATAACGGAGGCTTTTTTCCGCTCCGATTTTGAGGGTGGTCGGCACGAGCGTCGCGTTCAGAAAATAGCACTAAAATAAGCATGCCTATGCGCGTGTATTCCTATGCAAAATATATTACCTTCAGGCGGCTGGCAAATGAATTATGCAGTCGCCTGAATTATTTGCTGAGTTGTTTAGGCTACGCTCGCTATACCCATATGCCTACATTTATTGCAATCGAACCAGCCAACTTTTGCATGCTCCATTGTCCACAATGTCCGGTAGGAATACAGAGAAAAACAGAAGAACATCGAGCGCTCATGCCGCAGCAAACTTGGATCAAAGCAATTAATGAAGCAGCTTTATATGCACATACAATTATTTTTCATTTTCAAGGCGAACCGCTTCTGCATCCTCACCTTCCAGAAATGATTCGCTATGCTCATGACCATAGGCTCTTTACGATGCTTTCTACTAACGCTCAACTACTCACGCCTGCTATCGCGGAAGCGTTGATTGAAGCGGGACTCGATCGAATAATCGTGTCTATTGACGGACTCACAGAGCAAACATACTCACATTACCGCGTAGGAGGTAACTTGGAGCGAGCACTTGCCGGTATGCGTTCACTCGCTGATTGCAAGAAGAAGAAAGGGTTTGGGCCTGAAATTGTAATGCAATGTTTGTACTTGAAATCCAATCAACATGAATGGTCGACTTTTATCAAGCATTACCATTTGTTTGGTGCAGATAAAATATCGATGAAAACAGCACAATTTTACGAATTCGAGCATGGAAATCCGGATATGCCTGATGACAGTCGTTATTCTCGATACAAGCGCAATATCGATGGTTCGTATCAGTTGAAGAAAAAACTTCATAATCGATGTTACCGACTTTGGAGTGGTTGTGTAATAACTACAGATGGTACCATTCTTCCTTGTTGCTTTGATAAAGATCATCTCTTTCCCTTGGGCAACTTGGGCACCAGTTCGATTGATGAGATTATGCATAGTGATGCAGCACAACAATTTCGCCAGCGACTTATCAGTAATCGCGCTTCCATCAGTATGTGTTCTAACTGCATCTAATTCTCCCTTTTTCACAGATTTGTATACGATGGCTCAGGCCATAAGCGTGTTTAGAATCATCTATTTTATATTCTTTTTACCATTAGAAGGCTCTTTGAAACCAAAAAAACATGGGTAGTATACATTTTTTCTTGCAAATATCAAAAAAAAGTGCTAACTTTGCAGCCGATTTTTGAAAAACCAATTGCATATCTTGCAATTCTATTGTATACCATAAAATTATTCATATAATGAAAACTTTTCTTCAATACCTTGGCGCAATGTTTGTGCTTGCAGGCGTAATTTGCCTTGCAGTTTATTTCTTTGCTAATCCTACGAATGCTTTGCTCGTAGCAGCAGTAGTACTTGAGCTCGTAGGTTTGCTTGGTTATATCGTAATCAATAAGTTTATTCAGTAATTCAGTAGCGGAGGCCTTACATGCATGAATCTGACGAGTTGACCGCGGAAGAGGAGCTTTCTTCTGAGGTTGCTCATAGTAACTATAAGCCAACAAGCAATTTGCAAAGCGATTCAATGCGTATCCATCTGACGGGTATGTATCAGGATTGGTTTTTGGATTACGCATCTTACGTAATCCTAGAACGTGCTGTACCGTCTATCTACGATGGATTGAAGCCTGTACAGCGCAGAATCTTGCATGCAATGAAGTGCGTTGACGATGGAAAACTCAATAAGGTTGCTAACCTAGTCGGGCAGACGATGCAGTATCACCCTCATGGCGATGCCAGTATCGGTGATGCCCTCGTGCAGCTTGGACAGAAAGACCTCCTCATTGATACGCAAGGAAACTGGGGTAATATCCTCACTGGCGATGGTGCGGCTGCTCCGCGTTATATCGAGGCAAGACTATCTAAATTCGCGCTCGAAACGGTCTTTAATTCTAAGACAACCCATTGGATGAAGTCTTACGATGGCCGAAAAAATGAGCCGGTCAACCTGCCCGTGAAATTCCCGCTCTTACTTGCGCAAGGGGTAGAGGGCATAGCCGTAGGCTTAAACTCTAAGGTGCTACCCCATAATTTCTGCGAGCTATGCGATGCCTCGCTGGCTTATCTCAAAGGTGAACAGTTTCAGCTCTTCCCTGATTTTGTAACGGGCGGATCGATTGATGTTTCCAGGTACAATGATGGCGAACGAGGGGGTATTGTGAAGATACGTGCCAAAATATCTAAAATCGACCAACGTACGCTTGAGATTACAGAAATTCCCTATGGAACAACAGTGCCTAAACTGATTGATTCTATTCTGAAAGCCAATCAGAAAGGAAAGATTAAAGTGAAGAAAGTCGAGGATCTTACTGCAGCCAATGCCGATATCGTCATTACGCTGCAGCCAGGTGCCAGTTCTGATAAGACGATAGATGCCCTATATGCTTTTACAGATTGCGAGTTATCTATTTCGCCCAATTGCTGCGTAATTCAAGAGAAAACTCCTATCTTCACTTCGGTCAGTAATCTCCTCAAGCTCTCAACCAATCACACACGTGAGCTCCTGAAATGGGAATTGGAAATTCAGAAAGCAGAACTTGAAGAGCAGTATTTCTTTACCTCGTTGGAGCGAATTTTTATTGAGAAACGCATTTATAAAGAAGAAGGTTATGAACAAGCGCCCAACAAGGACAAACTCATTGTGTTTGTTGATAAAGCGCTAGAACCCTATAAGGCAAAACTCCTACGAGAAGTGCGCAAAGAAGATATCGAGAAACTCTTTGAGATTCGCATGATTCGCATTACTAAATTTGATTCCAAGAAAGCAGATGAATTGATGCGGGATCTCAAGAAGAAGATTGAGCAAACGAAATATGACCTTGCTCATCTGACTGACTATACCATAAAGTGGTTTGAGCATTTAAAGGAGAAATACGGAAATAAGTACCCCCGCCGAACTGAAGTTCGCAATTTTGCCGTCATCAACGTTAAAACGGTAGTGGAGGCCAATGAGAAACTCTATATCAACCGCGCAGATGGCTTTATTGGTACGGCCTTGAAGAAAGACGAATACCTTTTCGACTGCTCTGACATTGACGATATTATTATCTTCTATAAAGACGGAAAATATAAAATAGTTAAGGTGGCAGATAAATTATTTGTAGGTTCGAATATTTTACATATCGACATCTTTAAGAAAGCTGATGAGCGCACTATCTATAACGTCGTTTATCGCGATGGGAAGGGCGGTATTTACTATTGGAAAAGGTTTTTCGTAACGGGTATATCCCGCGATAAAGAATATGATCTTACTGCAGGAAAAGCTGGTAGTAGAGTGGTATATTTCAGCGCCAATAAAAATGGTGAGGCAGAAAAAGTACGTGTTTTGCTCAAGCCGGCTCCGCACGTTAAGAAGCCTGATTTTACGATGGACTTTTCCGAATTGGCGATTAAGAGCCGGAGTGCACGAGGCAATGTGTTCTCCAAATATGATATCAAGAGCGTTACACTTCGCTCCAAGGGTGGTAGCACGTTAGGAGGGCGACAGGTGTGGTTCGATCCCGATATCTTACGTATCAACTATGATGGTCAAGGTATGTATTTGGGTGAGTTTCAAAGCGAGGACCAAGTGCTCGTTGTGATGAAGAATGGCAATTTCTACCTAACATCGTTTGACTTGACTGCCCATTTTGAAGAGGGGTATCGCATTATTGAGAAATACGATTCCGAAAAGGTATGGTCGCTTTTGCTTTGGGATGCAGATCAGAAATACTACTACGGAAAACGATTCCAAATGAATGCTTCTATGAAGGTGCAAAATATGCTGGGCGAGAACCCGAACTCACGCATGGAAATGCTTTCAGACAAAAATGGTGCTTGTTTCCGAGTGGTATTTTCGGACGAAACGCGTGATCCACTTACGCTTTTGATGAATGAGTTTATCGCAGTCAAGGGAGTAACAGCTCGCGGCAAACGCATTACTACTTTTGAAGTAAAGCGATTTGAGGATATCACTCCTGAAATCGAGTTAGCAGAGCACGAAGAAGATTTATTGACAGAGCCTATTGAGGCCGCAAATCTCGCTCTCGATAGTTCCGTTACGAAGACAGAAAAATCCTCTAAAGATGCTGAATCAGAAAAGATTGATGATGGCGTTGCTTTCACCATAGAAGCAACTATTCCCGATGATAGTAAACCGGTGGCATCAGAGCCAGATGGACAGATGTCGCTGTTTTAATACCAAATTAACCTAAAAAAAAGGACAATATGAAACTACGTTATTTGTTGATGGTAGCATTGCTGCCGATGGTGCTGCTTAGCAGTTGCCAACCGGATAATCCGGAAAAGATTGAAGCCGACAGTTCGGATTTGTTAGCATTGGCTGAGAGTTTGCTTGGACAGAATGAAACTGCGGCTGTAAACGCGTTGGAAGAAGCGGATTTAAAAGCGGACTCCAACGAGAAAAATATGTACGTAAAGGGGTCGCGCCTTACAGCGTTCATCTCCATTACACTGAATGATGGCGTTGTTACTGCAGTGGAGTTAGGAAAAGACCACAATTCACGTACCGATGCGATTATTACAGAGCGTATTTGGAGCAAGTATGTTGAGAATGAAGCCCTAAAGGATTACACCTTATGGACAGGCTCGATTGTTAGAGGAGCTGACACCACCAATTATATGATGGGTTCGCTGATGGAAACAATCAGAACAGTGATGAATCAGTTCAGCAACTATATCCCTCAGTCTATTCAAACCAAGGTGTTTGCGGCGATGGAGAATGATAATAAATCGTTTCAGTTGGCTCTTTATGAGTTAGATCCCGAAACGATTAGTAGCATTAGTGAGATAGCATATAAAGCAGAGTTCTCCATAGCGGATCTTACTCAGCTATTAGGTGAAGGTAAAGAATTTGAGTCTGCTTCCTGCCAAATGGAGGAAAACGTTTCGGGGAAGAACACATACTACCGTGTTATTTATAAGCACGATCAGCGCCAACGCCTCAATATCTCAGAATTGTACTGATTGTCTATTCAAACCTTCTTACCTACGCAAAAAGATTTAGTCTTATTGCGTAGGTTTTTTAGTGCTTTTTCAATCCTATGAAACACACACAAGGTGTCTTTTCTGACAAAAAATTGCAATCGTTACTCTAGAAGGCAATAATTCTCTGCTTTACGTTCTTTGTTTCATAAGATCAATGCATGTCTATTAGCAGAGAAGGACTAACTCGCTACACACGTGCCAGCGCGAGTTGGCTGTCGGAGGCTGAGATTTGCAATTGGCATGGTGCGTTGAGCAGAAGTGGCATATTGAGGTCGGTATGGCCTGACGGGAAGTCAAACCATACAGGATAGTCATATGGTTCAACTATTTTTCGAATGCCTTCATACACCGAATAGGGCATGCGCTGATCTTCTTCAAAATCCGAAAACTGACCAACAATCAACCCGCCTATTTTACTTAAGATGCCACTCAGTCGTAGATTATGCATCATGCGATCAATAGCATAAGGATGTTCGCCTACGTCTTCAATAAAGAGGATATCCCCCTTGGATATTGGGCAGGCAAATGGACTACCCTGTAAGGAGTATAGTATGCTGAGGTTACCTCCTCTCAAATAGCCTTGTGCTTCTCCTTGCCGATTAAGCGGGTGAAAGGGTAATTGGTAGTGAAGCGGAGCGCCTAAGAGCAGCTGACGGAGCGCCTCGGTACTTCTATTGTCGGCTTCAGTATCTGCAGCTAAGGCCTTACACATAGCGCCATGGATTGATTTACGACCGACATGTCCCATCAGGCAATGCAATGCGGTAATATCAGAGAAACCGATGATAATAGGCGCATCCTTTTGGGGTATTTCTATTTGATCGATAATCTGTGCCAATCCATATCCGCCGCGAGCGCAGAGGATATAGTCTGCATCGGAATGTAAAGCAGCATTTAGATCAGCCAATCTATTGGCAGGAGAGGCCGAAAAACGACCATATTGGCCTAATGCATGAGGAGAAATATGTACTTCAAATCCCCATGATTGCAGTCTATGGGTAGCTGCCTGAACAAGTGAAGGGTCAATACCCCCTGAAGGAGCGATAATTTGTATTTTTTTCATTATTTTATATGCGCGAGCGCGCGAAACAAAAAAATTGTTTACAAAATTACTATTTTTTTTTGAAATTCCAAAAAATCTTCGTACCTTTGCAGCAGAAATGAAAAAAATTGTACAAATAATATTATTTTTAGCCCTATTTTATTGGGTACTACCAATCCACGCTCAAGATTCTGCCAAAGCAGACAAACTGTTTACGTCTGGTGATTATTCTGCAGCTTTACGCATATATAGACAGCTTTATAATCAGCATCCCGATTTGCCCTTATATTCGTATCGCTTAGGTCGATGTGAGCAGGAATTAGGCATGTATGAAGAGGCGGTAATACATCTTACCGAATCGGGCACACGCTATTCTTTGCGTGCCCTTTGGTTAGCTCGTGCTGCCTTTCCTACTTATCGGTTTGAGCTAGCCCAGACCATGTATGAAGAGTGGCTTCATTCTGCAGACACCACTCATCATCAATATAAGAAAGCTCAAGCAGAATTGGCTAAAACTAAATATTTGTTGCGCTACATGAATAGGGTGGAAAATATTTTGTATATTGATACCTTCAGTATTACGCGAGAAGCCCTTCCTACGCACTTGCCTTTGGTATCGGCTGATATGGGAACAATTGAGATGCGCGATGGATGTTTTATTTCTACCAACCAACGAGGCGACCGCCGCTATATCGCTTTTACATGTAAGAAGACTGGTCGCCGATTGATAGGTAAGCAGGAGCGACTACTAGAAGACTGGTCTACTATTGACACCTTACCTACGCCGATCAATCAGTTTAAAGAGCAGGACTACCCTATCTTGATGCCTGATGGTGTTACGCTCTATTACAGCGCTAAGGATACGGAAGAAGGAATGGGTGGATGGGATATTTATATGACCAAATATAATCCTGCAACTAACACCTATTTGGTGCCCGAAATACTCGGTATGCCGATTAATTCGATGGCTGATGATATGTTTTATCTTTACGACGAATCTGCAGGAAAAGGGTTTTTCATTACGAACAGAACGAATCCTAACCGACTGATGCTCTGCAGTTTCGTTTATAACAATCCCAAATATCTTCGTGATAGTTCCGAGATCTATCTTCGCGATTATATTCAAATGCGTACGCTACCCAGAGCCGCAAGCATTCATCCATCCGGTTCGCACAGCACGGCATCCTCTGCTATGAATATCTGGACTGAAAATGATCCGCTTTCAGAATGGAAGCTCGTTCTCAACGACTCTACTATCTACTTGTCTTGGGACAATTTCCGCAGTCCAGATGCTATAAAATCGATGCGTTTATATCTCAAATTGCAGAAGCAGATGGCTGAGAAGAGTGCCGAATTGGAGCAATATCGACAGACTTATAGTGCTGCTTCTCTAGAAGAACGCGTGCGGCTTACATCTACAATCCTCGCATTGGAGACGGATGTTCGTAAACTTCGTAATGAAGCAGATTCAGCTCGCAAGGAGTCCATAAGACAAGAAATTGAGCAATTGTCTATGGGCGACTAGGATTCTAAAAAATCATCTTCAAAGCAGTATCCTTCTACTGATTCAAAAATAATCGCAGTGTGTTGAGCATACTGCGATTAATGTATGGTAGATTATAGCAATTCCCTTTGTAAAAGAGCTAAAAGAAGCATTACCTTAATTTCATGGAATCTGTTTGCCGGATGGTTTCCGACTGTGCTTTTTTCTTTCGGAAAACGATTCGCTCATTGATTACATAATTGAAGCAACCGGAGAAACACAAAGCGAGCAGATTGCAAATTACAACATCCAAACGTCCCTTAAAAGCTACCACAAACAATTGGAGGAAAATCATCTTCACGATAAAACCGCCAATACAAGCGGCATTGTATCCAAAGAAATGGCGGCAGAAACTGCGCTTGCTTTTTCGATGGCTGATGCGGTCGCGCCATACGCCAAAATAGGCAATGATGAAGTTCGTAAACACTGCACACTCAAATGATATCGCTGGACTCACAAGGTTTTCTCCCCAATAGGTTCCGCTCAACCACATATGTGCACACAGCCACAACACCACCGTATCCACTATCGTACCAGCGAGAGTGGAGGTGGAAAATGCTGCAAAACGCTTTATTTGCTGCTTAATTTTGCCCATTAGTTTTTATTCGGTTTCTTGAGAGGATCGAGTTTGGCAAAATAATGAAGATCCTTAAAGAATGAGCCTAAGTAGAAAATCATAAGAATCACAAAAATTGCCAATCCTATATAGTCTAAGATATATACATGCTCTGCTAATACAATTCGACCGATGCGCCACATATGACCTAATTCGTGGTGCATCGCTTCAGAATAAATTAAGAACGTATTGCAGATAATGATTATCAAACGCAACTCTGTCGGCCCCATTTTGCCATACGTGAGTTTAAACTCGTTTTTCAAATGCGCATTAATCGATACATATACCTCAAGCATTAAATATGGAATGAAGCAAAGCATAGTTATCCAAAGGTTACACATGCCACTCAACCCAATGCCTATGAACATAAAGAACTCGGTAACGCAGTCGATATTATGGTCAAGATAAAAGCCATACAATGGCCGCTGCGTTTTTCTTACACGTGCAATCGACCCATCGAGCGAGTCACCAAACCAATTAAAGACCAAGCCAAGCGATGAGAGCCAGATCCAAGCAGGGGCATTAAGCAGATTATTAAGTACGTAACCGAGGAAAACAATGAAACTACCAAACACCCCAAACCAAGTGAGCATATCTGAGGTAACCCATTTAGGCAGACGGGCTGCTATCCAAACTAAAACTTTCTTTTCTACTCCGTTAAGAATAGAGGTTTGAATTCTAACGGCATTTTCTTCTTTTGACATAATGATAAAATCGAAAAGTTAATTGTCTAAGCACAATTGATAAACTCAATCCTGCCAACGATATTTTTATAATAACTAGGTTAAATAAACTTTTCTTGATGATGATAGTTATCAAACCCTACCATCATACATATTGGTTCTAAACATTTAATCGTAAACTTTCCCTTCCAACCAATTCACGAGCGAAGTGGGAAGAGCGCGATGGAGAAAGTAGAAAAAACGATATTGACAGCCGTAAATGTAGAAAACCCATGGTTTATTTTGCTGTGCTATTTTTAACAAATAGTATGCCATTTTATCCGCTTCAATGCCGTTAAGTTCGTCTTTTTCCATTTTTTCTACGGCTTTATTCATTTTTGTGTATATCTCTCCGCCATTGCTGCTCTTTTTTCGTGCTTCTGTAAAATTGGTATGTACGTCTCCTGGCAGCAAACATGCAATGCGTATTCCGTATGCTCGAACTTCGTTTTGCAGACTGAGCGCCAGCGCATTTACCGCCGCCTTGCTGGCCGAATAGAGAGCCTGATATGGCACAGGAAGGATGGCAGCCATACTGCTCGTAAAGATGATTTTTCCACTCCGGTGAGCGCGCATGATGGGGAGAACTGCCTGGACCAAACGAATGACACCGAAGAAATTTACATCCATCAAATGTTTAGCATCTGCTATATTTGTAAACTCTACGGCTCCGGATATGCCCATACCTGCATTGCATATACATACATCAATATGCCCCGCCTCGCGGACGACCTGCTCAATAGCCGCCTCGCACCTTTTATCTTCTGAAAAATCGCAATAAACATGGCGTATTCCTGGCAAGTTAGAGCCGCGACGGCTGAGGTCAAACACACGCCAACCACGCTCTAAGAAAAGTTTGGAAGTCACCAAACCAATACCACTGCTGGCCCCAGAAATAATGACAGTCTTTGACAACGTAGTATTAACATTCATCCTATTTGACATACGTGGTAAGAAGACAAAACTTAGAGTGCTCCGAGTTCGTGGAGTACAGCCGTCGTTTTTCTTACGGCTTCTGCTGATGCCTTCAGACGCTCTGTTTCGTCAGTTGAAAGTTTAAACTCAACAATTTTTTCTATACCATTTTTACCGATGATACATGGTACGCCTATGGTGATATCGTGCATGCCATATTCACCTTCCAGCGAAGCAGAACAAGGAATCATCTTTTTTTGATTGTGAATGATAGCAGCTGCTACTTCAGCGGCGGCGGCCCCCGGTGCCATCCATGCGCTGGTACCCAAAAGCGACGTCAACGTAGCGCCACCTACCATTGTTTGCTTGACGACGTTGTCAATTTCTTCTTGAGAAAGCAAGTCGCGAACATTAACACCTTTATAGGTCAGGTAGCTTACCAGCGGAATCATGGTCGTATCGCCATGACCGCCAATTACGAAGCCTTCCACGTCATTCGGATTGCACTGCAGCGCTTTTGCAAGGAAATACTTTAATCTTGCAGAATCGAGTGCACCACCCATGCCTATCACGCGGTTGCGTGGCAAACCAAGGCTATGAAGAGCCAAATAGGCCATCGTATCCATAGGATTGGAAACAATAATCAGTATAGCATCTGGGGAGTATTTGAGCACGTTGGTTGCTACACTCTTTACGATACCGGCATTTACGCCGATCAATTCTTCGCGTGTCATTCCTGGCTTACGGGGAAGACCACTTGTGATAATCACTACGTCAGAGTTGGCTGTCTTGCTATAGTCGTTCGTTATACCCCGAACCATTGTGCTGAAGCCAAGGAGGCTTGACGTCTGCATAATATCCATGGCCTTGCCTTCTGCAAGACCTTCTTTAATGTCAATAAGGCTCACTTCTGAAGCAACCTCTCTGACTGCCAATACATTTGCGCAGGTTGCACCTACATTGCCTGCGCCTACAATGGTGATTTTGGACATGATAATGATATGATTGACAATGATATAGTAGTAAAATTTTTGTCAAGATTGAGGCCTTCCACCCCAATAACGCCTACAAAATTACAGCTTTTCTCCGATATAAACAAATAAAAATGCTGTTTTTTCATATTTATATGGCCAAAAATATTAAAAAATGGCTATTTTCTGCCTAATTCTTGTGTAATCCAAAAAAAAGTGCTATCTTTGCCGCTCGAAACCATCGGGCTTTGCCCAAACTCTTTTATGGACATTAACGACATTCTTAATTCTTTCATTCATTCGGAAAAAAAATTTTTCCCTCAAATCATTCAAATGGCGGACTACATCGTAGAAGGCGCCAATCTCCTCACGGATATGATTTCCATGGAGAACGAAAAGTTTAAGCAAGAAGAAATCTACAACCGCATCAAAATGATAGAAACGGCTTGCGACACAATCGCAACCGACCTCTTTAATGCGCTGAATGCTTCGTTTGTTACCCCACTTGATCGTACAGATTTGCATCAGCTCTGCGATGCATTGGATGACGTAATGGACAATATTAATGCGAGCGCTAAGCGGATGCTTATTTATCAACCTGAAGACTTATCTGCCTCTACAATGCACATGGCTGAAATAGTTATCGAATGTGCACGTTCTATGCGTAAGGCAGCAGGAGCTCTTTCTGAAATCAAGAAGAACCCCCAAGTAGCACTCAATGAATGTGCGAAACTGCATGAACTCGAGCATGAGGGGGATGATGTATATGGCGACTATATAGAGGAACTGTTTCAGTCCGAACTAGATGCAAAAGAAGTCATCAAAATGAAGGAGATAATGGGCTCGCTTGAGTCGGCAACTGACTGTGCAAACAAGGTGGGTAAAGCCCTGAAAACTATTATTGTAAAATACATGTAATCATCTGATATCCAATAGTATATGGACTTTAAAACGTTTTGGAAATCTACTACTGCTTTTGTGCTGAAGAATGTTATTATTGCAGCTATTCTCATTGTGCTGCTCATTGTGTGTGCTGTAAAATGGCTGTCGTCGTTTACTCATCACGGCGAAGAAGTGGTGGTGCCGACTATCACTGGATTATACGTGGAAGAAGCGCAAATTCTGGCAGGCAATGAGGGCCTCACCATTCAAGTAATTGACTCAACCTATAGCAAAAAAGCGCCTCTCGGTACAATAGTTGAGCAAAACCCGCGAGCAGAATCAAACGCCAAACGCGGACGCACTGTGTATGTGATTGTCAACGCAAAGACTGTTCGTCAAGTGCCTGTGCCCGATTTGCGCGACGTCAGCTGTCGACAGGCTGAAGCTACGCTCAAAGCCATCGGATTGGAGGTAGAAGGTATCGAATATGAACCCTCTGAATATAAAGACTTGGTGCTCGATTTGAAGCATAATGGCGAGCACATTGAGCCTGGAACGCGCATCAACGAAGGTTCGCTACTTACCCTCGTGGTTGGCTTCGGGCGTGGTACAGAGAACGTAGAAGTGCCCAACTTGACCGGAAAGAATATAGCGGACATCCGTGCTACACTACTCAGCAATCGGCTCATTCTCGGTTCGGTAACCTACGATACGGAGCTCACTGAAGAAAACAAAAATTGCTTTGTAGCTTACAGCCAATCCGTTAGCGCCGGAAGTTTGCTTCTTGAAGGCTCGCGAATTGACGTACAAATGACTACCGACTTGCAGAAAGCCGCTACTGCTTCTGCCCAGCTAAGTGAGGAGGATTTCTTTTGAGTAACGAGCCCAATATAACTGATGAACTCTCGGAGGAACTCTTCGAGCGATGGAAACTGCAAGCTGATCGCGGGCAGGCACCCTTGCGCGTGGATAAGTTTGTGGTAGAGCACATGGGTAGTATTTCCCGAAACCGCATTCAAGCTGCGGCTGATGCCGGTCATCTTTGGGTAAATGGAAAAGCGGTTAAAGCCAATTACAAGGTCAAACCGATGGATATTGTGCAAGTTCTGCTGGATCATGAACCCATAGATTTTACCATAGAGCCTGAAAATATCCCCATCGAGGTGGTGTATGAAGATGAAGACTTGATGGTTATCAATAAGCCAGCAGGAATGGTCGTTCATCCCGGTTGCGGAAACTATACCGGTACCCTGCTCAATGCCATCGCCTATTACTTGCAGAATCATCCGAATTTTGACGTGAATGACCCGGCAGTTGGACTTGTTCATCGCATCGATAAAGATACCAGTGGGCTGCTGCTGATTGCCAAAACGCCAGAAGCCAAAGCTGACCTCGCTGTGCAGTTCTTTCACCATACTACTCGACGCACGTATAATGCGTTGGTTTGGGGAACGTTTGCAGAAAACGAAGGAACGATTAATGCTGCCCTCGGACGGGACACACGCGATCGAACCCTGTACCGAGTATGGGATACGGAAGATAATCCTGCGGCTAAGGAAGCGGTTACCCATTATCGAGTGATGGAGCGATTCCCCTATTGCACCCTCGTAGAATGCCGACTCGAAACCGGACGAACGCACCAAATTCGCGTACACATGAAGCATATTGGGCATCCGCTTTTTGCTGACGAAAAATATGGTGGAATGGAGGTTTTAAAAGGCATTCCTACGCAAAAATACAAGCAGTTTATTCATAACTGCTTCGCACTTTGTCCGAGGCAGGTGCTTCATGCACGGACACTCGGATTTAAGCATCCAAGAACTGGACAACAGATGGATTTTACTTCTGAATGGCCAACTGATTTTACGAACCTTATAGAAAAATGGAGACATTATGACGCCACGAATCTTATGGGCTGATGATGAGATTGATCTGCTTAAGCCTTACATTATTTATTTACAACAAAAAGGATACCAAGTGCTGACAGCCAACAATGGTCAGGACGCTATTGAGATATGCCGCCTTCAGCCGGTAGATATTGTTTTTCTCGATGAGAATATGCCTGGTCTGAGTGGATTGGAGACCTTGCAGGATATCAAGCATATCCGACCATCGTTGCCTATTGTGATGATTACCAAATCCGAAGAGGAGAACATCATGGAGGAGGCTATCGGCGAGAAGATTGCTGATTACCTCATAAAGCCCGTTAATCCTTCCCAGATTCTGCTCTGCCTGAAGAAGCATATCCACGAGAAATCCATCCGAGAAGAACGTGCTTCTGCGGCTTACAGAGAGGAGTTTTCTGACATAGCTTATTTGATTAATTCGGCTTCTACGCTTGAAGAATGGCAGGCTGTTCATCGACTGCTTACCAAATGGGAGCTGCAGCTTCAAGAAGCAGGGAGTTGCATGACCGAGATGCTGCTGCTGCAACGTAAAGAAGCAAATGCAGCCTTTGCCAAATTTGTACAGAGGCGATATCCGGAATGGATGCAAAAGCATCCGGGTATCATGTCGCCAGATATCTTCAAGCGAAAAATATTCCCGCTTCTTGACCAAAAAGAAAAGGTTGCACTCGTAGTAATTGATAATTTCAGATACGATCAATGGCTTGCTATTCAGCCGATTTTATCGGAGTTTTTTACGGTGCAAGCTGATGAACTATACACGTCAATTCTGCCTACCGCCACCCAATATGCACGCAATGCCATTTTTGCAGGACTCATGCCAGAAGACATCCGCACCATGTATCCGCAATATTGGGTAGAAGAAGGCGATGAAGAAACGAAGAATCAATACGAAAAAGAGCTTATCGCGGAGCAGATTCAGCGTTTCCGCAGGAAAGACAGTTTTGACTATTATAAGGTCAACGAGTCGGATTTCTGCGAAAAAGTGATGCATAAAGTTCGTCATTCCCAGCATTCACTGATGGTTGTGGTTCTCAATTTTATAGACATGCTCTCGCATAGTCGCACAGAGTCAAAGATGATGCGTGAGCTATGCGCTGATGAAGCTGCTTATCGTTCGCTTACGCAATCATGGTTTCGTCATTCGCCTACTTGTCGTCTATTTGAGAAATTGGCGCAATTGGGGTATAAGGTACTCCTAACCACCGATCATGGTACCATCCGAGTGGAGAATCCGGTGATGATTACTGCGGATAAGAATACCAACACAAATCTCCGGTATAAAGTGGGGAAGGCACTTGTATGCAAACATAAGGACTGCTTTACGATTCCCAATCCCAAGGCCTTTGGCCTTCCTGCGCCGAATATCTCATCGAGCTACGTTTTCTGTACGGGTAATGATTTCTTCAGTTATCCCAATAATTTCAATCACTACGCACAATATTATTCCGGCACGTTTCAGCACGGTGGCATTTCGCTCGAAGAGATGCTTATTCCGCTCATTACGCTCATGCCTAAAATTCAGTAGGGACATGCTTTCCCTACAAAGCAAATCAACTATCTAACAATCTGTTAGAATACACTTCTATTCGGTATGTGGATTCTCTATGCTATATGTTCGGCTATCTGCCTCGGCTTCTATGATATTGCTAAAAAACGTGCGCTCGAAGGCAATGCCGTATTATACGTGCTCTCTTGCTCCGTGATTATCAGTTCGCTTTTGTTGCTGCCTATGGCTGTAGCTTCCTATTTTTGGCCGGAAACACTGATGAAAACGATGTTTTTTGTGCCTCAGGTGAGCCTCCATGGTCATCTGCTTATTTTACTCAAAGCGGTTATCGTATTGCTCAGTTGGGTTTTTGCTTATTACTCCATGAAGCACCTTCCCATCACCCTCGTTACCCCCATCAGCGCCACTCGGCCGATGTGGACGTTGCTCGGGGCAGTACTGATTTTCGGCGAGGTGCTTAATGGTTGGCAATGGGCGGGGGTCATTGTAGCACTCCTTTCGTTTTATGCTTTCTCTCTTGTTGGAAAGACGGAGGGCATCACTTGGACCAGCAACCCATGGCTATTGGCATTGTTTGCGGCAACTCTCATAGGGGCTTGCTCGGGGTTGTATGATAAGTATTTGATGTGCACGCTTGACAGAAATGCCGTACAGGTATTCTATACTTGCTATCAAGCAATCTTGATGCTTTTGCTTCTCGGTTTGCAGCATCTTCTCCACCGCATCGATTCGAGGCGAGAAGATGCTGGAAAACAGCCGTTGATACCTCTTCATTCTACGGCAAAACACCGATGGAAAGGGGCTATTTTGATGATTTCTATTTGTTTGGTACTATCGGATTTCGTGTACCTGCTTGCACTCTCTTATCCCGATTCGCTCATCGCGGTGGTTTCTACGGTTCGACGCGGAGGATGCATAATCGCATTTGCTTATGGAGCCATAGTGCTTCATGATAAGAATATCCGCAAGAAAGCCATCTGCCTGATTGGCGTTTTGCTCGGTATGATTTTCCTTTTGCTCGGTACATTGTAATCATAATGAACATCTCTACTCCTGCCATAGTACTTCATTGTTCAAGGTTGACGGACAAAACATCGGTGTTGCACTTGTTCACTCGCGAGTGCGGGCGAGTGTCGTATTATCTTTACGGTGCGGCTTCCAAACGTAATATGCGTAATGCCTTGCTCATGCCTTTGGCGCTAATCGACATCGAGGCTGTGCATCAGGAAAACAGAGAGATCCAGCAACTGAAAGAATGGCGATTAGCCTATGTAGCCAACGCTACAGCTGATGATATTCGCCGCCAATCAGTAGCTCTTTTTATAGCGGAGATTCTTTATAGAACGCTCGTGCATCCGCTGCCAGACACTACACTTTTTGACCTGCTCACAGAGACTGTCTTGGCGCTTAACACGCGAGAGGACCCACAAAACGTACACCTTGAATTTCTGTATGCGTTTATTGACTGTCTTGGTTTTGGCATAGATATGAACCGACCTGAGAATCAAATTTTTGATCCCTTGCTCAGTCAGCAACCCATCTCGCAGCAGGAGCGAAGAGCAATTCTTCGGCAGTTTATGGCGTATTATGAAACCAACATACCCGATTTCCGTCCGCCCAAATCGCTCGATGTGATGATGGAAGTGTATGGGTAACTTATGCGATTATGTAGCGAAAGCGATGGCACAAAATCAGGCACATAAAATACACCGCTGGTTTCGCATCCTTCTGATAGTAGCAGCCTACGGATACCTTGCCTATGCGCTCCTGACCTTTGAGCACTATGGTGAGTTTGCTGCGCATTTCTCACATGCTGGGTGGAAAGAACTTCTTTCGCTCGCATTGGCGGGACTGCTTTTCCCTATAAATATCATGATGGAATCGGAGAAATGGCGAAGTCTGCTCAGCAGCATCATTCCTATCTCTCGAATAGAAGCACAGCGTCAAGTGTATTATGGTTTTGTGGGTGCTCTGCTTACACCAGATCGTTTGGGCGACTATCCAGCACGTGCCTCATTACTGCCCGATGGGGTCAGCAAAATGCAGGCAATAGCACTCGGTTTTTATGGCTCGATGATGCTGGCTGCTGTCAATATTGCAGCAGGAATAGCAGCTTTGCTGGTATGCGGCATGGAGATTCCCTTTATGGAGCGCCGACCTCTATTGTGGACGTCTGCCTTCTTCCTGCTTATTTGTGCAGCCGTTTGTGGATTGTTGTGTTGCAAAGGCAAGTGGCTTCGGAAAGTTCCTCAATTGCGCCCTAAGCAACTGATGCAAGTGATGGGGTTGAGTGCTTGTAGATACCTTGTTTTCTGCCTTCAGTTGTATGCGATGCTTCTTTTCACTGGGTCGGGGGTGACTTCAGCTGAGGCTCTCATGGCAATACCCATTTATTACCTTGTGCTGACCCTTTTACCAGCTCTGCCGGCTGCAGATCCTGCGATGAGAGGGGGAGTGGCGCTGATGGTGTTCGGTGCCTTTACGTCCAACCTTCCCGCGGTAGCTCTCGCTACCATAATGCTGTGGATGATTAACAATATTTTTCCCCTCATTATCGGCACGTATGTTAGGGAAAACGCGGGTTTATGCAAAAAAAATCAATAAATATGTATCTTTTTTTGATTATTTCAAAAAATTATTGTATCTTTGCAGTTGATTTTGAATCATTCAGTACGTACAACATAGCATAAGCACAAAATTACAATATCATGAATCTTACTTTCCAGCTTAATTACCGCGCAGAATGGGGACAAACGCTCTGCCTGATCGAGACGCAAAACGCGCTCCTCGGTTGGACGCCCGAGCATCCCCTCTGCCTTAACTGCCAGGGGTCTGACTTTTGGACCATTACTGTACCCGTAACCGATTTTGCAGGCGAGATTACCTACAAATATGCCATCCTCCATGCGGATGGTCATTTGGTGTATGAAGCCGGCAAAGACCGCGTCATTCACTTGCAGGCTGCTGATAAACGCCTCATCATCCGCGATTTTTGGCAGGTGAATGATTATGAGAAAGCATTTTATAGCACGACTTTCCAGCAAGCACTCTTCCGTCGCATCAAGCCCGCTAAGCAGAAACCAGCCAAAGGCAATATCCGTTTCTCTGTCAATATCCCGCAGGTGCTTCCCTCTCAGGGGGTAGCAGTGGTAGGCAATATTCCGGAATTAGGCGGATGGGATGTCAACGAGAAACTCATACTATCCGATGCCGATTTCCCTGTTTGGAGAGCAGATATAAGCGTTAAAAATGCCGATGTAATCGAGTATAAATACCTCATCTACGACCTTCATTCGGGCGCTGTTGTGGACCTTGAATTCGGTGAAAATCGTCAGATTTGGGGCATTGAGAAGAATGCGGTGATTTTGCAGAATGACCGTTCGTTCCGTCGTACGCAACCCAAATGGAAAGGGTCGGGTGTAGCAGTGCCGGTCTTCTCGCTCCGCACGGAAGAAGACTTCGGTATAGGTGAGTTCCTCGACTTGAAGAAGATGGCTGATTGGGCAGCGCTCACTGGCCAACAGATGATTCAGACTCTCCCCATCAACGATACTACCCTCACACATACCAACCGCGATTCTTACCCCTATAATGCCGTCAGCGTGTTTGCGCTCCATCCTATCTATATCAACATCGAGCGCATGGGTAAACTCACGCCTACGCAGAAACGTGCGTACAAGAAAACGCAAAAGGAGTTCAACGAGAAGAACTTCGCAGATTATTCGGTGGTTTATGCTGAGAAAATGCGCTATTTCCGCGCTATCTATAAGGCAGAACACGAAGCGCTGTTCTCTTCAGAAGAGTATAAGATATTCTTTGAGAAAAACAAACTTTGGTTGGAGCCTTATGCAGAATTCCTCCATAAGCGCGATAAGGAGCCTCGCGAGTTCTACTATTTCCTGCAGTTCCATGCGGATAAGCAGCTCGCTGAAGCAGTAGCGTATGCTCATAGCAAGGGTGTAGCAATGAAGGGTGATATTCCTATTGGCATCTCGCCTGATTCTGTAGACGCTTATACGGACCCGCAGCTCTTCAACCTCGATGCATCAGCCGGTGCACCCCCCGATGACTTCTCCATCTCCGGCCAGAACTGGGGATTCCCAACGTATAATTGGGACGAGATGGCGAAAGACGGCTTCCTCTGGTGGAGACGTCGATTCACCAAGATGCAGGATTATTTTGATGCTTACCGAATCGACCATATCCTCGGATTCTTCCGTATTTGGCAAATGCCGAAGACGGCAGTATGGGGCCTCTGCGGACATTTCGTACCGGCACTGCCTTATACCATGCAGGATCTTTGGAACATGGGCATTCATTGCGACCGTGATCGACTCGTGAAGCCTTATATCCGTGCCAATTTCATGGGCGATGTGTTTGGCTACGACACCGACATGGCCAAACGAGAGTTCTTCCTTACCAACGACCAATATATCTATTGGTTCCGTCCGGAGTTTGATACGCAACTCAAGATTCAGAATCACTTCGATGCCCTCGCTGAAAAGCAGGGTGGTAAACTCACGGAGCAACAAACGAACGTGATGAATGGGTTGATGTATCTGCATTGCGAGGTGCTCTTTGTGGAGGATCAGAAGAACCACGAGTTGCTCCACCCGCGTATTGCCCTTTATCAGAGCCATTCTTACAATGAGCTCTCTGACGACCTGAAGCGCATTATTAAGAACCTGCATGATGACTATTTCTACCGTCGTCACAACGATTTCTGGTATCATAGCGCGATGCGTAAACTGCCTACACTCATTGGGGCTACAGATATGCTCGTTTGCGGTGAAGACTTAGGTATGGTACCCGATTGTGTTCCGGCTGTTATGCATTCTGAGCAAATCCTTTCGCTCGAGATTCAGCGTATGCCGAAAGATCCCTCAGTGGCGTTTGCTCACCCGGGTAATGCACCATACCTCTCTGTATGCACTACCGGCACGCACGATACCAACCCGCTCCGAGCTTGGTGGGAGGAAGACAGAGCTGTAACGCAGAAGTTCTACAACGAGCAGATGGGATGGTACGGCGAGGCACCAAAAGAGATGAGTCCGCAGATTGCTGAGTTCATCATTAATCAACATATGTATTCTCCGGCTATGTGGGTTATCCTTCCGCTGCAAGATTGGTTGGCTATTGATGCAGAGGTTCGATTGGCAGATGCCAACGCCGAACGAATCAACGTGCCGGCCAACCCGCGTCATTTCTGGAAATATCGCATGCACCTAACCATCGAGGAACTCCTTAAGAAAGATGCATTCAATGCCCATATTAAGGACCTTACCTCTCGCAGAAACTGATGCTGCATAAGGATGTCGTGTCCGCAACAAGTACACTTGACTCAAAATGGGTAATGCACTTCGTGCTACTCACTTTTTGTGCCCGCTGCTTATAACGTTACGCTGTGTGACGTAAGACATCCGATAGTAACTTATAAGGAACTCTACTTCTCCTATACATTCATCCCACCGCTCGATGGTGGGATGATTTGTAGAAAGCAGTATTTTTTGAGGCTTTGCTTATAGACCGGTTGCATACTTATTGCAGACTTAATGCAGACTTAATGCAGACTTATCCATAATTAGCGAAAAAATTATCTTTTAAGTCAAACTTATGATTCGTAAGTTAAACTATAGAAAGGGGAGCATCTGATGCGGATAAACATCCGATAAATTGCATATTACGTTATGCAAAACAATTTAATTGCCAGACGTTCATCATCGCATTATCATCGTATTACCATCGTATTACCATCGTATTGCCATCGTACACAAATGCTTGTGTAATACAAGTGCGTAGATGCTAATTGGAGTGTGTAAACAACGCGTGAAAAGAATAGGATACATATGCTATTTTGACATTATTTTGAGAATTTTGAATTATTTTGTTCTTAAAATTTTTTTATTTCAAAAATTTGTTGTACCTTTGCCCCCAAATCCGTGCGCTTATGCGCGCGTTTTCGTTGTGTACGTATGTACGCAACAGTACAATGAGCTAAAATTAATCATACGATATGTTTAAAGAATACAAGAATTTCAACCTTCCTGATATAGCCGCAACGATGTTGGCAGATTGGGAGAAAAACGATTTATTTGGTCAAAGTGTAGAAACCCGCCGCGGGCATCAACCGTTCCTTTTCTTTGAGGGTCCCCCCTCCGCCAACGGCATGCCCGGCATCCATCACGTTTTGGCTCGCACAATCAAAGATACGTTCTGTAGGTATAAGACGATGCAAGGTTTTGAGGTTCGCCGCAAAGCCGGTTGGGACACCCATGGTTTGCCCGTAGAGCTCGGTGTGGAGAAGAAACTCGGCATCACCAAAGAGGATATCGGTAAGAAAATCTCGGTAGATGAATATAATGCTGCCTGCCGCAGCGAGGTGATGAAATATACCAAAGAGTGGACCGCCCTCACCAAGCAGATGGGTTATTGGGTGGATCTTGATCATCCGTATATCACTTACGACAATAAGTATATCGAGACGCTTTGGTATCTGCTGAAAGAGCTTTATAAAAAAGGCTACCTCTACAAAGGTTACACCATTCAGCCCTATTCGCCGGCAGCCGGTACGGGTCTTTCGTCGCACGAGCTCAACCAGCCCGGTTGCTACCGCGATGTGAAAGATACTACCTGTACGGCTCAGTTTGCAGTGGTAAATCGCGATACGCTTGCTCTGCCGGCCGATATGCCGCTGTATTTCCTCGCATGGACGACCACACCTTGGACGTTGCCATCCAACACCGCTCTTTGTGTGGGTCCGAAAATCGACTATGTGGCTGTAAAAGGTGCTAATCCCTATACCGGTCAGGAGGCCATCTATATCCTCGCAGAAGCGCGCTTGAGCGCATACGCCAAAGAGCTCAGTCGGAAGGATGCCGAGGGTAACCTCATCGCGCCCGAAGTGCTGGCGCATTATAAGGGCAATGAGCTGGTAGGCGTTACCTACAATCAGCTCTTCCCGTGGGTGGATCCGGTGGATGTAGTGGAAGGTAAGGTAGTGAACCGCAAGCAAGATGCATTCCGCGTTATCCCCGGCGATTACGTTACGACTGAAGACGGTACGGGCATCGTACATATCGCGCCTACCTTTGGTGCTGATGATAAGAAAGTGGCAGAAGCAGCCGGCATCCCTTCGCTGTACATGATTAACAAAAACGGCGAGACGCGTCCGATGGTGGATTTCAGCGGTAAGTATTGGCTGCTTGACGAACTCGACGAAGCGTTTGTAAACGAAGCCGTTAATACAGAGCTGTATGGTAAATATGCGGGCCAGTGGGTGAAGAATGCTTACGACCCCAAATACACAGTGGATGGGCGTTACGATGAAACTGCAGCGCAGAAAGACGAGAATCTCGATATCCGCTTGTGCATGGAGATGAAGGCAGATGGACGCGTGTTTAAAATCGAGAAACACGTACACAATTATCCGCATTGTTGGCGCACGGACAAACCCGTGCTGTATTACCCGCTCGACAGCTGGTTCATCCGTTCTACCCAGGCTCGTGAGCAGATGATTGCGCTTAACAACACCATCCGTTGGCAACCCGAATCCACAGGTACCGGCCGTTTTGGCAAATGGTTGGAGAATCTCAACGATTGGAACCTCAGCCGTTCGCGTTATTGGGGCACCCCGTTGCCTATTTGGCGCACCGAAGATGGTAAAGAAGAGCTCTGCATCGGTTCTATTGAGGAGCTGTTTGCAGAAATAGATAAGGCAATTAAAGCCGGATTCATGAAGGAAAACCCATGGCCGAACTTCAAGGTGGGCGATTACTCTGAGGCGAATTACGCTCCCGAGGTGATTGATTTGCATCGTCCGTATGTGGATAATATCATCCTCTGCTCGCCTTCCGGCAAGCCGATGCGTCGTGAGCTCGACCTCATCGACGTATGGTTTGATTCAGGCGCCATGCCGTATGCGCAAAATCACTATCCTTTTGAGAATCAAGACCTTCCGCGTACGGCCGACTTCATTTCCGAAGGTGTAGATCAAACGCGCGGTTGGTTCTTCACTCTCCACGCCATCCACACGATGATTGAGGGTGAGGTGGCGTTTAAGAACGTGATTTCCAACGGTTTGGTGCTCGATAAGAAAGGCAACAAGATGAGTAAGCGTTTGGGCAATGCGGTTGATCCATTTGAGGCGCTGCAGAAATATGGTGCTGACCCCATCCGCTGGTACATGCTTACCAACGCATCGCCATGGGAGAACCTCAAGTTTGATCCCGAAGGCGTAGAAGAAGTGCGCCGTAAATTCTTCGGCACATTGTATAACACCTACTCGTTCTTCGCCCTTTATGCCAATGTGGATGGTTGGACGCCCGACATGCAGGCAGCCCCCGAGCATCTTACGGAGATTGACCGTTGGATTCTCAGTTGCTTGCATTCGCTCATCAAGGATGTGACGGCCAATTACGAGGCGTATGAACCGACTAAGGTAGGTCGTGCTATCTCTGATTTCCTTCAAGAAAACCTTTCGAATTGGTATGTTCGCCTCAACCGCAAGCGTTTCTGGGGTGGCGGCCTTACCGATGATAAGAAAGCAGCTTACTCCACGCTATACACCTGCCTCCGTACGGTTGCGCAATTGATGGCACCCATCGCTCCTTTCTATGCCGACCAGCTGTTCCGCGATTTGGCAGGCGGCGAGAGCGTGCACCTGAGCCAATGGCCGGCTGCCGACGACAGCTGCATCAATGCTGAACTCGAGCGCTCGATGGCGTTGGCGCAAGATGCCACCTCTATGATTCTTTCGCTCCGCAAACGAGCTGAGAAAAACGTGCGTCAACCGCTTGCCAAAGCCGTTATCCCGGCTGCTGATCAGACCGCACTCGAAGCATTAATGCGCGTTGCCGACCTCATCAAGAGCGAAGTAAACGTGAAAGAACTACAGATTGTAAGCAAAGAAGACAGCACGATTCAGCTCGTAAAGAAGATTAAGCCCAACTTCAAGGTGCTTGGCAAGAAAGTAGGTGGCGCCATGAAGGAATTGGCAGCCTTCATCAATCAGATGACGCAGGATCAAATCAATGCATTCGAAGCCAATGGTGCGCTTACTGTTCAGCTTTCTTCAATGGAATATACCCTCATTCCTGAAGATGCCGATATTCTTACGGAAGATATGCCGGGCTGGCTGGTAGCTAACGATGGTTTGCTTACCATCGCACTCGATGTGGAGCTCACGCCAGCGCTTATTGAAGAAGGTATCGCGCGCGAGTTAGTGAACCGCATCCAGAATCTCAGAAAAGCCACAGGTTTGGAGATTACCGACCGCATTGCCGTTCGAATCGAACGACAGGAAGCTATCAACGATGCCGTCCTTCATTTCAGCGATTATATTGCTTCTCAGGTATTGGCTAATACGATTGAACTGGCTGATAATCTGCAAGAAGCATCGTTTGTAGAAGATATGAATCTGCATATTCAAATTTCTAAAATATGAAACGACAACTATTTCTTATCCCCATATTGGCAGCCGTAGCAGTGCTTTTTACGGGTTGCTTCTTCAATCCTGACGAAAACGGCTCAAAAATTAAAGTTGATCCGGCATTGTTGCCCGGCCGTTGGGAGGCTCCTTCGCAAATAGCAGGAGCCGATGCCAATGCCAAATTGGTGTATGTTTTCTTAAAAGAAGCATGTACCGTAAGCAATAATACCTACGGCAAATGGGGGTATCAGCTCGACCAAGGCGATTATGAGTCCGCAGATTGGGGGCTGGCTGAGGAGCAATTGCTCAATCAGTCTGCAGAGGGTGATTACCATAAAAATGGTTGGTTTGGTTGGGCAATAGAAAACGATGGCGAGATTCAGCTCTACAACACCACCTCAGTAGGCGATGCCGTAGTGCCGTATGCGCTCAGAGTCAAAGCTTTCTCCTCTACAGAAATGACCGTGATTGATGCAGGGAAAACCTATGTTTTCCAGAAAGTACAATAATCTAGCATTGTGGAGGTTACCTTCAAAATCTTAGATGTCATCGATAAAATTATGCGCAAATTTCTTAAAATAGCAGGTATCACGTTGGCTTCGCTACTCGGCCTGGTGCTGGTAGTTGCAGGGGTATTGGTGTATTGGGTATTTACGCCCGAGCGCCTCACACCAGTAGTGCGCGAAGTAGCGGATGCATTCATCTCCTGCGACTACGAGATAGGGCAAGTGGATCTGACGTTCTTCTCTACTTTCCCGGAGTTTGGTCTTCGCGCAGATGGCATTCTTGTAGAGAATCCGGTAGTTGGTGCACAATCGGATACCGTATTGGCCGCTAAGAAAGCTGTGGCTCGTATTGATATTGTGGCCCTGCTCAAAGATGGCGAGCTGAGTATCCGCGAGATTGCCTTGGCAGATGCGCAACTTAATGCGTTTATTGGTGAGGATGGTACTGCAAATTTTGATGTGCTCTCGCTGCCGCAAGACACCACGCCAGAGGACACGACAGAAACATCATTCATCCGCTCGATTTCGCTTGACGACCTCTCGGTTTCGCTCATTGCAAACAAGATGTCACTGCTCAATTTGCGCGATTCCATCGATGTTTTGCTTCTTGATCCTGCTATCTCTCTCGCAACGAAAATGCAGCACGATAAGGTAGTCGGTTCGCTCAAAGCAGACTTCCCGCATGTGGATGCCCATTTTCGCGATGTCAACTATGCATCGGAGCTTGCCGTATCGCTCTCCGCGCCGTTTGAATTAGCCCTTCAGATGGCGGAGCCCTTTACGATTGAACATGCAGCTGTTTCACTCGATGATGCTCGTTTGGTTGTCAACTCGTGCAAAATCCAACTTCAGGGCGATGCCACACTCATTCCGCATATTCATACGGATATGGCTGTTAGCACCAATACCATCCGCGTAAGCGAACTACTGAAGATAGTGCCTTCTGCATTGTTTACCATGCCTGAGGATATCCATGCTGATGCTTCCGTTCGCCTCACTGCCAACGTACGGGGTGACTATTCGGATTCCATCATGCCGATAGTAAGCGGTCGTCTCTACGTTTCCGATGCCGAAGGCTCGATTGAGAGCTTGCCCTATACGCTCACCAACGTAGCAGGAGATGCGGCATTTTTTATCGATTTCAACGGTAAAAATACATCGTATGCTCTGATTGATAATCTGTATGCTGAAACCAAACAATCCAACGTTAGTATATCCGGACGAGTAGATGACTTGCTGGGGGATATGCAGCTCGATATGCAGTTCAATTTAGACGTACATTTGCCCGATATGCAGTATTTCCTGCCGGAGAATATCACGGCAGAAGGCCAACTCAAAGGACTGCTGAATGCGCAAATCGCACTTTCCGATCTTACAGCAATGCAGCTCGACCGCGGCAAGATTCAAGCGCAACTTAACGTAGGTCGTTTTGCAGCCAACTACGATAGTATGCTTATTCGTGCGCCCCAAGCCAATCTCTCGTTGGCTATCCCGAGTGCACGCCCCGCAAATCCTGCACCTGCCAACGATGAGAAAAAGCGCAAATTAAAACGCCAACCGATGGAATTCCTGAGTGGCAAACTCATCTTGCAAGAGGGTCTTACCGTGCAGCAATCCGATGCGTTGGCAGCTGAATTGGCTGCGTCTGAGATTGAATTGTGTGCGTCGAATTTCCTTTCATCGGACCCCGTCATTGCCGCTGACATTACGTTGGATTCTCGTTCGCTAAGCGCTTCGCTCCAAATGGCTGATTCCATTGGCAACATCGTGCCGGCTTCCGTTGACACCAAGCTGCCTCATCTGCAAGCGTATGTAGAATACGACAGTCGTGCTACCTTGCCCACGCTCTCGTGTGCATTTAATATGGAGCACCTCTCCGCAGCTTACGATACAATCACGGCTGAGGTGGATTCGCCGCAGGGCCGCGTTTCGATGGCGAATGAAGCTGAAAGCCTACGCGCTACCATCAAGGCCAATCAGTTGATGGCGAGAATGGGCAGTTTGGCTGATGTACGTTCCGGCAAATTAGCACTTTCTGCTTCGGCTCGTCATGATAAGGGTAAAGATAATGTGCTGCTGAAATGGCGTCCGCGCCTGCGGTTTGATGTGCAGAACGCAGTAGCTCATCTGCGCGGGGTGGAGCCCGAAGTGAAAGTGCCGGCATGTAAGTTTGAATATTCAAATCGCGAATTCAATATCGATACCGCACGCGTGGAATTGGCGCATTCATCGTTCTCGCTCGCTGGCAAGGTGCAGAATATCGGCCCTTGGCTCGAAGATAAAGGTCTGCTCACCGGTAACCTGCGCTTTATCTCTGACTATGCGAATATCGACGAACTGCTTGCGCTCATCAGCGATGATTCGGAAGAATCCGCTGCCGCAGAAGAAACGACAGCAGAGAGCACTACACCCGTTTTTATGGTGCCCAAGGGTGTGGATATCTCGCTCTATACAAGCATCAATCTTGCTTCGGCCTTCAGCCAATCTGTACGCGAATTGGGCGGTATGGTATATATCCGCGATGGCGTGATGGTGATTGAGGAGATGGGCTTCATTTGCGAAGCAGCCAAGCTCCAACTTACAGCACTCTACAAAACACCTCGCCGCAATCATATCTTCTGCGGATTGGACTACCACATGACCAATATCAATGTAGAAGAACTCGTAAATATGATTCCTCAAGTGGATACGCTCCTCCCGATGCTTCGTTCTTTCCGAGGGGCTGCTAATTTCCATTTGGCGGCAGAGACGTATCTTAATGACAAATACGAGCTGAAGACATCCACTACTCGCGGTGCAATGTCTATTGATGCCAAAGACCTTACGCTGCTCGATGGTGAAGTGTTTGCTAAGATTGCCAAACTGCTGACATTCAAGAAGAAAACAGAAAATAAGATTGACTCTATTTCTGCAGAAGTAGCCCTCTATAAGAGCGAACTCGACATCTATCCTTTCCTCATCTCTTGCGACAAATGGATGGGTGCAGTAGGCGGCCGTCATCATTTAGACGGCACGATGGATTACCATATCAATCTGCTTTCGCCGCTATATTTGGGCGTACACGTAGGAGGTAATATGAATACGTTTGAAAAATTATCTGACCTCGATATCAAATTAGCGAAATGTATTTATGCTAAAGACTTCAAGCCGGTGTTCAGGGGCGAAGTAGATACGCGCTCCGCTGATATTCGAGCGATGATTCGTAAAGCGCTTGAATCGAATATAAAATAGTACATATTATCACTTAACCCCCTTCGCTGCCCTTTCAGCAGGGCAGTGCCGGAAAAACTGTTAATTTTTATGAAAAAAGTAATTATCCCCGCAGCACTTGCAATGACTATGCTATCCTGCACCACACGTGAGAACCCGCTGCTTACAACGCCTCAGAATGAGTACGGCGTAGTAGAGTTCAGCCAAGTACAACTCTCTGATTACAAGCCCGCTTTCGAGGCTGCAATTGCAGAGTACAATGCCGAGATCGACGCTATCGTTAACTGCGCCGATGCCCCCACCTTTCAAAATACAGTAGCCGCTTTTGACCGTTCTGGTCTTCTATTAGAGCGCGTACAGGGTGTTTTCTACAACTTGCTCGAAACGGAGGGCGACGATGAAATGAATAAGCTTGCTGAAGAACTCAGCCCGATGGTGACCGAAGTGTCGGATAATATTCTCCTCAACGAAGGGCTTTTCAAGCGCATCAAAGCTGTATATGATACCCGCATGGAAGCCAACTTGACGCCCGAGCAGCTTCGACTAACGGAGGTAATCTATCGTCAGTTCGCTCAAAATGGAGCCAACCTTGACCCGGAAGCCAAGGAACGTCTTAAGGAAATCAATAAAGAGCTTGCCAGCCTTTCGCTTAAGTTTGGTCAGAATGTAGTGGCAGAGACTAACTCTTGCCAGCGTTTTATTACCAACGAGGCTGAGCTCGAAGGGCTGCCTGAAGGCGCCAAAGCTGCTGCCGCAGAAGAAGCAGCTGCTGCCGGTCATGCTGGCGAATGGCTCTTTACCCCCAAGCGCACCAGCTTCACGCCCGTGCTCCAATATTGCACCAATCGAGAGCTCCGCAAAACGCTCTTGATGGATTATACCACCCGCGGTAATCATGATAATGCCAACGACAACAAGGCCATCATCAACCGTACAATGCGTCTGCGTACCGAGAAAGCTCACCTTTTCGGTTTTGATTGTGCAGCTGACTTTATCCTCCAAGATGCTATGGCTCACGATGGCAAGACCGCTTATGAGTTCCTCCTCTCTGTTTGGGAGCCCTCACTCGCTGCTGCCAAGCGCGAACGTGCTGCCCTCCAAGAGCTTCTCGACGAAGACATCAAAGCCGGCCTCGTAAAGGTCAACTCGCCTGAAGATGCCAAACTGCAGCCTTGGGATTGGTGGTTCTATACGGAGCGTCTTCGCAATCTAAAGTATGCCGTTAACGAAGAAGAACTCAAACCCTATTTCGAGCTCTCTAACGTGCGCAAGGGTGTGTTCAACCTCGCTCATCGCCTGTATGGTATTAATATCGAACCGGTAAGCGGTGTACCCGTTTATAACCCCGAATGCGAAACCTTTAAGATTACCGACGCAGAGGGCAACCTGCTTGCTATCTTTATAACGGACTATTTCCCACGCGCAACCAAGCGTCCGGGCGCATGGATGAATAATATGGTGAGCCAGTATATCGACGATAATGGTGTGGATCATCGTCCGATTATCGTAAACGTAGGCAATTTCAATAAGCCAACTGCTGGTCAGCCCGCTCTCCTCTCGATGGACGATGTAGAGACCCTCTTCCATGAATTTGGTCATGCCCTCCATGGCATTCTTTCTAAATGCACCTATCGCACGCTTTCAGGAACCAACGTGCCGCGCGACTTCGTTGAGCTCCCCTCGCAAATCAACGAAAACTGGTGCTATGCTCCTGAAGTGATGAAGACCTACGCCTTCCATTATCAGACGGGTGAGGTGATTCCCGATTCGCTTATTCAGAAGATTAATGCCGCTTCTACTTTCAACATGGGCTTCGTTGAGACCGAACTCCTATCTGCATCTATCCTCGATATGGACTATCATATGCTCACCTCGGTTGATACGATTGACGTAAACGCTTTCGAGGCTGCTTCGATGGCTAAGATGGGCATGATTCCGGAGATTATCACTCGCTACCGCTCGACCTTCTACAACCATATCTTCACCACGGGCTACGAAGCTGGCTACTATTCTTACACATGGTCGGCCGTACTCGATTCCGATGCTTTCCATGCGTTTGTAGAAACGGGTGATATTTTTGACCCTGTCACTGCAGCCCGCTTCCGCGATGAGATTCTCTCTAAGGGTAACACGGCTGATGCTGCTGTGCTTTACCAGAATTTCCGCGGCCGCCAAGCTGATCCGAAGTTCTTCCTTGAGAAGAAAGGACTCAACTAATCTTGAACTTCGATTACGATAGCTATTTCTATCATACTACTCACTGTAGGAGCAGTTGCATCATGCTGGCTGCTCCTGCAATCTTATCGCCGAGAAGATGCTCAGCAGAATGTTTTTCTGCTGAGTCTTCTGCTTGGTTTGATGTCGCTTTTTGTGCCTGATGCCATTATGTTTTTTCCCGCAACATGGTGGCTGATTTTCGCCCTTCGTGCAAGTAATTTCCGTACGTATTTGGCATCAGTAGTGGGCATCTTAGTAGTAATACTTTATGCCGGTATTGTATGGTTGATATGGCCTCTGTCGGATGTCGTTCGATGCGTGATAGAAGCTTGGACAACGGTTTTCCCTCGCGACTTCGTAATAACGGCATGGGCATCATCACCAACCTCCATGCGTATCGTTTGGGTCGTTTCTGCCGTTGCGGCATGCGCAGGAATTGTATGTGTAATCGGCTTCGGAAGCAAGTTTACGCAGGCCAATGTGCGTATCCAATCCCGTAGTATGATTGCAGCACTTGCTTTTTTTATTGCGGTCGTTTCTACTGTTTTTCCGCCGACTCAGGGAATGTCACTTTTCCCGATAGTATGGTTGACTGCAATGTATATGGCCAGCCTGTACATCATCACGTATGGCTTCCCTCGATTTTCGCTTCGCATGCGGAGCAAGGGGTCAAACTTGCGGAGACTCTCTCGCAAGGCCGACAGTCAGAATCCTTTTAAGCGCAAGCGAACAACGTATGGTTCGCCAAGGCGCTCTTTCTCGCGGTCTTCACGCGGTCGTTCTCGCTATTCTAGCTAACCATACGTTTCTTCCTTTATATGAAAATACGCATTTCTGAACAATTCATAGGGATATTGGTTGCCGCTCTGATAATAGGAGTAGTAGCAACTTGTATTCACTTCATGAATCGCAGTGATAATGCTCGCAGAAATACGTTCAAGCAGCGTCAAGAGCGCAAAGAGGTGCAAGACAGTCTTATGCGGTCGGTAGCAGAGCGTGACAGCCTGCGTGCGGTGTGGGCAAAGCAGAAGCATGAGCGAGACAGCTTACGTCCGATATGGGAGGAGCAACGGAGGGAGCGAGAAAAGAAGAGAGCACAATGGGAGAGAGAGAAAGCCATTCGAGATTCTATTCGCTATGCTCAAGAGCATATCGAGATTATCCTGCAACCGTTTGATCCTAACACTGCCGATAGTACTACGCTGGTACATCTTGGACTTCGGCCTTGGATGGCTAAGTCGGTGGGGCGTTATCGAGAAAAGGGGGGACGGTTCAGGAAAAAAGAGGACTTTCGCAACGTATATGGCATGACCGATTCGCTCTTTTCTGCGTTGGAACCATATATTCAGATTAGCCCTGATACGACACTCGCATCTACAAACAACTATATCATTAAGAAAGACACCATTCTCAATCTTAATACTGCCGATACGCTGGAGTTGTGTTATATCCGCGGCATTGGTTCTTATACGGCCAAAAATATTATCCGATATAGAAAGCGCTTGGGTGGGTTTGTATCTGTGGAGCAACTGCGTGAGCTGAAGCCTCCCATACAAAATTTGGACTCTATCATCCCGCATTTCATCGCAGATCCGACTTCCATCAATTTGCTCTATATCAATCGGTTGTCTGTAGATGCGATGGTGCGCCATCCGTATTTGAGTTTTTCGCAAGCCAAAGCCATTCGTGACCGCCGGCATCGGAAAGGGGCTATCCGAAGCGAAGAAGAATTGAAGGCGCTCAAATCCGACCATCAGTTGGTCTTTACAGAAGAAGACCTCGCGCGGTTGCGCCCATATATCTCATACGAAAAATAGTTAAGGTGGGTTCTAAAAATTCCCACTTAAGAAAAACTATTCATTGTTGTGGGTAACAAAAATGCATTATTTGTCATCTTTTGGTTTCTTTTCGGCCCAAATCGTAAGTAAAATCAGTCACGTAGCTCGCTACGCTCCCTCTTTTACTTCCAATTTTTCCTCGAAAATAAATCCAAAATCTCACAAAGCTAATTTTTAGAACCCACCTTAATAATAACGAAAAACAGCCATAATTATTGAAAAATGCGTAAAACGATTATCCTTTTTGCAGCCGTATGCTGCCTGTTTTCCTGCTCTAAGAAGGCAGCCGTAAGTTCGCCGGATGGTCAGCTGAAGATTGATGTCTCGCTGACCGAATCAGGCGGTGCTACCTACCATGTTTCTCCCAAGGGGGTAAGCGGAGATTTGGGTTTCTCGCTTATCAAGATAACCGATTCGGGCGCTGCCAACAGCAGCAAGTCTGCAGCTATCGAATTGCGCGATGGTTTCAGCATTGTAAATACCTCGACTTCGTCTTTTGCTGATACATGGGAAACAACTTGGGGCGAAGAGCAATATATCACTGACAATCACAACGAATTGGTGGTTGAACTCAAGCACTCATCTGGTATCCGTATGGATGTGATTTTCCGGGCTTTCAACGATGGCTTTGCTTTCCGCTATCGCTTCCCTGAGCAGCCTGGACTCGACTCGTTTATGATTATGGACGAGCATACTACCTATCGATTCTCAGAAGAACCAACAGCATGGTCTATACCATGGCGAACCGAATATTACGAAGCCATCTATACCGATGCCCCGCTACTTAGTAAAGACTCGATGTGTGACCCCATTACGCTCCAATGGGCAGACGGCTCGTATGGCTATTTGCATGAGGCTCAATTGGTAGATTACCCTGCGCAGAATTTCTATATCGCTGATTCGTCGGTTTGTACGTATCTCACGCCTTGGCAGAATGGCGTAAAAGCCTATTGTCGAGCACCTTTCCAAACGCCTTGGCGCATGCTTATCCTTACGAATAATCTTGCAGACCTTTGTGCAAGCCGCATCATGCTCAACCTCAACGATCCTTGCGCTATCGACGACACTTCTTGGATTCGTCCGATGAAGTTCATCGGTATCTGGTGGGGCATGCATCTGAAGACAATGACCTGGCGGCAAAGTCCTATTCATGGTGCCACTACGGAGAATATGGAGCGCTACTTGCGTTTTGCTGCCGAACATCATATCCAAGCCGTGTTGGCAGAAGGATGGAACAAAGGCTGGGAGGGCTACGAAGGCGTTTGGCCAGACGAGCGATTCTCTTTTGTAGAGCCTTATTCGGATTACGATATCGATTACCTGTCCCACTTAGCCGATTCGCTGGGTGTAGAGATTATCAGCCACCACGAAACGAGCGGTCAGGCAGGACAATATCAGCAAGAGATGGAAGCAGCCTATGACTATATGAAGGCGCATGGTATTACTGCCGTGAAGACTGGTTATGTCTCTCCCATTATCACTACCCTCGATGGCCGCCAATATAATCGCTCACAGTCGGGCGTACGACACTACCGTTCGGTAATCGAAACGGCCGCCCGTAAACATGTGACCATTGATAATCATGAGCCAGTGATGCCTACCGGTTTGCAGCGCACTTATCCGAATCTGATGACGCAAGAGGGTATCCGCGGTCAGGAGTGGAACGCATGGGCTGCTGATGGCGGTTCGCCCGCTTCTCACGTATGCACCCTTCCGTTCACTCGTATGTTGGCTGGTCCGGCCGACTATACACCTGGCGTGTTTGATTTCTCGAATCCTGTTCAGCCTAATACACGCGTACATGCTACAATCGCTAATCAGCTCGGTCTTTTCGTTACGATGTACTCGCCCTTGCAGATGGCATGCGACCTGCCTGAGAGTTACATGAAGCACCCCGATGCTTTCCGATTCATAGAGGATGTGCCCTGCGATTGGAAACAATCCCAACTACTGATGGGTGAGATTGGTCAATACGTTGTTTTCGCACGTCAAGATCGCCATTCTGATGATTGGTACATTGGTGGAACAACCAACGATGATGCCCGTACACTTACGCTTAATCTCAGTTTCTTGCCGCAAAACCGTAGTTATACTGCAACCATCTACCGGGATGCCGAAGGTGCCGATTGGCTAACCAACCCCTATGCCTATACCATAGAAACGATGACCGTGAATGCCGAAACAACTTTACCGCTTTGGTTGGCTTCGGGTGGTGGTTTTGCCATCCGCATCGAAGCGAATAAGTAGTCGATACTGAAATGTAGTATAAATAATTGGTTATCAATTAGATAATTGCGATTTTTCTTGCGTCACCCTTACTCTAAAATGTGTAACGCTCACTCCGCTCACTGCACTTCGTGCTGCTCACCGCTCATAGCTCACTGCTCGAAAATAGACACCCTTACTCAAAAATGTGTAACGTTTGTAACGTTTGTAACGCTTTGACAAATAAGTCAAAGTGTTACTGCACTGTTTAATGCTTTGCTCGATGCTCGCCACTGTCTACTTTCTTAGGAAAGTGTCTATGTATTCAGGATAATTACGAAATGGATAGTAGTCGTAAAAATAATTTTGATAAATTTTGTTCCAGCATTTGCATATATCAAAAATTGTTTGTATCTTTGCAGCCGAATTTGGATTTATCCTCCATTTGAGGTTGCTCTGAATCACATCGCTCACGTGATGTAAAACCGTGACTCCCCTATCTGCTGGGAGCAAGAAGCAGAAGACTGTTCCAAGCGTGGAACAAGCAGGCGCAATTCCTGCAAGGCATTGCTTGCAATGCCAATTGCAAAACCCACGCGTAAGTGGCGGGCTTTGCGGACATATTGATAGCGTTTACTGACGCTTGTGATTCGATGTTTTGAAACCTGAGAAATTTCATATCCATTTCGAATTCAAGAATAAGTAGATGCTCATGGGTGTACCATACACTCATGCGTACCTTGTTTTTTGAGGTGCGCGTGCGTATGATATACACGCGTGGGTTTCTGCATGTTTTTCGAATGGATGGGTTTTCTCAGGACCTCAAAACACGGATAACATTCAGTTACCCGCGTTTTTTTGTATGCATATTCACCAATTTTTTATCAATATGAAACACAAAATCCTCCTTTCTTTAGTGGCCGTCATACTGACCGCCCTAAGTGCACATGCCTACGACTTTCGGTCCGGTGACTTGTATTACAGCTATACTGGTAGTAATACAGTGGAAGTGACTTGTCAGTCGGAATCATCAGATTCAAATTACGTAGGCTTAACTTATTTTATGATTCCCTCTTCTATAACTTACCAAGGAACAACGTATAGTGTTACGAGCATAGGGGATTCCGCTTTCCTTGGTTGTAGCACTCTTACATCCATCACTATTCCCAATAGCGTAACGAACATTGGAGAATGGGCGTTTGGATATTGCTCAGGCCTTACTTCTATTATTATCCCCAATAGCCTAACGAGCATTGGGAAAGATGCATTTCGGAGTTGTTCAAGTCTTGTTTCCATTGTAGTAGAAAATGGTAATCCGGTATATGATTCACGCAATAACTGCAATGCAATCATTGAGACAGCGACTAATAGCTTGATTGCTGGTTGTTCATCAACTATTATTCCCAATAGTGTAACGGGCATTGGAGAAAGTGCTTTTTTCGGGTGCTCCAACCTTACGACCATCACTATTCCAAATAGCGTAACGAGCCTTGGAGATGGACCGTTCTCCGGCTGTATTAACTTAACCTCCATCATCGTTGAAAATGGCAATCCAATATTTGATTCTCGCAATAACTGCAATGCAATCATTGAGACAGCATCCAATACATTAATTACAGGTTGCGCTGCCACGGTTATTCCCAATAGTGTAACGCACATTGGAGATTGGGCTTTTGGTGGACAAAAAGACCTTACTTCCATCACAATCTCCGATAGCATAATCAGCATTGGGGAAGGGGCGTTCTATGGTTGTTCAGGTCTCACTTCAGTCACAATTGGCAATAGTGTAACGAGCATTGGAGAAGGGGCGTTCTATGGTTGTTCAGGTCTCACTTCTGTCACAATTGGCAATAGTGTAACGAACATTGGAGATTATGCTTTTAATCGCTGCACCAACCTTTCTTCTGTCACTATCCCGAATAGTGTTACGAGCCTCGGAATATATTCGTTCTGTTATAGTACTAACCTTACTTACATCACCATACCTAATAGTGTAACGAGCATTGGAGAAGGGGCGTTCTTGGGTTGCTCAGGTCTTACTTCTGTCACAATTGGCAATAGTGTAACGAACATTGGGAAAGGGGCGTTCCATAGTTGTTCGAGCCTTACTTCTGTCACTATACCTAATAGCGTAACGAACATTGGAGAAGGGGCGTTTGAGGACTGCACAGGTCTCACCTCTGTCACTATCCCTAATAGTGTAACGAACATTGGGGATTATTTGTTCTATGGTTGTTCTAACCTTACTTCTGTCAATATTCCCAACAGTGTGACCGCCATTGGAAAAGCGGCTTTTTATAGTTGTTCGAGCCTTACTTCTGTCACTATACCTAATAGCGTAACGAATATTGGAGATTATGCTTTTAATCGCTGCACCAACCTTTCTTCTGTCACTATCCCGAATAGTGTTACGAGCCTCGGAATATATTCGTTCTGTTATAGTACTAACCTTACTTACATCACCATACCTAATAGTGTAACGAGCATTGGAGAAGGGGCGTTCTTGGGTTGCTCAGGTCTTACTTCTGTCACAATTGGCAATAGCGTAACGAACATTGGAGAATGGGCGTTTGATGCCTGCACAGGTCTCACCTCTGTCACTATCCCGAATAGTGTAACGAGCATTGGGAAAGGGGCGTTCTATAGTTGTTCAGGTCTCACTTCTGTCACAATTGGCAATAGTGTAACAAGCATTGGAGAAAGGGCGTTTCAGGCCTGCACAGGTCTCACCTCTGTCACTATCCCGAATAGTGTAACGAACATTGGGGATTATTTGTTCTATGGTTGTTCGAGCCTTACTTCTGTCACTATACCTAATAGCGTAACGAATATTGGAGATTATGCTTTTAATCGCTGCACCAACCTTTCTTCTGTCACTATCCCGAATAGTGTTACGAGCCTCGGAATATATTCGTTCTGTTATAGTACTAACCTTACTTACATCACCATTCCTAATAGTGTAACGAGCATTGGGAAAGGGGCGTTCTATGGTTGCTCAGGTCTTACTTCTGTCACAATTGGCAAGAGTGTGACGAGTATTGGAGATTATGCTTTCTATGATTGCTATAATCTTTCTTCAATCATTTGCAAGGCAACAACGCCCCCCGTAAGTGGTAGGAGTATTTTAGGAAGGGTACCAGACGATATGCAAATTTTTGTTCCTTGTAATAGTGTTGGTGCGTATAGCATCAATCCTTGGAACAATTATGCAATCATCGACTCGGTTGTGTACGAACTAAATGTGTTGCCACTTAACTATGGTACGGGTAGTGTGCAGATTGTACAATCTCCTGATTGTGAAACACCCGCAATCATTTATGCTTACCCTGTAAATGGCTATTATTTTGATCAGTGGAGTGATGGCGTAATGGATAATCCTCGTTCAATCGTTCTTACGCAAGATACAACAATCATGGTTGTATTTGCGACAAACGACAGCTGCCAAATAACTACCTCGCATACGGGAAATGGTACTACCCAAGGTGATACGACCGCTATGTATCAAGATTCTGTAACCTTGACTGCTGTGGCAGACTACGGCTACGAGTTCAGCAGATGGGAAGATGGAAATACGGATAATCCGCGAGTGGTGGTTGCTATTATGGATAAGGATTATAAGGCTATCTTTGTAAAGCGTTCGTTCACCATTATTGGGGTTGGCCAAAATGGTACAATCGAAGGTGCTGGTACATTTGAGTACGAGACTTCTTGTCAATTGACCGCAACTCCTAACTTCGGCTACCACTTTGCTCAATGGAGCGATGGTGTAACGGATAATCCGCGTTCAATTATTCTTACGCAAGACACTACCTTTACTGCCGAGTTCGCTAAGAATGCATACAGCATTAGTTTGTCGCACGAAGGTGCAGGCTCTATCGTTGGTGATACGACTGCTTTGTATCAAGATTCTGTAACTTTGTCTGCTGTGGCCGACTATGGTTGGCAGTTCAGCCGTTGGAGCGATGGCAATACGGATAACCCACGAACGATTGTTGTGACCGCAGATTGTGCTTATCAAGTTATCTTCATAAAGCGTTCGTTCACCATTACTGGGGTTGCCCAAAATGGTACAATCGAAGGTGCTGGTACATTTGAGTACGAGACTTCTTGTCAATTGACCGCAACTCCTAACTTCGGCTACCACTTTGCTCAATGGAGCGATGGTGTAACGGATAATCCGCGTTCAATTATTCTTACGCAAGACACTACCTTTACTGCCGAGTTCGCTAAGAATGCATACAGCATTAGTTTGTCGCACGAAGGTGCAGGCTCTATCGTTGGTGATACGACTGCTTTGTATCAAGATTCTGTAACTTTGTCTGCTGTGGCCGACTATGGTTGGCAGTTCAGCCGTTGGAGCGATGGCAATACGGATAACCCACGAACGATTGTTGTGACCGCAGATTGTGCTTATCAAGTTATCTTCATAAAGCGTTCGTTCACCATTACTGGGGTTGCCCAAAATGGTACAATCGAAGGTGCTGGTACATTTGAGTACGAGACTTCTTGTCAATTGACCGCAACTCCTAACTTCGGCTACCACTTTGCTCAATGGAGCGATGGTGTAACGGATAATCCACGTTCAATTATTCTTACGCAGGACACGACCCTTACGGCTGAGTTTGCAATGAATTATGCTGGTCAGTGTGGTGATAGCCTCTATTGGAAGTATGACACAGCTACGATTTCGATTACCGGTTCAGGCGCGATGTATAACTATACCGATAGTTTGATGCCTTGGTATCTGTTCCGCGATTCGATTACCGCAGTCGAGATGGTCAATACGGCTACCACCATTGGCGATAACGCTTTTGCGAATTGCAGTAAGCTCAGTAAGTTGACTATTAGCGAGGGTATTGAATCCATTGGCGCAAATGCCTTCATGGGCTGCACGCAACTTACAAACATCACGTGCCATCCTATTATTCCTCCGTATGCAGTGACTAGCTCATTTGAAAACTACGACACGTATCTCCGCGTACCTTGCAGCAGCAAGAGCCAGTACATGGCTGATGCCGTATGGGGGCAATTCAAGTATATTGAATGCATCGAGGAAGAAACGGATATTGAATCTGTAGAAAGTGAATCGAGCGAACAAAGTGTGCGAAAGATTTACCGCGATGGGCATATCTATATTCTTCGCGATGACGAAGAATACTCCATCTTAGGACAGAAGCTATAATAAAAAGGCCCTCCAGCGAGGGCCTTTTATGTTCCATTTGCCCTGCGGGCGTTCCAGTAGTCGGAGGCGGCAGCTAAGCTGCTGTTCCAAATAGTTCCAAGCGCAAGTCTTTAGAGAATTGAGGAGTCTGTCTTTTCCTGATTTGGGTTTATCTTTTCCGCAAAAAGTAGACACCCTTACTCTAAAATGTGTAACGTTTGTAACGTTTGTAACGCTTTGACATAGAAATTACTGCACTGTTTGTAACGCTTTGCGTTACTGCACTGCCGTATTAGACGAGATAATCCCATCGCGAAAGCGGTGGGATTATCTTAGTTTTCTACTCAGTAGTGGCCGAGGAGTCTTGGAACGCCCGAAGGGCAATTGGAACAGCCGCAGGCTTCTGGAACGCGCGAAGCG
>CAMGMU010000002.1 GCA_946059305.1 uncultured Bacteroidales bacterium | reverse complement strand
GAGAGAAAGACGCCTTAAGAAGGCGGAGGGAGGGACGGAGAGGGAGGGAGAGGGACGCGGATAGTATCCGCGGCTAAGTGAACGATACGCTCCCAAGGGAGAGAGGGTGGGAGAAAGACGCCTTAAGAAGGCGGAGGGAGGGACGGAGAGGGAGGGAGAGGGAGAGAGGACGGAGGGCGAGGGGGATTTGGAAGAGGGGGCACAATGAGCCCCCTCGGCAGGACAGGGACCTATGGGTGCGTGAAACGCACCCGATATAAACGGGAAAGGGAGGCAGGAGGCTCTCGGAGCTCAAGATATCCTGCAAGGGAGGTAGGCCGCCATAAGAAGGCGGCAGTCCGGACGGAGAGAGGACGGAGAGGGAAGCGGAGGGAGAGAGACGCGGATAGTATCCGCGGCTAAGTGAACGATACGCCCCCCAAGGGCGAGAGAGAGGAAGGGAGGGAGAGAGACGCGGATAGTATCCGCGGCTAAGTGAACGATACACCCCCAAGGGGGAGAGGACAGGGAGAGGGGAAAGAAGGGATAGAGAGGACAAAAGAGGAAAGAGGGGGAGCGGAGATAGAAGGAGAGGTCCCTGAGCATCAGAAGGAGAGATCAACACGAGGGTCATCAACAGTATCGAAAATGAACGACGATTCGACAGAGGAATGGAAGAACGAACCCGTCAGACGAGTGCAACGATGAGGAGCCGCTTCGATATTCGAGAAAGTACGGGTACGCACAATAGCGCCCGAAGCATCCATCATATTGACCGTTAAATCCACCAACTCGGGATTCTCAGTCAATAGAAAATGAACATTCATTATCGCATTCTGGAATGTTCCTTCGTAATTTGATTTTAGATGAACCACCTTATACTGATAGGCAGACGAAGCAAAGCCTGTGGTGGGATTGAAGATAAAAGCAGACGATTCAGCATTTGAAGAGTTGATAATCAACTCACAAGAATAGACTTCCTCGGGAGTGACATCGGTGGAACTAAACTGAACAGTAGAGGATACTCGTTTCCCAAAATCAACCACAACACTATTGGGCTGATCGGCTAAGATAGTAACAGTCTGAGAATAGGTATATACACGAAGACACTTAGAAGTGGTGATAGTAGCCTGAGTAGGTGAACTGATGTCAGCAGCCGCATCAGTCGGTTCGGCTGTTTGATGAGCTACAGCAATAAAGGTATAATCGCCCGGGAGAAGCATACAGGAAATCAAAAGGGGAATATCGGGATTGTTTTCTATATCCAGAATATCACTAAAAGCCAACTGTCCGGCAGTATTGAATATCGCAAGCGAGATGCGATCAATTGCAGCCTGCGTAGCATCCTTATTCGATACCTTTTGCGGATTGGACTTATTGGAAGAATCTTCTTGATAGGTCACCTCAAAATCCTCAAAGGCGATACTCACCTCCACCTCTTTCGCCTTCACCTCGGGCTCCGGACGGCAAGACGCACACAAGCAGCCAATGGCAAAGAGGAAGAACACAAGGAGGGAACTAAACGAACAACGAGACTGTTTCAAAAGGGAAAAGAAGGGAGATTGAAGCATAATGGATTAAAATTAAAAAATATACTCGGACTGCCGAGCGCAGGGAGAAAAATCTCTCGGAATTTCGGGACCAGAAGGCTCCCGGAGCTGAGGCTCCTGCAAGGGAGAGAGAGGAAAGAGATGACGGAGGGAGGGGCCTACTCTACTGAAGGAGAAGGAAGCAAGGGAGGTAGGCCGCCTTAAGAAGGCGGCAGGAGGGACGGAGAGGACGGAGGAAAGAGGGACGCGGATAGTATCCGCGGCTAAGTTAACGATACACCCCCAAGGGGGAGAGGAACCTATGGGTGCGTGAAACGCACCCGATATAAACGGGAAAGGGAGGCAGGAGGAAAGAAGGGGAGGCAGGCCGCCTTAAAAAGGCGGAGGGACGGACGGAGAGGGAAGCGGAGGGAGAGAGATGAGACGGAGATACTATCTCCTACCAACGAACAATACGAAGGGAAAGGGAGGCAGGAAGCTCTCGAAGCTCAAGCTCCTGCAAGGGAGAGAGAGGAAAGAGAGGACGGAGGGAGGGAGGCCGCCTTAAGAAGGCGGCAGGAGGGACGGAGAGGGACGCGGAGGGAGAGGGACGCGGATAGTATCCGCGGCTAAGTGAACGATATGCCCCCAAGGGGGAGAGAACAGGGAGAGGGGAAAGAAGGGATAGAGAGGATGAAAGGGGAAAGAGAGGAAAGAAGGGAAAGAGAGGAAAGAAGGGAAAGAGAGGGAGGGGACCTACTCTACTGAGGATGAGAAGGGGAGAAGCTGAAGGAGGGAGGAGTCTATGGGGCGATTATACAAATCGGAGAGAGTGCGAGGAGTATGGCAGTCAGAGCCGAAACAGAGGTCGGATTGCGCATCCATCAGAGAGCCACCATAAGAGGGTTTCGTCATTTTAATAATATCGCACGCGCGCGAGTAAACTTTCGGGCCATAGGCTCCTAAGAGCGAAGGGATATTAATCTGCAGGCGCATGCCTTTTCTGCAAAGCATCTCAAGGTCGGCATTGGCAAAATAGTGATAGCGCTCAGGATGGGCAATCATCACGTTATAACCAGCTGCCATGGCTTCTTCTATCATAGGAATGAAAGAAGAAGAGGGATTGGAAGAGAATGTCTCCACCATGAGCCATCCATCGTCTCCAACGAGCAAATCCCTATTGCGAAGGCGCTCAAGAAACAGGTGGTCAAGCATATATTCGGCTCCGAGATGGAGCTCTATAGGGCCTTGATAGGCCGCTTTGAGTTGGTCGAACTTCCCTCGAATCGCTTCTGTAGTATTCGGAAAATCCTCCATCACATGCGGAGTGCAATAGAGTGCAGCAAAACCGATTTGCTCAAAGAAATCGAGACATTGCAAGGCATCGGGCATAGTACGAACGCCATCATCGAGTCCGGGCAAGAGATGCGAATGCCGGTCAGTGAGTCCATTGCAGAAGCCGCTCTCAAGAAGGGTCGTGCGGCTAAAGCGCGAAAAGAGTTTATTAAAGAACACGGGAACAGATATTTAGGGAAAGTGGAACCAACAATTCGCAACCGAGAAGTCGCGAATTGCCAGCATCCACCATAAACATAAGACTTAGATTAAGACTGGTTGCCGTAGCCATAGCCATAGCCATAGCCGTAACCGTAGCCGTAACCATAACCGTAACCATAACCATAACCGTAACCGTAGCCTTTAGAGTGTCTGCGAACACCATTGAGCATAACGGTCATAGCGGTGTAGGTATTCTTCTGATAGAGGTCTTCGATATACGGCACCATCCGTTTATCGAGCAATCCAGCACGTGCAACAAAGATCGTGAGATCCACGTGCTTGGTGATGATGGTAGAGTCAACGACCATATCTACCGGAGGACAGTCAAAGAAGATATAGTCATACTCATCGCGGAACTGCTTAATAATCTGCGCGAATCGTTCGTTGAGGAGCAGCTCCGAAGGATTGAGCGGCAACGCACCAAGCGGGATGATCTGCAATCCAGACTCTTGCTTAATAACCACATCATGCCAATCGGCTTTACCGCTAAGGCATTCAGAGATGCCCTTGCTCTTGATATTAAGCGCTTTAGAAAGCGAACCTTTGCGAAGGTCCAAATCGACAAGCAGGACGCGTTTGGACTTGATAGCCATAGCAGCTGAGAGGTTCAAGCAGGAGAAAGTCTTACCTGCACCAGGATTGAAGGAGGTGAACATAATGACTTGTTTACCAGACGTTTGCTCAAGCATGAGGTCCACATTTGTGCGAAGCACACGGAATCCCTCGTTGATGTAATCGCGCTTTCCGGGTCTGACGAGCACTTTGGTGTTATCCTGCACACGTTTGTAAATAATATCCTTGATGGTACGCTTGACAGAAGTGTCAACATACAATGGTATTTCAGCCAGCATCGGCACGGTGAGGTTCTTGAGGTCTTCTTTGGTCTTGACAGTGGTATCGAGTGTCATGAGGAAGAAGAAGATTGCGAAAGGCAATCCGAATCCGAGCACGAAAGCGATGAGTAAGATTTTGGCTTTCGATACGTTGGTCGGCAGGTCTGAGCCATTAGGGAGCATGATTACTCGGGTGTTGCCTACATTGACGAGGGCTGCCAATTCGTTTTCTTCTCTTCGCTGGAGAAGGAACATATAGAGTTCCTGGGTGATTTGCTGCTTACGTTCGATAGAGAGCAGCTGGAGCTCTTGTCCGCTTGATGAAGCGATGCGTGCGAGAATCTGTTTCTCTTGTGCATCGATCTTATCCTGCTGTATGGTGAGTGTAGCGATGAGGTTTTCCACAGATCCGAGGATAGCCAGACGCATAGCGGAGATAGAGGCAGTGAGGTCAGCCACAACCGGGTTCTGCTCAGAGCTGGTAGAAACGAGCTGATCACGCTTGAGAACGAGCTGATTGTAACTGCCGATTTGGGAATCCACGGAGCCATTATCCAATCCAAGGTTCTGCGGGATGAGCTGCAGGTTATTGGCAGGATTATTGAGGTAATCACGGATATAACGCGCGATGGTGAGACGGTTGTTGTTTTCAAAAGCCAACGACGAATACTGCGAGGACTCCTGCATGATGACCTGTGCAGCCGCTTGGAGGTCGCTAATGTTGTGAGAGGCCTTGTAGTCCTTGAGCGAATTTTCAACCGAAGCCAACTCCGACTCGATAACGACCAAACGCTCAGAGATGAACTCCGAGGTATTGACGATGGACTTGTTTTTGTTGCTGATCCAGGTCTCGTTGTAGACATCCACGAGCGAATTGAGGATAGCGGAAGCACGCTGAGGGTAGTAATCCTCGATGGTCATGGAGAGCACAGTGGCTTCTTTATTTACCTTATTGACGGTAAGGTTCTTTCCATATTGCTTAGCACGCGCCATGGAGGTGTTCCAGTTTACAACAATATCGTTCTTAAGTTTACCCTCAAAATGTTCGGTTGGGAAAATGACCATTTTGCCTACCGGAGTGCTGATGGTATCTCTAAAATTGGCGACAATGTTCTCCTTGATTTTCTCATTTTTGAAAACGAAATTATGCAAGCGTATTTTGCCATCAGAGGTAGACGAAACGCGGAACGTGAATCCCGAAACGGGGTTATCCCCCGCGAGAACCATCTCGATGGGGCAGTTCTGATAGAGCACACGTGAGCGGAAGAACTGTTTCTCGGTATATTGGGTTTGCAGGCCGAGACGTGTGATGACCATCTCCATGAGGTCAGGTGAGCTGAAGGTCTCAATCTCGTTTGCGACAGCGGAATTCCCCATTATTCCACCGGGTACATCTGCGAGCACACCGAGGTTCTTGAGCGTAGATTTCTGGGTAGTTTCATCGATGAGCACTTTGGTTTCACGCTGATACTGGGGCTGCGTACGGTAGATATACAGCCCTGCAACGCAAAAGCAGATGAGAAGAGAAAGCAGATACCAACGCTTATGATTGAGGACAAGCGAAAGCAACGTCCAAATCTGAATGCCGTTATCTCCTTCGGCATTCGTATTGGCAAAATTGGTTGTTTGTGGGTTCTGGTTAGCCATATCTTATATTCAAAATTGGAATGATTATCTACTAAGAACACTGATGACGATGCTGGCGATAGAGGCCGCAAGCGAACCACCAGAGAGAACGATACTGGTCATACGAAGGGACTTATCATCGGTAGTAGACTGGCGCGCTTTAATAGCGGATGGTTCTACATAGACGATGTCGTTCTGCTGGAGGTAATAGGCAGGACTTTCAAAAATAGAGGCATCGCAGAGGTTGACCTTATAGATTACTCGTTCGCCCTCTTTCTCACGGATGACAGTGACGTTTTCTCGTTGGCCAAAGATAGTGAGGTCACGAGCCTGACTGATAGCTTGGAAGATAGTGAACTTATCACCTTGTATGGTATACGTTCCAGGGGACTGCACTTCACCGAGCACCGATACTTTGAAGTTCATGAAGTCCACGGTAACGACCGCATCATTAACATATCCACCATCGGCGAGTCGGGTCTTGATGAGTTCGGCAAGCTGCCAACGGGTGAGACCTACCACTTGAATTTTACCGAGGACAGGGAAATCGATGAATCCCTCATTGTCAACGGTATAAGGCATAAGTCTCTGCTGCGAGGCAGAGGTCACAGCATCCGAACCGGCTTGGAACGACACCACCGGCAGGTTGAACATAGCCACCAATTCGGGGTTTCTGCCGGAAACAATAATAGAGACCATATCTTTGGGCTCAATAACAATACCACCTTTCTGGTCAATTTTCTCAGGGACATCGATGGTTTTGTTTTGGATATACGCAATGTTCTTCACATTGCGACAAGAGGCAGCTGTCATCATAAGTACAGCCGCAAGGACGATGATAAAAGATTTTTGTTTCATATATAGATAAATATTTTTAACAAACGGAGAGTATGCCATCACAAATGAGGTATACAATGAGATAGAAATGGAAGGAAAAATTTGGACATTAGGGATAAGGAGGCGGAAGTGTACACAATAATTTTAGGGAAACGGAGAGCGTTTTCCTACACCTTCGGGAGTAAAGAGACAGAGCAATCCTGCGTCTGAAAATCCTTACAACCATAGGTCATGCGGGCAGCACACGCGTAAAACAAAACTGACTGCAGGTGCTATGACCGAGGTAATACATGCTTTTTCCGCCCATTGGGCGAGTTGCAGGTCTCGCAAAAGCGCGAGGGAGTATACTACAAAGTAGTAAACCGACTGCAAAATTACGACTTTTTATTAAGAAAAACAAATTTTTCTTAAGATTTACCCAAAAAATTGATGATATTGGGTAAAAAAATGTTGAAATGTTACATATGGATAACAAAGGGAGGCGAGAGACCTTCTTCAACTCCCCCCTGCATTCCCCTCCGGATCCCGGAGCCGGAAGATCCAGCTGAACGAGGAGGGAAGGCCCTACTCTACTGAGGGAGAGGAAGGCGAGGGAGAGGGACGCGGATACTATCCGCGGCTAAGTGAACGATACGCCCCCTCGGCAGGACAGGGCCCGATGGGTGCGTGACACGCACCCGATATAAACGGGAGAAGGGAGGCTCTGCGGCTATCGGAGGGACCCTCTTCAGCTCCTCCTGCATTCCTCCCCAGATCCCGGAGCTAAGCTCCAGCAAGGGAGGTAGGCCGCCTTAAAAGGCGGAGGGACGGACGGAGAGGGAAGCGGAGGGCGAGGGAGAGAGGAGGAAGAGAGCAAAGGGAGGCGAGGGGGAGAGGGAGTTAGTCTCTACGGAAGATATCGCGGGTATAGACCTTATCGATGACATCCTCAAGGCAAGCATCGAAACGATTGGCGATGATAGCCTTGGAGCGGGCCTTGAAGTCCTCCAGGTTATTCACCACCTGACTGCCGAAGAAGAGACTGCCATCTTCGAGCGTGGGCTCATAGATGATGATCTCGGCACCCTTAGCTTTGATGCGTTTCATAATACCCTGGATAGCAGACTGGCGGAAATTATCGGAATTGGACTTCATGGTGAGGCGATAGACACCAATAACGGGCACAGTGGCCTCACCGGCTTTGCCATACTGATTGCAGGTGCTATAATCATACCAACCGGCCTTACGGAGAACTGCATCAGCGATATAATCCTTGCGGGTACGATTGGACTCCACAATGGCCGACATCATGTTTTGCGGGACATCGGCATAGTTGGCCAAGAGCTGCTTGGTGTCCTTAGGGAGGCAGTAACCACCATAGCCGAAGGAGGGATTGTTATAATGGGTGCCGATACGTGGATCGAGACCGATGCCTTGGATGATAGCAGCCGAATCGAGGCCCTTGACCTCCGCATAGGTATCGAGCTCGTTGAAGTAGCTGACGCGAAGAGCGAGGTAGGTGTTTGCAAAGAGTTTGACGGCTTCGGCCTCTTTGAGGCCCATGAACAAAGTGGCAATATCCTCTTTGATAGCGCCTTCATGGAGTAACTGAGCGAAAGTACGCGCGAATTCCTCTGCATCGGGATTGCCGATGGCAGCAATAGCCGCATTCTCCTCATCCCATTTGCTATCCTGGTCAGCAGGCAGGAGCTTGGGATAGCCAACGATGATGCGCGAAGGCCAGAGGTTGTCTTCGAGCGCTTTGCTCTCTCGGAGGAACTCAGGCGAGAACAGGAGATTGAAATGTTTGCCCTTGAGGGCGGGATCGGTGAGGAACTTCAAGGCATACTTGACATAGAGACTGCGGCAATAGCCCACAGGGATGGTACTCTTGATGACCAAGACCGCATCGGGATTGACACCGATGACCATATTGATCACATCCTCGATATGATGGGTATCGAAGAAATTCTTCACAGGATCATAATTGGTGGGGGCAGCGATGACCACATAATCGGCATCACGATAGGCCGATGCGCCATCTAAAGTGGCAGTGAGGTTCAACTGCTTTTCAGCAAAATACTTCTCGATATACTCATCCTGGATAGGCGAGATACGTTGGTTGATTTTTTCTACTTTCTCAGGGATGACATCCACAGCCGTAACCTGGTGATGCTGAGCGAGGAGGGTGGCAATACTGAGGCCAACGTAGCCGGTACCGGCTACAGCGATTTTAAGATCATCAAAATTTCTCATAACTGCAACGTTTACAGCACCTTACGCAGTCGCGCGATAGCGTGCGCGCAAAGCGAGACATATACACGGGTGCAAAGATACAACTTTTTTCTGGATTACGCAAATAAAAAATGCTTTTTCTGCGAAAAAAGAGGGAGAAGACCCTCTAAATCTCCCTGAGAGGGAAGCTTGGAGGACGAAGGGAGAAGACGGAGATACTATCTCCTACCAACGAACAATACGAAGGGAAAGAGAGGAGGGAGGGGAAAGAGAGAAAGGCGAGGGAGAGAGGGAGGAGGAGGGAGAGGGACGCGGATAGTATCCGCGGCTAAGTGAACGATACGCCCCAAAGGGGAAGAGGGACCTATGGGTGCGTAAAACGCACCCGATATAAACGGGAAAGGGAGGCAGGAGGAAAGAAGGGGAGGCGGGCAAAGGGAGAGAGGGGGATTTGGAAAAGGGGGCACAATGAGCCCCCTCGGCAGGACAGGGACCTATGGGTGCGTGAAACGCACCCTATATAAACGGGAAAAGGAGGCAGGAGGAAAGAAGGGGGAGGCGGGCAAAGAGAGGGAGCTAAGGGAGGGGGCTAGGGAGGCGGACTAAGGGAGAGGAGGAAAGAAGGGAGAGGAGGAAAGAAGGGGAGGGAGAAGCTAAGGGGAGACGATTTCGAAGGTCTCGCGGTGGATGCCTCGAAGCGCCACGGTGATGCCTCCGAGCTGCATCACCAACTGACGGTCACGATGAATGCGGACGATATAACCCTCATGACCCGCGAAAGGACCTGTGAGCAGACGCAACTTCACGCGATTCTCTGCGAACTTCTCAAACGCATCGCGCAGGAGCGTAATCTCATAGGGATTGGACTTCATCAGTTCCATGAAAGGCTTCATCTGAGCATGGGGGATGGAGGCAGGACGATTGGTGGCACAGTCTTTAACCAGGTAGATCATCGGGAAATTATCCATGAGGAACCGTTCTAGTTCTCGAGTTTCGCCTTGAAGAAAGACTAATCCACTGACAGTGAGAGGGTCCAACTGTTCGGGATTATCTGAAGAGGTATCCGTTTTTTGAACGGTTTTGGATGTTTTTTTGGGGGATTTAGGTGACGATTTCTTATCTCTCCGAGGGGAACGATGTACAAAAGTGGGAGGGGTAAATTCACCTTGAGCAGCTATATATTCGATGAGTTCAAGGAAGCGCTCTACCCTACCATGAGTGATATAGACATAGCCCCAAGATTGCTGATCTGGCTCCTTAGGCAGAGAAGGGGAATGAGGGCACAATGAGCCCTCAGATTGAACAGATACCGGAATCTTCGGGGAAGATACCCTCTCGGGCTCTTTAGGGCGAGAGGGGGAATGAGGGCACAATGAGCCCTCAGATTGAACAGATACCGGAACATTCGGGGAAGATACCCTCTCGGGCTCTTTAGGGCGAGAGGGGGAATGAGAAATGATACGGATACCTTTAGGTAGGCGCTTGAGAGAAGAGGAAGTTGAGCAATCCTGCGTCATGATTCTTCATTATGGATGGTCCTGAGCTATGAGCGGTGAGCGGTGAGCGGTGAGCGATGAGCTATCAGTCTGCAATGAGTTTGAGGAGATATTGCCCATATTGATTTTTGAGCATGGGCTGTGCGAGCTCGCGCATGCGCTCTTTGGTGATCCAACCCTGGCGATAAGCAATGCCCTCGAGACAAGCGATTTTGAGTCCTTGCCTTTTCTCGAGCACTTCTACATAAGTAGAAGCCTCAGAGAGTGAGTCGTGTGTGCCGGTGTCGAGCCAAGCGAAACCACGGCCGAGCGTTTGCACTTTGAGTTCACCTTGGGCAAGAAATTGCTGATTGACGGTAGTGATCTCGTATTCTCCACGTGCGGAGGGCTGGATAGAAGCAGCAATATCCACTACTTTATTGGGATAGAAATAGAGGCCGACCACTGCATAATTAGACTTGGGATGGGCGGGTTTCTCTTCGATGGAGAGACAGTTGCCATCCTCATCGAACTCAGCCACACCATAGCGTTCGGGATCGGAAACCCAATAGCCAAAGACAGTGGCTTTATGTTCTTCTTCGGCCGTACGAACGGCCTCACGAAGCATCTTTGTGAAACCTGCACCATGAAAGATATTGTCTCCGAGAACCAGACAAGCACAATCGTTTCCGATGAATTCTTTACCTATGGTAAACGCCTGCGCGAGTCCATCGGGCGAGGGCTGTTCGGCATACTCAAAATGTACGCCATAGTCCGAACCATCCCCGAGGAGTCGTTTGAATCCGGGGAGGTCAAAGGGCGTAGAGATAATGAGAATCTCCCGAATCCCCGCGAGCATGAGCACAGAGATGGGATAATAGACCATGGGCTTATCATAGATAGGCATGAGTTGCTTGCTGATGCCCTTGGTGATGGGATATAATCGAGTGCCGGATCCTCCGGCCAAAACGATACCTTTCATACTACATAAGATTATTTGACGATTCCCTTTTCGAGGTATTCAGCAAGGTTGACATGCACCTTAGCCGCAGCATCATCTGCTGCCACCTTAGCCATATCATGGTTGACCATGAGTTCAACGAGTTGCTCAAAGGTAGTAGATTGCGGATTCCATCCGAGTTTGGCTTTGGCTTTAGCAGGATCCCCGAGTAGGTTAACCACATCGGTTGGGCGGTAGAAGTCTTCGGATACTGCTACAACGGTATCGCCTACTTTCACGTTGGCACAAGCGGTCTCGCAGACAGCAGCAACGATGCCTCTTTCTTGAATGCCTTCCCCTTCCCAACGGAGTTCGATGCCGGCATGGTGGAAAGCGAGGGTAGCGAACTCACGTACGGTATGTTGCACGCCTGTGGCTATGACGAAGTCTTCAGGGGTGTCGTGCTGGAGGATGAGCCACATGCATTCTACATAATCCTTGGCATAGCCCCAGTCACGAAGCGAATCGAGGTTGCCGAGATAGAGGCAGTCCTGTTTGCCTTGGGCAATACGTGCAGCGGCAAGGGTGATCTTGCGGGTAACGAAGGTCTCGCCTCTGCGTTCGGACTCGTGGTTGAAGAGGATGCCGGAGCAGCAAAACATATTATAGGCCTCACGGTATTCCTTGACTATCCAATAGCCATAGAGCTTTGCCACAGCATAGGGAGAGTATGGGTGGAAGGGGGTGTTCTCGTTTTGCGGCACTTCTTCTACCTTGCCATAGAGCTCGGAGGTAGATGCCTGATAGATACGGCAGGTCTTCTCCAGATGGTTGGTGCGCACTGCCTCAAGGATACGAAGCACGCCCACTGCATCTACATCGGCCGTGAACTCAGGCGCATCGAAGCTGACCTGCACATGCGATTGTGCGGCAAGGTTATAGATCTCGGTGGGCTGCACTTTGCCTACGAGTTTGACGAGCGACATGGAGTCGCCCATGTCGGCATAGTGAAGGTGGAAATGTGGGGTTCCTTCCAGATGAGCTATTCTTTCGCGATAATCCACAGAAGACCGGCGGATGATGCCATGGACTTCGTAGCCTTTAGCGAGGAGGAACTCAGATAGATAGGAACCATCTTGACCGGTGACACCGGTTATGAGAGCCTTTTTCATTAGGATATTCAAAAATTGTCAGTCTTAGTCGAGCGCGCAATACTTGGAATGGCGGGACTTGAACTCTGGAACGATTTCCTTCATCTTTCTGACGATAGCCATATCATCGTAGGTGAAAGATATTTGATGCAGTTCTTTTTCGTTTTTCAAAGCGAGATCATAGGGATACTCACGAACGGCTGCCACCATGATTTTGGGGTGCGAAGTGGGTTTGGTTTGCTCAGCATCAGAGAGCACCTCTTCGTAAAGTTTCTCGCCATCTCGGAGTCCGGTAAATTGTATTTTTACGTCTTTAGCTCCAGATAGGTCAATCATTCGTTGCGCCAGATCAGCGATACGCACAGGTTTGCCCATATCGAAGACATAAATCTCGCCTCCATTTCCCATGGTACCCGCTTGGAGCACCAATCTACATGCTTCAGGAATGAGCATGAAGAAACGGATGATATCAGGATGCGTAACGGTAAGCGGTCCACCATGTGCCAACTGCGATTTAAAGAGCGGTATGACGGAACCATTGGAGCCTAAGACGTTGCCAAAACGCGTGGTGACAAATTGCGTCACACCCTTAACAGTACCATCTTCTATAGCCTTATTCAGCGCTTGGCAGTATATCTCACATATGCGCTTGGAGCACCCCATGACATTGGTAGGGTTGACGGCCTTATCGGTGGAGATCATCACGAACTTTTTGGTGCCATATTTAACGGCCAAATCGGCAATCACACGTGTGCCATACACGTTGTTTTGTACGGCTTCAGCAGGATTATCTTCCATCATAGGCACATGTTTGTATGCAGCTGCATGGAAGACATAATCGGGCTTGAACTGGCGGAAAATTTCCTCCATACGTGAAGCGTTGGTGATAGAACTGACGATGGTCTCGCAGTTGAGGTCGGTATGATATTTGGTCATATATAGCCGTACATCGTGCATAGGCGTTTCAGCCTGATCGATGAGTATGAGTCTTCGTGGTTCGAACTTAGCCACCTGACGAGCCATTTCCGATCCGATAGAACCGGCAGCTCCGGTAACCATAACGACCTTATCGTGAAGCATTTGCCCGATGGCATTCATATCCACTTCGATCTTATCTCTCGGCAGCAGGTCTTCGATATCCACGTTTTTGAGGTTCTGATGGAGGAGGTCGGACTTGCCATCCCACTCTATTTCCGCGGGCAGCATTTTGATTTTCACACCTTTCTCGATGAGCCCATTCACGAGTTTTGTTTGCTCGCGGAAATGTTCGCTCTGGAGCGGGCTGACAATCAGCACAGTGATATGCATATCTGCGATAGTCTTAAGCAGTTGTTCGTCATCTCTAAAGACACGCAATCCGAGGAGCATCTCAGGCGTTCCCTTAAAATGCAATTCATCATCAGGTGCCACAAATCCTCGGAGGTTATACACCATGGGGTTTTGGCTGCGAATCGACTTTGCGAGACTGACGCCTCCATCTTTAATACCATAGATAAACGTACGTTGGCTGGTGGATGAGAAACGCATCTCATCATAAAGCGTCTTCACGATGATTCGTTCGAGCCACATCAGCACCGTTGCTCCCACCGCAATCATCATTTGCTCCTTAAGCGAGGGGAAAACAAAGTGGAAAGAAGGGGTGAGCGAAACGTAATGGATATCAAAGCGGATGAGCGCCAATCCCAGGATGGCCGCCATCAATACAGCAGATGCTATTCGGCTGAGATCAACGAAACCGGAGTAACGAAGTATTCCCGTATAGGTTTTTCGAATACGGAAGAACAAAACATATACGAGGGACAAAACAAACAGTCCCAAAAGGTAGCTCCAAAACGTACATATGAAGCATGTTCCGCCAACTGCAAAATAATGAGCCGCAATTCCGACAAACATTACAATCAGCCAATCAATAATCAGCACGCACCAATAAGGAAGCGCACTCTTGCTAAAGTACCAAGATGTGAATTTTGTTATTAAAGATTTCATACGCTTTTACTATAAGAGCGCGCAAAGTTACAAAAAATTTTTGAATTAAGCAAAATTTTTTACAAAAAAGTGCACTTTTTTTTAAAATATCTTTAAATTGGTATAAAAGCCAAATGGGGGGGGGGTAATTTTTGGGTTTACATAAACGACCGAATCGATACCTGACGAGAGCTACCGATTCGGTCGTTAAAAAACTGATTTTCAATTCAATTGGATTGTATTACCTGAGATAGAACCCACAACCGATATTCCAGAGGAAAGGATTTCGAGAAGAATTGATTGAAAAATCGGTAGCCATATCGTAAGGATTGATCATGAGGTTGGCGAAAGCGGTCATGAGGCAATGCTCAGAGATGGATTTATGCCAATTGAGTTTGGCACTTACGTTACAAAAAGCGAAGTCCCCTTGCATGCCCGTGTAGAGGCTCTTCCATGGGGTGAGTCCGACCCTGGCTTCAAGGCAGAGGTTTTTAGGCATATAGATATCGTAGCCTAATTCAAGATAAGAGGAATACGCGCGCTTGAGCGTGCACGCGCTTTGCGCCTGTTTATCTAAATTATAGTATTCAGCAGCTGAGATTTGGGTGCCGCTGGCATCCTGCATGTATCCATCTCGACCAAAGGTACGTGTGCACCAGAGAATGGAGAGGGGCAACTGGTCGCTCACGCGATACTTGATTCGCCATTCTTGGGTGATACCTCCGGCCAGTTTATTGCCAAAGTCGAAATATCGGCTGGGGTTGGCGAGTGATCCATCGGCATTTTTCTCTCGGTCAAAATAATACATGTGCATGAACATGACCGTGAGTCCCCATCTGGAGAATCCGATAGTCATATCGAGCTCGGCATTGAATCCAGGAGCGAGGGTATGGGAAGGGACGTTGAATCCATTTTTGCTGAAGGTCCAATCGCAAGCCGAGAAGTTCCACCACATATCGAGGAAGAGTCCTCCATAGCCTATATTGGCATCGGCTTGAACGCCCAATCCACCTACATACAATCCTCGCCAGATATAGTTACTGACGATATCGGCACCCACTCCATAGGTAAAACCGATTTTCTGAGAATAATCAGGCAGCAAAGATTTTTTGGGTTGCACATTCTCCTCTGCAGCAAAGAGCGATAACGACAACACAAGTCCGATGATAAGCATCGGAAATTTTCGGTAAGTGTGCATATTCATGATATAATGGTTAGACTTTCTTAAGGACCTATAGTTATCCAAAGATATAAGTCGGGTGCAAAGTTAGTGCTTTTTTTTGAAATAAAAAAATTATTTTCGAGAAAATTTGCATAATTCCAAATAAAGTAGTATCTTTGCGCGATTTTTTACTAAATTTTACCATAAAAGCACACGAAAACCTCTAATGAAGAGGTAAAAGAGAAACTTAATCTAAAATCCAATAGTATGGCAAGAAACCAATTTGCAAGTAAGTTTGGTACGATGGCGGCCATAGCAGGTTCCGCCGTTGGCCTGGGAAACATTTGGAAATTCCCCTACGTTGCCGGTCAGAATGGTGGCGCGGCCTTTTTAATTATTTACATCGTTATTTCGTTGTTGATTTCGGTACCAGTGATGCTGTCAGAGTTTGTGATTGGCAGGAAAGGTCAGAGCAACACGTATCGGAGTTTTGTGCGTGTAGGCGGCAGCAAAGGTTGGGGTGCAGTAGGCGGCATTGAGATTTTTGCGGGCCTCACTATTTTGGCTTTCTATTGTGTAGTGGCAGGTTGGTCGCTCCAATATATATTCCATAGCATATGTTATGGCTTTGAGGGGATGACGTACGCTGAGATGTCGGATCTGTTTGATGGCTTCATCAATAGTTGGCGACCGGTGCTTTGGACAGTACTGTTTTTGGGGATGAACTGCATTATTCTGGCGTTTGGCGTAAGTAAAGGTATCGAGCGTTGCTCGAAGTTTATGATTCCCGCTTTGTTCCTTATTCTCCTGATGCTAGCCATCGTATCCATTTGGCAGGATGGTTGGGCCAAGGGAGCTGCATTCTTGCTGAAGCCTGACTGGAGTGCAGTAACGGGTCAGACGATCATCATGGCGCTTGGTCAGTCGTTTTTCTCACTGAGTTTGGGTATGGCGGCCATGGTGACGTATGGTTCCTATATACAGAAAGATCAGAGTTTGGTAAGCGTGTCGCTAACGGTAACGGCCGCCACGGTATTGATGGCGATATTGGCCGGATTAGCCATTTTCCCGAGCGTATTTACGTATGGTGTAGAGGTAACGAGCGGTCCTGCACTGGTGTTTAAGACCTTGCCTCCGCTATTTGCGCAACTCCCGGGCGGACGGATTGTCAGTGTGCTGTTTTTTGTATTGCTGTTCTTTGCAGCCATCACGTCATCGTTCTCGCTGCTGGAAGCAGGAGCAGCTTATATATCTGAGGAGTGGAAATTCCGCGGAAAACCGGTAAACCGAGTAGCCGCATTGGCGATACTCTTTGTTTTGGTAGGTGCGCTTTCAGTAGTGTGCGCACTGAGTCAGATTGAGGGTTCCAGTCTCAAGATTTTAGGGTTCACGGTATTTGATTTCACGGATCTCTTGACCTCCAATTTCATCCTCCCATTAGGCGGAATAGCTGCTTGTATATTGGTAGGTCAGTTAGTAGATAAAGAATTGGTATTCAACGAATTGACATCTGACGGCAGATACAAGTCAAAGATGGTAAAAGGTTTTTACTGGTTGGCTCGTTACGTTTGTCCGATTATTATTTTCTACATGTTTATTAATGGCGTCAATTCGATAGAGCGTCCGAGTGCCCCAGTAGCCGAACAGGTGGTAGTATCGTATCCGAAGGCTGAATATGAGCAGTCGAAGATGGTGCTGATGCATACTCCCGGTCGCGAGTTGTATGATGGCGTTATTCATCCTGCAGCGGGACTGTTTGAGAGCTATTTCAGTATTGAGAAGGCGGCAGAGCAGCATGATGCCATTAAGGCTCAACTCAAGAAACAGGGTTGCGAAGTATATACGATAGAGGAGGTGTTGTATTCGATGCAACGGGATTCACTTGAGTCGCTTGCTGAGAAATCTCTGCGTTATGAACCAGCCGATGATGCATACGAACGTCAGACGCTCCTGCAGATGAGCAAGGAAGACTTGATTCGCACCATCCTTCTTCGTCCGACTGTAAGTCTCAGCCCAACGGACAAGAACACAGGTGTAGAAGCCACCTATAGTCAGACTCCTTTGAGCAACCTGTATTTCATGCGTGGGCAAGCAATCGTAACGCCCGCTGGCATAGTGATGGGCAGGATGAACTCTCAGCAACGAGCTGATGAAGTGGAACTCGTGCGCTATTGTCTCTCGCATTTGGGCATTCACCCGATATATTGTGTAACGGGCGAAGATGCGTATATGGAGGGCGATGATTATCTGGCCTTTGGTACGGTATCGGTAATAGGCGATGGTTTGCGCACGAACATGGCCGCCATTCAGCAGTTGATGGCTGCTAACTGTATTGGACACGATACAGTAGTGGTGGTGCACGATAAGATGCGCATTCAGAAGCAGATGGCCCTTGACACCTATTTTAATATTATAGATAAGGACTTGGTAACGCTCTGTGCGAACCGCTATGATGCCAAGGAAGGTGACGAAGCTTACCTGAGTTGCGATATCTACGTGAAGCAAGCCGGTGAACAAAACGAGCAGACGGGCAATTACGCGTTGGCTGCAAGCGGCTTAGGCTATAGAGAATGGCTGGAGAACCGAGGAGTGGAGATTATCCGTATCTCTAACGAAGATGCTGCTCATTATGCTAACACCTACCTCACTATCGCCCCAAGACATATCGTGGCCATTCAAGGGCAGTCCATTGAACTGGGCAATCAGCTGAGGAAGCATGATGTGATGGTGGATTGGGTAGATGCCTCTACATTGGTGAAGGGCTATGGCGGCATCCGTCAGCTCACGCAAGTATTGCAACGAAAATAAGGCCTCTATCAGAAATAGTAATCCTCCCTATCGAGCTATCGGTGGGGAGGATTTTTGTGGGTGCGATTTATTGAAGAAGAGCAAGCGGAACGGCAGCAGCCATAGCTGCATAAGCCTGTTCTGAGGGATGGAGATGATCGCCCGAATCGAATCCGGGAGCAAAAGCACGAGGGTCAGCAGCATCGCGAACAGCTTGGTCAAAATCCACACAGTCATCGAAGAGCGATGACGAGCGCAACCAATCATTGAACTGCTGCCGCATGGTTTCGCGCATGGGAAGATAAGTACGCCATCCTAAGATGGGCAATAAAGTAGCGCTCCAAACAGAGAGTCCACGAGCTCGAGCATGATTGATATACAGTTGCTCCACCCCATCGCATAAGTCTCTGACTGTAGGCAAATCCGACCATGGTCGGAAACAATTATCTGCTTCACCTACCGGATGGATGATATCATTGATACCATGCTGGATAATCACCGCTCTGGCTCCTGATACAGAATCAATCTCTATGGGGAAACGGGTGGCTCCTTTGAGTCCATACGCCTGATAGGTGATGCAATCATACTGGCGGAGGATACGGGTGCCGCTTACAGCCCTACGAATGACTGCTACATGCTTGCAATCTTCTTCCACTGCACGAATGCTGAGGTAATCAGGCCAAGATTGAGCCGTGATGCTATCGCCAAAACAGATAAGCGCAAAATTATCGGCTTCTGTAAAGATATCGATGGTGTTTAAGAAATAAAACCAATTCGTATTGCGGGTCAGATCGCGCGGAAGAACGGCTTCATCAGCAAAATTGCCATAGGCATATTGGCCTTTGGAAAGCGGGCCCGTAATGAGGGTGCCTGCATTCATTTGGGTAAACTCACCTAAGTAGATGGAAACGACCAAGGTGTCGCCTGCCTCGATAGAAAGAGGGAGTTCATCTGATACGATTTCTTTTCCCGGAGGAATCACTCCTTCTGCATTTCCGATAAACGTAAGATGGCGACTATTGGTGGGCGCACATTCGTTTTTACGAAGGAGGGAAACTGCTACAGAGGTCAACGTAACGGGTTCGGTACCGGTGAGGTTACTGAAACGCATGCGAATCTTGCTTCCGCTAAAGCACATACGAATGGGATAGCGGAGGGTAAGATCACGGGCGTAAGTAGATTCTTTACGGTCAGTAATAGAAGTGGCATTCCCCCAACAACTGACCCATTTGGAAAAAGTAGTCATAAGAGCTGCAATGATGAAAATAGGTGGACAAAAATCCAACCATTTGAATCCTAAATCAGGAGCTGGCATTTCGCTAAAAGGGCATCTTTCAGGAGAGGATTTCGTGCTAAAAAAAGAAAGGATGTCATCTCGACATCCCAATCTTTACTTAACCTTAAATCTAATACCATGAAAAACACGATGCAAAATTACTGCTTTTCTGCAATACTACCAAATATTTTGCTAAAAAAATCGCTAAAACATCGCATTTTTCGTTGTTTTGTCATATACGGATTACAAAATAGGGTGTTTTTGGCAATTATTAACAAATATTCTAATTGTTTCAAGGAAGAAAGAATGGGTCAAAAAAAGGGGGCATAACGCCATGGGGAACTCGCCTCATTGGGCGGGATGCTTATCTAGATGAATTATTGAAGACCACTCGCCTCATTGGGCGGGATGATTATCGAGATGAATTATTGAAGACCACTCGCCTCATTGGGCGGGATGCTTATCGAGTGAATTATTGAAGACCACTCGCCTCATTGGGCGGGATGCTTATCGAGAATGGCCATTGAATATTCGCAACCACAGTAGCGTTGGTTGTAGAACTGATGTTCGCGGAGGAGTTCTGATCGGCGTTGCTGAAGTCCGCCTTTTCGCCAGTTGCGGTCCCAAAACTCCACCCCACCCACTTGTTCGGCCGCCCAATGACCGGCAATGGCTATTTGCTCGAGTGATTTCCATCGAGAGGAAGCAAGGGTAGTAGTAAAGGTAGTAATGCCCAATTCCTTGCATTTGTGGGCAGAACGAAGCATACGCATACGGAAGCATTCCAAACAACGCGAACCGCGTTCTGGTTCGTTTTCTCTTCCGGAGGCTACTTGCTGAAGCCAGAGCTGATGATCATAGTCATCGTCGATTACTTGCAGCCCTAATTCGGTGGCATAGCGAGTGAGCTCATTCTTACGAATGAGATATTCCTCCTGAGGGTAGATATTGGGATTGGAGAAGAAGAGGACCGGACGATAGTCGTTTTGCATCATCCATTCGATGATAGCTGACGAGCAGGGGGCACAACAGCAATGAAGCAGGATAGTCATAAATAGAGAAAAATTGAAGTCTCTCACCTACCCTTCCTATGCGAGAGAGAGGAGATGGGAGAAAGACGCAGATAATATCTGCTGCCAATGAACAATACTTTTCCCAAAAATCAAAGATTTTCGGGAGTAAGAGGAAGGGGAGAGCGGAGCGCTATAGGGAGCCAAAGATGAGAAAGAGCGAGCTCTATAGGGCTGTGAAAAAAGGGGAATAAAAGGAAGAATGAGCGCCCCGCGGGGGCGGGACGCTCATGGGAGAGCGATGATGGCGGAATCTGAGATAAAGCCAAAGGCGGAATCTGATGATGAAGCCAAAGGCAGCATCGGATGGGAGCCATCAAACGCTATAGGGGCGATTACTCCTTGATGCCAAGGGCATTGTAACGCTCTTCGCCAACGTAGATTACGAGACGGCCGTTCTCAATCACTTTGCGAATGTTTTTAGCCTCTACGTTCTCAACAGCGGTCTGCTCCTCAACGCACTTGGTATATTTACCAGCAGAGTAGTCAAGAATGATAACAGTATCAGCACCAAGCTTGATGTTCGGGTTATCGTAATAATTACCTGCAGAGTCAAGAAGCTGAATCTGGTTCGACCAATCGGTATCGGTAGCAGCTTTGAACTTGAATTCGTGACCAACCTCATCTTCGAACTCATATTTATACTTACCATCATAATCACCTCCTACGATAAGATCCATAGCAACACCCTCGCTCCAGTTATTGAAGGTACCAATGATAGCTGGGTCGAAGTAGGTACCAGCCTCGTCAGCGCAATAAGGTGCATCGAGGATAACGGTATAGTTATGTCTCTCAGCAGCAACGCAAGGATTGTTGTCGTTCTTCCACTTACCGAAAGCGAATACAACCGGAGCGTCGGTGCCATAACCCTTTAAGTTAACCTCACCAGCATAACCCTTCTCGATAGTAAGGGTACCGCGAACAACTTCTGCATCATCACCAAGCTGATAGTCCCAAGAGAAAGAACCATCCGACTTGAGTTGAACGGGCTTACCTTGGATAGAGTCAGAAGCATCGGTAAAAGAGGTAACATACCAATTTTCGAAGCCCTCAACCGACTCAAACTTAACAAGTGCAGTAGGATCCGTTGACCAGCCGCAATACGAACCGGTGAAAACAATTGGGTTGCAAATCGGAGCGGTGGTGTAAAAAGCAACTACTACGTTAGCACCTTCAGCCTTGTAAGCATTGAGGGTAGCGTCATCGGGTACGGGTACCTCAACGGTAGCAAAAGCAGCTACACATGCGAACAAAGCGCATGCAAAAGAGAAAAATTTCTTCATAAGAATAAATTTTAAAAAATGAATAATAAAGTTTATTTAAAAAATTTGATTATCAATCGAAAAAACGCACAAAGGTAGTACATTTTTTTGAATTATGCAAGAAAATAGCGTAAATATTCACCCGAACCCGACTGATTCGGGTGAATATAGTTACATAAACGAATATTTATAGAACAATTCACAAGAAATTGGAAAAAATCTATAGAATATCACAACTGCTTAGTAACCAATCATTGCATTTACGTTAGCAAGATTGGGGTTAGCGGTCTCGTCCGACTCTGGGATTGGGAACACGCAGAAACGTCCATCGTATTTGCCGTTATGTCCTTCCCAAGACATCGAAGCCTTATCGCCAGCGAACTGCTCGAATCGGATAAGGTCGGTACGACGACGACCTTCACCCCAGAATTCCTTAGCCCATTCAGACAAGAGTTGCGTATAGGAGCAAGAGGTAAGTTCAGCAGCATGTGCACGACGACGGAGAGCGTTGATGGGGTCAAGCATGTTGTTGTATTTTGCTCCCGCAGGAACAGCAGCACCACGTTGCATGCACTCAGCATACGTCATGTAAGCTTCAGCAATACGGAAGAGCGGAATATCGGTGTCCACCCAATCGGCAATACCCACGGGCGAAGTCCAGTTCCAAGGATCGGTAGAAGTGGAGTAGATACCGGTAAATTTCGGCATGCCCCAGCTTGCATACAGGTCAGAAGCGGTACCACCCGAGAGAGCGAACGCCTTTCCTTGGGTGCTGACAGAGCAGAAGATTGCACGGTCGTCTTGGAGTCGAACCGGCATTTGATACTCGTTGAGTTTGATATCCTGAGCCACTTCCTTCGACACCCACACATTGGTGATGAACTCAGGGCAAGAGCGAATGCACGTCCAGGAGTCAGAGGAGCCAGACGGAACGAAGTCGGCATCACGTGGTGCATTTACTACGAAACGCGCACCAGCCCACGATTTGCAATATTGTGCATCCTGATAAATGAGGAGGATCGCTTCCTTAGCAGCCGTTTGATCGTTGTCGCCCATGAAGAGCTGCTGGTATGCTGAATAATACACATGATCATCATTACGCACAGCAGCAGGCACGTCATAGAGCTCGTAAGCCGGGTTCTGGATGAGCTTATCAGCATAGATAGCGGCATCGTTCCAGCGAGCGAGATCGTAGTTCGGTGTACCCGGTGTGCCGAGATAAACAGCGGCATTAAGATACATACGCATCAGGATAAACTGAGCTGCACCACGGTCAACACGATACTTGGAAGCACGTTGCTCTGGGAGGAGTCCTTCGAGCTCTTTACACTCTTCTTCGAGCCATGCAAACATCTCGGCACGAGTAGCATAGGCGGGTTTATCCGGCGAAACGTGCATAGGCATCGGGCCACCATTGAACATATCGAGCACGAAATAATAGTTGATAGCACGAATCATACGCACCTCAGCACGCTGACGAAGCGTCTTCTCATCGGTGAGCCCTTCTGTTCTGTCGAGGAAGTGGTTGCAGAGGGTGATATCGAAATAGAAACGATAGTAGATACCAGCAACGAACGTGTTGGATTTCGACCAAGTCATGGGGAGGATATCAGCCACACCGGCATCGGTTGACCAGATCCACCACACCTCATCAGTAGGGAACTCATTCAAGCTCCAGAACATACGGTAGAAACCGGAGGTACCTTCATCGATACCATCTACGTCGCCACTACCATCGGGGCCCTTCTGACCGGTGGTACCAAAGGTGGCATACACCTTAGAGTACACCTCGTCTTGATTGAAGGTAGTATTGGTATTCGGGTCAAGAGGCGTACGATCGAGCGAGCAAGCGGAAAGACCGAGAGCAGCTGCAATACCAAGACCCATAAAGATTTTATTGAATTTCATACGAATCATTATATTTTAAATGATCAATAATTAATTATTCAGAAATCAGAACTGCAGGCTGCAGCCGATAACGGTAGTCATAGAACGCGGGTAGATATTGTTGTCGATACCGCCACTAACCTCGGGGTCGAGACCTTTATAACGCGAGAATACGCATGGGTTAGAGATGGTAGCGTAAACGCGAGCGTTCAGTTTCTTCTTTGAAGGAATGGTGTAACCAAGGGTGATGTTGTCAATACGGAGGAACGAAGCATTCTCAACGAAGAAATCGCTCTGGAAGTAGTTAGCATTGCCTTTTACAGCAGGATTGATGATGTAGTCACCAGCGGTCTCATCCCAGATAAGTTCCTTGGTAGCATCGCCCTTGAATCCATCGCCATAATAGGTATTGAAAGCAGAGCGAAGTACGCCATGATAACCACCATTCTGACTTTGGTAAATCTTAGACGATTCAATCCACTGGAGATTGGCAGCGAGGACGTCGTTATACACATAGTTACCGAGTGCAGCACGGAGAGTGATACCGAGGTCAACGCCATAGAATTGGAACTTAGTCTGCAAGCCCATGGTCACCTTAGCTGCGGGCGAAGAGTGTATGTAGCGGTCGTCAGAAGAGATCTGACCATCTTTGTTGCGGTCAACGAGTGCATATACCTGCGTGCCATCTTCCATTGCCACTTTCTGCGTCTCATATACGAAGAACGAACTTGCAGCATATCCTACCATGTGTGCTTGGATGTTATTACCCGTACCGGAAGAGATACCACCGGTAGCTACATAGTAGCCTTCTTCGTCAGAGAGGAGTTGGGTGATCTTATTCTCGTTCCAAGCCACGTTGTAGCTCAAATCCCACTTGAAGTTCTTCTTGTCGATCAACACGCCATTGATAGCAAACTCAACACCCTGATTGTAGAGTGAACCGATATTGCCCATCATCTGGTTGCGGAAGTTGGAGCCCGCAGAAACGTTCACTTGCGAAAGGAGGTCGCGGGTAGAACGATAGTAGTAATCGAGGTTACCACTAATACGGTTGTTCAGGAAAGAGTAGTCAAGACCCACGTTGTAGGTAGTGGTCTTCTCCCAGGTGAGGTCAGGGTTGTAAACGCCCGGACGAGCATTGGCAAACACGTTGTTGCCATTGGCATCGGTACCAACGATTTCATTGCTGTCACCAACCGGATAATACGCATGCGTTTGCGCATTCTCATAGGTAGCGAGGTAGTAGTAATCGAGTCCGAGGTCCTGCTGACCGGTGATACCATAGTCAAAGCGGAGCTTGAGGTCATCGATCTGACGAACATCAGAGAAGAATGTCTCGTTGAATTTCCAAGCGATAGCAGCCGATGGGAAGAGTCCCCAACGCGCGTTTTTGCCCTTACTGTTCTTACGAGCGAAACGAGACGAACCGTCGGCACGGAAGGTAGCAGTAAGAAGGATTTGGTTCCAACCGTTCCAATTCAAACGACCATACACAGACTGGAGCGCGTTGTCAGACTCACCACGACGGGTGTTTTCAGCCTTGCGCTCGTATTCCTGACCGGCAAGAGAAGGATCGGAGTTGGTAGTCTGATAACGACCGCAACCATCGGAGTAGGATTTCCAGTGGAAATACTGGTTTTCATAACCTACCATGATGTCAAAATGCTGCTCCTCGGTGAAGTCCTTATAATATTGCGCGTACGCAGAGAACTGAAGGTTATATTTCGACTTGTTGGTAAAGCCATTCCAACCATAGTAGTGATTCGAATACGACTGATCAGAGATGTCGGTAGTCTGCTTACCATACGAGTAGTCAGCACCGAAGTTCGCATGGATTCGGAGGTCTTCAAAACCATGAATCTTATAGTCAGCCTCGAAGTTACCAACGAAAGAACCTGCATGTGCACGGTCGTTCTTCTGATAGAGGGTAGCTACGGGGTTAGCGGTCGTTTGTGCATTCTTTGTAACGGTCCAAACGGGGTCGCCATAGGTAGCCGTTTTGGTACGCTGATAATATCCGCCGAAGAATTTGTTGATATCATCATCGCTGGCGAGCCATTCACCAGCGGCATTCTTAGCGCCACCCTTCACGGGCATGGTGGGGTCCATCGAGAGAGCAGCCCCTACAACACCACCATCGGCATAACGGTTGTAGATATACATACCCTTACCGTTGATATTGAGGTTGAGGTGGTTATCGAGGAGCGATGGAGCGAGGTTGAAGCTGGCGGTCACACGCTGCATGTTAGAGGTTTTGATGGTACCATTCTGGTCGGTATAACCGATAGAGAAACGATACGGCATGTTCTTTGCGCCACCAGAGATAGAGATGTTGTGGTCAGTAGAAACGGCAGTACGATAGATTTGGTCTTGCCAATCGGTGTTGTAGGTGCCGAGTGAGGACATAGCGTCAGCACTATGACCGAGACCAGACGCATAAGCACGAATCTCATCGCCCGTGAGCGTCTCCAAACGATTGGTGAGTGTACCGAAGCTAACGTTACCATTGTACGTGATAGCGGGCTTACTTCCCTTAGCACCTTTCTTCGTGGTGATGATGATCACACCATTGGAAGCACGGCTACCATAGATAGCGGTAGCAGAAGCGGATTTCAAAACGGTAAACGACTCGATATCAGCGGGGTTCACCATAGAGAGCGGGTTAGCCACACCTTGGATACCATTGTTATCCATAGCCAAACCATCGATAACAACGAGCGGAGCGTTAGAAGCGTTGAGCGAAGCACCACCACGGATGGTGATATTACCAGCACCACCAGGAGTACCATCAGCAGCAACAACCGTAACACCCGCAATCTTACCTTGCAGCATGTCTTGTGCATTGGTCACGAGACCCTTGTTCATATCATCGGGCTTGATAGCGGTAACAGCACCGGTAGCATCGCCTTTTTTCACAACACCATAACCAACGACAACAACTTCTTCGAGGAGCTCATTGTCTTCAGCCAGGCGAACAGCCATATCAGCCGTAGCGGCAATCGTGAGGGTCTTATAACCCATGTAAGAAATTTGCAATTGCGCCCCCGAGTTCACGTTGAGGGTAAAATTGCCGTCCCAATCGGTAATCGTACCGTTGGTAGTACCTACTTCAAGGATACTTGCACCAATAACCGGTTCGCCGGTGGTAGCATCCGTAACGGTACCAGTAACAGTCATTTGAGCCATAGCCACCAAGCCGAAGCAGAGGAGCAAAGACATCAATGCTGCACGCAGAGAGATATTGTTTTTCATCTGTAATATAAGCTTAAATAATTCTATTACAATCGATTAGGCAATTATTCGTTTACGATTTTGTGTTCATCGTTACCAATCGTAAGCACGCCTTTAGCCTTGTCAAAGCCACTCAAACGAAGTTGCGACATTTCGCCGGTCTTGTCGTCTTTGATGTTAAGAACAAAACGCTTAGCCGACGTCATAGACGCAATACCCCAGTGGTATGTGGTCGTAACAGTAGTCGGTTCGCCATCAGCAACGAGTGCATCACCAGCTTCGTTGACTTTCTTCTTCTCCTCGTACTTGGTGAAGGTGAGCGTGTTAGCCTTGGAGCTTGGATCACGCAAGATAGCATAATCTGACATGATAAGCGAGGTAGCACCAAGGGTATCTTGCAGATACTCCTTTACTACCTTGATGGTAGTATCCATCACTACGGTAGGCTTACCAGTAACGGGATCCGGACGCTTAACAGGCTTGATAACGGTGTCGTTTCTCACGATAGTGTCGTAAAGAATGTAGTAATCACGACTCTCAAAATGCCACTTGGTGTTCGACAAGTCTGCTACAATCTTCTTCAGATTAGCGATAGGAGCAGAGGCATTTGAAATCGTGTCTCCCTTGATAATGAGCGAGTTACCCCAATAGAGCACATTGAGCGTTTCACCTTGCCCCAGTGGCGTAAAGGTGTAGTGCACACCAAGGCCATCCTCATTGATGTTGCCTTGCTCATAGTTGTACACAACCGAAGGCCATTCTTCAGCGATACCATCACCGAACTTATAGCCAAACGGCGCAATCTGATGCTTTTCGGCATCAACGATAGTCCATTCCACAACCTGTATGGACAGACCATCCGTCACCGTCTTGGAGCGGGTAACCGTCTTCTCAAACGATGTAGATGCCATTTGTCCGGCAAGCTCGTTCACATTCACATCCTCCTGCTGGGAGCAACCAACAAGACATGCGAGCGATACCGAAAGAATGGCAGTCAAAAAAACTTTGGTTTTCATCTTGGAATGTAGTTAATAAAGTTATGATATTTGGTATTTTAACGTGTTTTTCGGAAACAGTTTTTTGGAAACGTGTTTTTCGGAAACAGTTTTTTGGAAACAGTTTTTCGGAAACGTGTTTTTCGGAAACAGTTTTTCACGAAGACATCTATTTATTTTTTCTCTCGGATGAGTAGCACGGAAGCAGCACCAGCGAGGAGCAAGACGCCCGCGATGAAGAGCATCCATACTTGCGTGCCCGCGCATATATATTTAAGGAGTACACCACCGCAGAGAGCAGCTACAATTTGCGGGAGGCAGATGGTGCAGTTGAAGAGTCCGAGATAGTAGCCCATGTTGTCACCCTTGAGTGAGTTGGTCAGGATGGTGAAGGGCAACGCGAGCATAGCCGCCCAAGCAGCACCAACCAACGCAAACGAAAGGAAGAGCACGTATTGGTTGGTAACGAAGATAAGAGACATGAAGCCCAACCCACCTACGATGAGCGAGATAATATACGCGCCCTTATTGCCAACCCAATGTTCGAGTTTGGGCAGGAAAGCGGCCCAGAAAAGCGAACCAACCGCTTGTACCGCAAACACCACGCCCACCCAGTTGCCTGCATTCTGATATGCTTCAGCAGCTGTAGTCACGCCATCCCAACCAAAACATTGGGTAGCTACCGAACCGTTGGTGTAGGTCCACATGTACATGAACGCAGCCCAGCAGAAAAACTGTACAAGTCCCACTGTCCAGAAGGTAGAAGGAGCATGAAGGAGCAACTTAACGAAGTTCACATCCTCTTTCTTACCCTCCTCAGGCGCTTCTGAGAGCCCATGGAACGCCTTGTATTCCTGCGGATCAAGCTCTTTGACCGCAAAGAAGGTATAGAGCACACAGAGAATCAGAATAGCCGCACCGATATAGAACGACCACTTCACCGAATCAGGAATCACACCTTCGGGAGCCGTGTTGGCAATACCAATCCAGGTAAAGAAAATCGGGAAGAGGTAACCCACGAGCGAGCCTGCGTTGCAGAGGAATGATTGGATACTGTAAGCCGTACCTTTCTGCTCCTCATTAACCATATCGCCCACCATCATCTTAAACGGCTGCATCGCGATATTGATGGAGGTATCGAGGAACATCAGCGAGAAAAGTCCGAACCACATAGCGGCATTCAGTCCGAGGAACAGTCCCTGCGAGAACGTGAAATTGCCGGCATTGGGCAGCAGCAGCATCACAGCCACCGCGATGATAGCGCCCACCAGCAGATAGGGCTTACGACGGCCGAGGCGGCACCACGTACGATCTGAATACTTACCGATAATCGGCTGCACAATCATACCCATAAGCGGCGGAAGAATCCAGAAGAATGATAGGGTGTGCGGGTCAGCACCGAGGGTTGCAAAAATGCGCGAGATGTTAGCACTCTGAAGCGCATAAGCAATCTGAACGCCGAAGAAGCCGGCACTCAAATTAAAGAGCTGAAATAACGAACGATTTGTATTGAGTTTATTCATGATGAATAAAATTAAAGATTAAATGCACGAAAATTTTACGGACACCAAAATTTTTGCAAAAGTACAAAAAAAATTTTAATCCACCAAACGAACTTATACTTTTATATCCCAAAATTTTCACGCAAACGTTCCCAAAATGCATTTTGAAAGTATTTTTGCAATGCATTGCAGAATATTATATGATAATTTGCGAGAATACTCCAATTTAACAGAATGAAATCTTCGCAAATCCACAAAAGAGTCGATTAACCCTACGTTTCTTCACGCATCACTCGTGCATCTAGCTTACATCTAGCTTACATCTAGCTTACGTTGTCGTGCGCTGTAAGCTAGATGTAAGCTAGATGCGTTATGGATGGAGGGAGGCAGACGGAGCCATAATGAAGGAAGAAGAAAGTTTTTAAAAGGGGAGAAGAGGGCATTCGGAGACGATGAGGACTCATTGAGGAGGCATTGAGGAGGCATTGTGGAGAAATCGAGGAAGATTCTTTGTGAAAATGCCAACTAAAACACAATAGGCAGCAAACACTCATTCCCGGCCAAACAAAATGCAAAGGTGGGTTCTAAAAAAAGTGGCTTCGCGAAAAAAATTCATTTTTTTTAAACAAATATTTGCATAATTCAAAAAAAAGCGCTACCTTTGTCTTCGTTTTCGCAGGAAGGAGCACTTTCTGCGAGGAAAACACACGTTATTAATAGTAATAAAATCAAGCATAGTCAACTACAAATTGACACAAAAACAGGCAAAAAAGATGAACAGACACGAGGAACTAATCGAAGCATTAAAAAAGAACTTCGGTTATGACAAGTTCAAGGGCAAACAAGAAGAGATTATCAGTAACCTGATGGATGGCAATGACACGTTTGTGTTGATGCCAACTGGTGGTGGCAAGAGTTTGTGTTATCAACTTCCTTCGCTGCTGATGGAAGGTACTGCGATTGTAATTTCTCCCCTGATCGCGTTAATGAAGAATCAAGTGGATGCCATGCGCAATTATTCAGATGAGGATGGAATAGCCCATTTCATCAATTCATCGCTTTCCCGCCCGGAGATTCAGGCGGTAAAGGAAGACATATTGGCAGGCAAAACGAAAATGCTGTATGTAGCTCCTGAGTCGCTCAAAAAAACGGAGAATATCGACTTTTTGCGACAGGTAAAGATATCGTTTTATGCAGTGGATGAAGCGCATTGTATATCGGAGTGGGGACATGATTTCCGTCCGGAATACCGTGAGATCAAGCCTACCACGGAGAATATAGGCAAAGCGCCAATCATCGCCTTGACTGCAACCGCCACACCGAAGGTTCAGAAAGACATCCAGAAGAACTTAGGCATGCAACGTGCCACTGTGTTCAAATCGAGTTTCAACCGCTCCAATCTGATGTATGAAGTGCGTCAGAAGACGGAGGACGTAGATAAAGACATCATTAAATTTATCCGTCAGATGGAAGGCAAATCGGGCATCATCTATTGCCTGAGCCGCAAGACGGTGGAGGAATTGGCAGCCCGCCTGAAGGTAAATAATATCGCAGCGATGCCGTATCATGCCGGTATGGATGCTGCCATGCGAACCGAGACGCAAGACGCTTTCTTGATGGAACGTTGTCAGGTAATCGTTGCTACCATTGCGTTTGGTATGGGCATTGACAAACCGGACGTGCGATTTGTTATCCATTATGATGTTCCCAAATCGCTTGAAGGCTATTATCAGGAAACGGGTCGTGCGGGTCGCGATGGCGGTGAAGGCCATTGCATCTGCTACTATTGCGACAAGGATATCGACCGGCTCAACAAACTCATGCAAGACAAACAGGGCAGCGAGAAAGAGATTGGTCAGCAGTTGCTTCAAGAAACCAAAAACTACTGCACCACCAATATCTGTCGCCGAAAATTCCTCCTCCATTATTTCGGAGAAGAATACACGCAGGACAATTGCGGATGTTGCGACAACTGCAAGAAATCCTACAATATGAAGGACGCAACCGAGTTGCTTCAGCTCGTTTTGGAAACGATTATCGAGCTCAAAGAGCAGTTTAAGGCGGACCATATTATTAATTTCTTGAAAGGACATGAGACGGCCGCCATCAAGTCGTACAAACACGATGAGTCAGATTCATTTGGTTGTGCGGTAGATGAAGATGAAGACTTGCTGAATGCCGTTATCCGTCAGGCTATGCTCTCGGGTTATCTGAAGCAGGAGATTGAGAGTTACGGCATTCTGAAAATCACTTCTGCAGGCAAGAAATTCCTCAAGAAACCTACGGAATTCAAGGTGCCAGTAGAGGGCGATGGCGATAGCGATGCAGGCGATATAGAGAATATGGCCGGTTGCGCAGCTGCCGATGACGTGCTCTACAGCATTCTCAAAGACACGCGCAAGAAATTATCGAAGAAGATGAACGTGCCGCCATTCGTGATTTTCCAAGACCCGAGTTTGGAGGCTATGGCTACTACCTACCCCATCACGTATGAGGAGCTTCAGAATATCCCGGGAGTAGGTGCTGGCAAAGCGAAACGATACGGTGAGGAATTCATCCGCATTATCAAAGAATACGTTGAAGAAAACGAGATCATCCGTCCGGAAGATATGCGTATTCGCTCGGTAGCCAAAAATTCGCAGCAGAAGATCAGCATCATTCAAGCCATTGACAGACGCGTGGATTTAGACGATTTGGCTGAGTCAAAAGGCATGTCGATGGAAGAACTGCTGGACGAGATTGAGGCTATCGTTTACAGCGGTACAAAGTTGAATATCAATTACTTCATCGACGAAATCATGGAGGAAGACAAACGCGACGAAATCTACGATTACTTCCGTACGGCTAACACCGATAGCGTGAAGGTGGCGATGAAAGAACTCGATGAAGACGACATCAGCGAGATTGATATTCGGTTGGTAAGAGTGAAATTCCAAAGCGAATTAGGCAACTAACCGAAGCAGCCAACAAACATCGCAAACAAGCAAAAAATGGATGGTGGGTATCCCATTTTCATCCTACAATAATCAACGTAATACGACCATTTTGCACAAAAACGAAATTGATATTATCACATTAGGATGCTCCAAAAACTTAGTGGATGCAGAGCGGTTGATGCGCCAATTGGAGGCAGCAGGCTATCGTTGTGTTCACGACTCCGAGCAGCCGCAAGGCGAGATTGCCGTAATCAATACCTGTGGATTTATAGGTGATGCCAAAGAAGAATCCATCAACACGATTCTGCAATTTGCAGAGCGTAAGAAACGGAAAAAACTGAAGAAACTCTTCGTGATGGGTTGCCTCAGCGAGCGATACATGGCAGAACTGGAGGAAGAGTTGCCGGAAGTGGACAAGTATTACGGCAAGTTCTCTTTCATGGACTTGATTGCCGACCTCGGCCATGCCGTAGAAACGGGTTGTCTGCAAGAGCGAACCCTCACCACCCCAGGGCATTTCGCATACCTCAAGATTTCTGAAGGATGCAACCGCTTCTGCTCGTATTGCGCCATTCCGCTCATCACGGGGCGGCATACGAGTAGGCCGATGGAGGAGATTCTCGAAGAGGTACGATGGTTGACCAAGCAAGGCGTCAAGGAGTTTCAGGTGATTGCTCAAGACTTATCCGCCTATGGAACGGATTTGGAGGTTGATGGCCGGAAAGGGGTGCATCTGTTGCCGCAATTGGTAGAACGCATGAGCGATATTGAGGGCGTGGAATGGATTCGTTTGCATTACGCCTACCCTACCGATTTTCCTATGGACCTCTTGCGCGTCATGCGCGAAAGAAAGAATGTGTGCAAGTACCTCGATATAGCGCTTCAGCATTGTACGGACAATATGCTCACGAAAATGAGGCGGCACATTTCTGCTCAAGAACAAACCGACTTGATTCGCACCATCCGACAAGAAGTACCGGGGATCTGCCTCCGAACGACTCTGATGGTGGGGCATCCGGGCGAAACGGAGGAGGACTTTAGCGCACTTCTGCAGTTTGCAGAGACGATGCGGTTTGAGCGAATGGGAGCGTTTGCTTTTTCCAACGAAGAAGGCACCTATGCAGCCGAACATTATGCCGACGATATACCGGAGGATGTGAAGCAGAATCGATTGGATACGTTGATGCGTTTGCAAGAGAAGATTGCCAGCGAGATTAGCGAAAGCCGTATAGGAAAGACGCTCCGAACCATCATCGACCGCGAAGAAGACGATTATTATGTAGGCCGTACAGAGTGGGACAGTCCGGAAGTGGATTGCGAGGTACTCATCAGCAAGCTGACACCTCTGCAAGTGGGCGCATTCTACGATATCAAGATAACAGGAAGCGAGAATTTCGACCTGTATGGCGAACTGATACAATAACAATTATTGACTGAATACATGACACAAAAAGAACTCATAAATGAAATAGCGAATCGTTTGAACATGACCAAGGTGCAAACCGAACAGCTATTAAATGCCACCAGCGATACGATTGTGCAATCGCTTCTGGATGGCAAAAGCGTTATGATTCAGAACTTTGGAACATTGGAAGTGAAGCAAAAAAACGAGCGTGTATCCGTACACCCCAAGACGGGCGTTCGAACGCTTACACCCCCGAAATTGCAAGTTAATTTCAAAGCCAATCCAAATTTGAAAGAGGAACTGAAGAACGCATAAACGATGGCAGAAGAAAAAATTACCATAGTCGATCTACGCAAGGCAATAGCTAAGCAAACCCAAATAGAGGAGGCGCAAGTGAGCGCTTTCCTCAACCTACTCATTGCCACGATTAAAGAAGGACTTCAGAAAGATAAAATAGTACGAATCAGCGGTTTGGGAACGTTCAAACTGCAATGGGTAGAACCCCGAAAAAGCGTCAACATCTCTACAGGCGAACCTATCGTAATCGAAGGTTATCAGAAGTTATCGTTCACGCCGGAGCAGAATGTGAAAGAGCGCATCAATGAGCCGTATGCGGATTTAGAGCCTGTTATTCTTGACGATAACGGTAATGTCATCGAAGGACAAATGCCGAAGTCCGATCCCATGCAGAAATTCGATGAGCAAGCGCTGGAAATCAAAGATTTATTGGCCGATTTGGGGGCTGATCTCACCAACGAAGAGCCTGCTGAAACCGAAACAAAAGTTGATGAACCGATAGTTGAAAGCAAAGAGGAATCAGCCATTGAAGAGTCGGATGCTGAAAGCAAAGAGGAACCTATAGTTGAGGTATCGGATGCTGAAAGCAAAGAAGAACCGATAGTTGAGGAACCGGATGCTGAAAGCAAAGAGGAACCGATAGTTGAAGTATCGGATGCTGAAAGCAAAGAGGAACCGATAGTTGAGGTATCGGATGCTGAAAGCAAAGAGGAACCAATAGTTGAGGAACCGGATGCTGAAAGCAAAGAGGAACCGATAGTTGAGAAACCGATAGTTGAAAAGAAAGAGACTCCGGTTGATACCCAAAAAGTATCTGAAGTCAACGGAGAAACGAAAGAGAAAGAAGAAAAGAAAGAGAAACCATTCAGAGGATGGTTGGTAGCATGTATTACCGTATTATCGTTGATAATACTACTGTTTATTTGCGGTCTTTTCCTTCAGAATAAGATTGAAGAATGGGCAGACATGCTGAATGGCCAAATGAATGCAGAACAAGCAATGGTTGACAACGAAGCCACTCCTCAAGATGAAGCGCTCTCAGCCACCGCAAATGCATCTGTTTTTGCCGATGAGTCGTCGGATTCAGTGGCGAATACAGCGGATGAAGCCGTTCGGAATGGTGATTCTTCGGCATTGGCAGAAACGCCAAAAGCATTGCCCCAAACGGATTTCTACAAAGAGCGCATATACACCGAATTCATCGGTTTTGAGACCGTAAGAGAAGGTAGTCGCTTGACGTGGATTGCCAAAAAGTTTTACGACAACAAAGAATTATGGGTGTTCATCTACGAAGCCAACAAAGATAAAATAAAGAATCCGAGTACGGTCACAGTAGGTACGCAATTGAAGATCCCCGCTTTGCCAGACGAGATTTTCGACCCCAATAACATGAAGGCGCAACACCTGATTAAGAAACTTCAAGAACAATATTTGAACCAATAAGTTGGATACAGAGTCTATACATATACAAGGAGCAAAAACCCACAATTTGAAGGATGTTACGATTGACATTCCTCGAAATAAATTGGTGGTGATAACGGGCTTGTCGGGTAGCGGCAAGTCCTCGCTCGCATTTGATACACTCTATGCAGAGGGGCAGAGGCGCTATGTGGAGAGTTTGTCGAGTTATGCTCGGCAATTTTTGGGGCGAATGCAGAAGCCGGAGGTGGATTTTATTGAAGGCATCCCTCCTGCTATTGCTATTCAGCAGAAAGTTACAAGCAGAAATCCGCGATCCACAGTAGGCACAAGCACGGAGATTGCGGAGTACCTAAAATTATTGTACGCGCGCGTGGGTCACACGTACTCGCCCGTGAGCGGAGCAGAAGTCAAACGGCATACCGTTCGCGATGTCGTGAACTATATGATGGGGTTAGTGCCCGGAACGAAGTTGATGCTTCTCTCTCCCGTGCGATTGAGCGAAGGAACAACGCTTCAGCAACAGTTGCAGATTTGGCAAGGACAAGGGTTTTCTCGCTTGCTTCAGCATGGAAAAACAATTGGCATAACCGATGCCCTTTCTGAAGAGGGTTTGTTTTTGCTCATAGATCGACTGATTGCAGATGGCGAGCAATCTACAGCCAACCGTTTTGCCGACTCCGTACAAACCGCTTTCTTCGAAGGCGGAGGAGAATGTGTAGTAGAAACGCTCGTACAGGGTGGAGACAACCATAGAGAATTTTTCTCCGAGCGCTTCGAGGCAGATGGCATTCAATTTATCGAACCCACCGAACACCTGTTTGATTTCAATAGTCCGTTAGGGGCTTGTCCTGAGTGTGGCGGGTTTGGCAATATCATGGGTATCGACCCTGATTTGGTGGTGCCGGATAAGACCAAGAGCATTTACGAAGAAGCGATTGCATGTTGGCGAGGCGAGAAGATGAGCCGTTGGAATAAGGAGCTCATCATGAATGCGCAGAAGTTTGGGTTCCCCATTCACAAGCCCTTTTACGAACTCACTCCCGAGCAGAAGCAACTGCTCTGGACTGGCAACGAATACTTCCGCGGGCTGAACGATTTCTTCAAGATGCTCGAGAAAGATCAATACGCAAAGATTCAGTATCGAGTGATGTTGGCTCGTTACAAAGGAAAGACAACCTGCCCTACATGCGAAGGATACCGACTCCGAAAAGAAGCGCAATACGTAAAGATTGCGGGCAAGTCCATCGTTGATTTGCTGAAGCTGCCCGTGAGCGAGTTGGAGCCTTGGTTTGAGCAATTGCCCAATCAGTTGAGCGCGTTTGACCGAGAAGCATCCAAGCAATTGCTGATAGAGATTCAAAATCGTCTGCGTTTCTTGCGCGAAGTGGGGTTGAGTTATCTTACGCTCAACCGATTGGCGGCTTCGCTCTCCGGAGGCGAGAGTCAACGCATCACCTTGGCCAAATCGCTTGGCAGCAGTTTGGTGGGCAGTCTGTATATCTTAGACGAACCCTCTATCGGATTGCACGTGAGGGACACCAACCAACTCATTCACGTATTGAAAGAGCTTCGCGATTTGGGCAATACGGTCGTAGTTGTGGAGCATGACGAGGAAATCATGCGTGCAGCCGATTATATTATTGACATTGGTCCGGAAGCTGGTCGCAGAGGCGGTCAGGTGGCTTCTATCATGGAGCAAGCCGATGGTCAACTGCAAGTGAAGCAGCATTTTCACCACTCCTATACGGAAGATTTTCTGTCAGGTGTAGAGCGAATTCCGGTGCCGGAGTTTCGTCGGCCGTGGAATAATTATATTGAAGTGCAAGGCGCATGCGAGAACAATTTGAAGAATCTGACTGTTCGTTTTCCGCTCAATGTAATGACGGTTGTAACCGGAGTGAGCGGTAGCGGCAAGTCATCGCTCGTTACGAAAGTGCTCTACCCTGCGCTGAAGAAATATTATGGTGGAACGGCTGAGCGTACGGGGGATTTCGGCAGTTTACATGGCTCAATGAGCAGAATGACGGATATTGAGTTTGTTGACCAAAATCCACTCTCGCGCTCCAGCCGAAGCAATCCTGTCACCTACCTAAAAGCGTATGATGAGATTCGTAAACTGTATGCTGAGCAGCAGCTTTCCAAGCAGATGGGCTATACGGCTGCACACTTCAGTTTCAACACCCCGGGAGGACGATGTGAAGAATGCCAAGGAGAAGGAACAATCACCGTTGAGATGCAGTTTATGGCTGATTTGGTGCTCCAATGCGAGCATTGTCATGGGCAGCGATTCTCTGCGGATGTATTGGAAGTGACGTTTTTCGAGAAAAACATCTTCGATGTATTGGAGATGACTGTAAATCAAGCGATTGAGTTCTTTTCTGATCCTAACGCTTATGCGGAAAAGGAAGGTAAAGAGGCAGGACGCACGCTCACAAAAGACGAGCAACTGCTCTGTAAAAAGATTGTTAAACGGATGAAGCCGCTGCAAGATGTAGGCATCGGTTATATCAAATTAGGGCAATCGTCAAGCACGTTGTCGGGTGGCGAAAGTCAACGCGTAAAACTCGCGTCTTTCCTCGCAAGCGAAGGGCAGAATCCCACGATTTTCGTGTTTGATGAGCCCACAACAGGCTTGCATTATCACGATATTGCCATTCTCTTAAAAGCACTCAACAGCTTGATTGAAAAAGGGCATACCGTCATCATCATCGAGCATAATCCGGCGATTATTATGGCAGCAGATCACGTGATTGACCTCGGGCCGGAAGGTGGCGAACAAGGTGGTAGAATCGTGTTTGAAGGCACCCCGGAAGCACTCATGAAGTGCGAAGCCAGCTACACAGGGCGTTTCCTCAAAGCAGGGCTTGAGAATGGAACGATTGCTACAAAAAAATCAAAAAGCAAATCGCAGTAATGGTATCTATTGAAAATATCAGTATGGAGTTTTCGGCTCGGCCGATACTCAACGACATAACATTCTTGATCAACAAACGTGACAGAGTGGCGCTTATCGGCAAAAATGGTGCCGGTAAGACTACCCTTTTGCGGCTGATTGCCGGGGAAGAAGAGCCAACAAGCGGCCACATATCCAAAGATAAGGATCTCCGCATTGGCTACCTCCCGCAGCACATGATTCATAACGAAGGTACGACTCTACGGCAGGAAGTAGATACTGTGCGCGATCAAGACGACCCTAAATCCATTGGGCAAATGGAGAAAGTGCTCATCGGATTAGGTTTTCAGCGGACAGATTTCGACCGGCCTTGTTCGGAGTTTTCCGGAGGATGGCGCATGCGTATTGAATTGGCAAAAATACTGCTAATCAAACCCGACTTACTGCTTCTTGACGAGCCCACCAACCATCTGGATATCGAGTCCATTCAATGGTTAGAGCAATGGTTGCTGCAGAGCGGTAGTGCTGTGCTATTGGTCAGCCACGACCGAGCATTTTTGGATAATGTAACGAACCGAACGATTGAAATCAGTCTTGGACGCATCTACGATTATCAAGTAAGCTACACGCAGTTTATGGAGCTCCGCAAAGAGCGCCATGAGCAACAGGTAAGAGCGTATGAGAATCAGCAAAAGATGATTCAGGAAACGGAGGAGTTTATCGAACGTTTTCGCTACAAGGCTACCAAATCGGTTCAGGTACAAAGCCGCATCAAGCAACTCGAGAAACTGGAGCGATTAGAAGTGGACTTGGAAGATAACAGTCGTCTGCGGCTGAAATTTCCGCCCGCACCTCGGAGTGGCGATTACCCCATTATCGTAGAGGATTTGGGCAAAGCGTATGGCGACCATCAGGTGTTTAATCATGCTACCTTCACCATTCGCCGAGGCGAGAAAGTGGCATTCGTTGGCAAAAACGGAGAAGGCAAATCTACGCTCGTGAAGTGTATCATGCAGGAGATTCAAGATTACACCGGCACGCTGAAAATCGGGCATAATGTGAAGATTGGCTATTTCGCCCAGAATCAAGCCTCTTTATTAGATGGCGAACTATCGGTATTTGATACGATTGACCGTGTTGCAGTAGGCGATATCCGCACGAAAATCAAAGATATATTAGGTGCTTTTATGTTTGGAGGCGAAGCCAGCGAAAAGAAAGTGCGTTTTCTTTCGGGTGGCGAAAGAAGCCGTTTGGCAATGATTCGTTTGCTTCTTGAGCCTGTCAATTTGCTGATTCTCGACGAGCCCACCAACCACCTCGATATGCGATCGAAAGACGTACTGAAAGAGGCGCTGATGGAGTTTGACGGAACGGTCATTTGCGTTAGCCACGACCGCGATTTTCTTGCCGGATTAGCAAGCAAAGTATATGAGTTTGGCGATGGAAAAGTGCGCGAACATTTAGGCGGAATCTACGATTGGTTACGATATAAAAAGGCGCAAATAGAGGATGCCGACCGCTCTATCGATATGGTGCTCCGGAGCGGACAAGCATCCAAACAAACCGTTTTGCAAGAAAACGTACCTACTGCCGGAAAATTGGATTATGCCGCACAAAAAGCCAAAGCAGCAGAACTTCGGAAAGCAAAAAAAGCTGTGGATGAAGCTGAGGCGGATATCGCAAAAATAGAAAACGAGATTGCCGAAATGGAAGGTTTGTTGGCAGAACCCGCCAACCAAACGCAAGAGCGTTTTACCCAATATGAGCAACTCAAACATCGATTAGAACAACGAATGTACGAATGGGAATTGCTATCAGAGCAACTCGATTCATTATACACATAACCGCATCCTATGGATGAAATTATAGATTATATCAAGTATTTCCTAACCTACGGCCAGGAGACAGTAGCACAGCAAATCGGATATACATCTGATGAGCTCGCTTGGCAGCACTACAAAGTGGTAGTAGTGCCCGGTAAGAATATCCTCACGGGGACACGAAAAGAATGGACCGAGCCTGACTTTCAAATTTCCCCTACTGCAGAAAAGCAGGGAGAATACGTAGATGAGTTCGGCGACAAAATGGGTGGTACGTGGGTTATTCAGGAAGATATCATCTATAATACGTTTTACCTCATCTCGCTGGCCGGAGAAACGCATCAAAAAGACTTGCGTGAGGGCAAAAATCCGGAAGAATGGACAGACGCTCATGGTAGAGTCTCCTCTCTACATTCGCCTCTCGGCAAGCAAGGAATGGCATTGATTCCAGTAATCGATGAGTATGCTCGAATGCTTTGCAAACTGCTTTCAGCCCCCCTTCCGGAGAAGCAGTTTTCGAGGATAGTGCTCACGCACGATGTAGATACCATCTGCCACTATCGTCATCTGAGGGGATTCTTAGGAGGCATCCGCAGAGGCCATCTCAAAGATGCTCTTGCAGCCTTATCCAGTCCTGAACACGATTCGGCTTATACGTTCCCCTGGCTGATTGATCAAGATAAGAAACTGCCTCAAGCTGACAGTTTATACTTCTTCAAAGCCGGCCGCGGGAAAGGATATGATTACCCGCAATACGAACTCGGAGGCAAGGATTTCTGCCACTTGGTTACGTATCTGAGCAAGTCTGGCGCTCGATTTGGCTTACACAGCTCATACGAAGCGGCAGGACTGATAGAGGAGGAATCCAGCGAAGAAGGAGCAGCGGCCATCATTTTCCAAGAAAAAGAGCGATTGGCTCGCCACCTTCAAGCATTGGATATTCCTGCAGACCACCTCCCCAATCGTTGGCATTATCTGCGTCTGCTATCCCTCAGCAGTTTACGCGCGCTCGAAGACGCAGGCATAACGGATGACTACACGGTGGGTTGGGCTGACAGTATTGGTTTCCGATTGGGCACCACTCGTCCGGTTCGATGGATTGACCCCATCCGGATGCGGCTTACAAATCTGACACTACATCCGCTCTCGATTATGGATTGCACGCTAACCAACGATTGCTACATGCATATCCAAAATGAGGAAGAAGCATTTTATATGTGCCAGCAAGTCATGGATAAAGTGCGCAAACATGGCGGCGAATTGGTGCTCCTCTGGCACAACAGCAATATAACCGAAGATTCCTATCTCAAAACACTATATGCTGACATCATCGATTATCTGAATCAAACAACGCTTTGAAACGAAGATTACTCATAGTATGTGACCCTTACGGAAAGCCGAGTTTTGGCCCCCGTATTCGATACCTTTCGGATTATCTCAATCGGAAAGGTTGGGAGATTGATTTATATACTGAGCGATGGGATGAACTCTGCTTCGAGCACGCCTACCCCATTACCGAGATAGCCATCTATCGCGGTCAAAGAGGAAGCTTGCTCTATAAAATCGATTGGACGCTGAAATCGATTTGGAGCCTGCTCACGGATTGGAAAAACCGCTATTTCTACCGCAGAGTAAGGAAGTTGACGCAAGGTAAAACGTTCGATGCCATCTTGTGCACAACGTTTTCCACCTTCCCCCTTCCTGCTGCTCAAGCATTGGCTTCAGAAATGCAGCTGCCGCTATTTTGCGACCTCCGCGATATCGATGAACAAGTGGGCGGAACGCAATATCAGCAACATCGTAATTGGTGGACTATGCCTTTCAGAAAATGGTATAGTAACGTGCAAATTAGCCGACGAAACAACGCCATCCGGAAGGCAAAACGAATAACCACAGTATCGCCCTGGCATGTGGATTTTCTGAAACAGTTTCATCCATCGGTGCACTTGATTTACAATGGTTTCGACCCTTCGATTCACTATTTTAAGCCAATACCGACGGAGCGTTTTATCATCAGTTATTTGGGACGCCTCTACGAGCCTACTTCTCAAGACCCAACGCTCTTGATGCAGGCGCTTGGAGAAATCGCTCATGAGATGCCGGAATTGCAGCTGCTTATTCATACCGATGCCAACGGACAAGAGCGATTGCGAGACATGGCAATAAAGTATGGCGTAAAAGCTGATATTCATGGCTACATATCGATTGATGCGGTACCGGAACTTTACCGCAAAAGCAGCATTTGCTTGGTATTCTCCAATAAAGCAGCAGGAGATGGACCAAAAGGCATGATGACCACCAAGTTCTTTGAGATTGTAGGCTCAGAGAAACCGCTTTTGCTCGTACGCTCCGATGAAGCGCATTTGGCAGAAGCCATTCGTAAAACAAATGCCGGATTGGCAGCGGAAAATAAAGAGCAAATCATCCGATTTATCCGCGAAAAATATAGCGAATGGAAGCAGCATGGTTTTACGCATCAACCCATCAACAAAGACGCGGTATCGCTTTTTAACAGAGAAGTAGAATCCGCACAATTCGAGCAATTGCTGCTTTCGTAAAGCTACACACATTGTAAAAACAAACAAAATTCATTCGGAAATGGTAAGCATCGTCATACCCATATTTAATTCGGCTCCTTATCTGAGCGGTTGCCTTGCATCTGTGAGCAAGCAGACGATAGGCGATTGGGAAGCTATTTTGATAGATGATGCCAGCACGGATGAGAGCGCGCAAATAGCAGCATCCTATTGCAAGCAGGATCATCGCTTTTGTCTGCTCCAACAACCGCACAACATGGGGCAATCTGCAGCGCGTAATCTCGGTATGCAGCATGCCAAAGGAGAATACCTACTCTTTCTGGATTCCGACGACAGGCTCTCGCCCGATTATATTGAACAAATGCTTAGCCATATTGACGATGCTGACTTGCTCCAAACCGGCTATAAGAGAGTTAGTCTTGATGGTACCATCACCGAAGAAAAATGCCCTTCATGGCATCGTCGCTACGTATTGACTTCCCCCTGCATGCGCTTGTATCGCACAACTTGGCTGCGAGAAAAAGGCATCTTGTTTGAGGAAGGAATGATATACGAAGACGTGCTCTTTTCTGCTCGAATATGGAAAGAAAAGCCTACGATTCGAGTGCATCAATACACCGGTTATTTATATCTCATCAACCCGCATTCCACCACATCTGAGCCGCATGATACCACACGCATTTTTCATGAACTGAAGAAGCTCGGAATCCACCCATTTCAATTCAACGCTCTGAGGATTCGCCTCCGTGCACATTTCATAAAAGAAAAATTGTTACAACTATGAAACATATAAAAACAATCTTTTTCGCACTCGCATTAGCTCTCTCTCCCTTAGCTTATGCATCTACTTATTACGCCTCTCCCAATGGCAACGGCAATGGTAATTCGTACGCCACCCCATGTTCTTTTTCTGAAGGTTTGAAAAAATTGTCTTTGCCCGGTGACACCCTCTATCTCCTTGGCGGACAATACGACCTCGGGAACACCAAACTGCCCTCTATGTCGGGTAATGCTACAGCCAATATCGTTATTTCCGGTTACCCCGGAGAATTGGCTATTCTGGATTTCCGCACCACCTCTTACGGAACGCGAGGATTACAGCTAACAACAAATAATCGGTATATCCATATCAAAGACCTCACGCTTCGCTATTCGGGAAAAAATAACCTCTACAACGAGGGCAGTTATTGCACTTTTGAACGGCTCGATATCTATGGTTCTTCTGATACCGGCTGCCAAATGAAAAAGGGCGGAAATAATCTCATCAAGAACGTAGATTCGCACGATAATTTTGATTATAAACAGATGCGAACGGGTGAAAATGGCGAAGAACTGGCTGATTTTGGCGGCAATGCCGATGGGTTTGCAGATAAGCAGTTCACCGGTCCCGGAAACCATTATGTAGGCTGCCGCGCATGGAATAATTCCGATGATGGTTGGGACTTCTACCAGCGCGTCACGGATGGTAATGAGACCATCATCGAAGACTGTATCTGCTTTCAAAATGGTCCTACTTCATATAACATGACCAATCACCCGCGCTATAACACTGATCGCAGCTGGTTTGACAACCGAAATGGCACCACCATTACAGACCGATATGGCAATACCATCACCATCACTATGGCACAATATCCGAATCTCGGCAACGGCAATGGTTTTAAATTGGGTGGCGCCAAAACGGCTCATAACGTTTTGATTCACCATTGCCTTTCCATCGGTAATACCGTGAAGGGATTTGACCAGAACTCGGATGGAGGTGTAATGAAAGTGTACAACAATACCGCTCTGCTCAATGGCCAAAACTATGGTTTCTACAATACCGAATGTGGTACGCTGTATATTCGTAATTGCGTGAGCATTAGTTCGTTGAGCGAGAATCAGCTGACCGTACAGAGGGTGGTGGCTAACGATCATAACAGTTGGTCAGCAGGCTTCTCATGCACGGCAGCCGACTTCCAATCCATGGATACCAGCCTCACGTTGTATCCCCGTCAGGCAGATGGCGAACTCGCTATCACTCCGCTTATGCGCCTGCAAACAAATAGTTCGCTCATCGATGCGGGCGTCAACGTCAGTCTCCCCTTCTGCAATACTGCGCCTGATTTAGGATGTTATGAGAGCGATGGCAACCTCGTAATCCCCGACCCCGAAGAGCCAGACACTACCGAAGGTCCTATTACCGGATTGGATACCATTCCCGATGGATTCCGCAAAGTGGCATTCATTACCATCCCTGGCAGCCAAGAAGATGTAGCTTTGCTCCATTATCTCCTCCGCGCTGACTCTATTGGCATCCAAGTGCGCGATGCACGTGATGCACAGGTTGATTATTCGAGTTACGACCTGCTCGTAATAGGTCCTGCACCGAAGTCCGATGCTGCCGGATTCTCGCCGCTCAAGGGTTACAACAAACCCATATTGGTACTCAAACCTTGGCTTTTCAAACCCTCCGTATGGAATTGGGGAACAGCTATCAATACCACCGACTTGAGCATCAGCGTTGCCGATGCAACGCACCCCATCTTCAGCGGATTGACCCTATCCAACAACCAGCTGCAGCTCTTCTCCAGCTGCACCTCCTATGCCGTAACGGCCATGGATCCGTGGAGCAACTGCACGGGAATCACCACATTGGCTTCACCAGTTTCAAAAACCTCCGCATCTACGGTTGCAGAGATGCCTATAGGAGCCAATATGAACGGTCTTACGCTGACCGAACCCATGCTGATGATTGGCGTTTCGGAATACAGTACCGCCAACCTTACGGATGATGGTAAACAACTGATACTCAACGGGATATACTACCTACTCAACATGCAGCCTCGGCAACCGGAAGAGGAGGAACCATCCACCAATGTAACCAACAATTCCATCCAACGTGCTACCAAAATCTTCCATAACGGACGATTGATTATCATCGGTGCGGATGGCAGAAAATACAGCGTTTTAGGACAAATTATCGAATAATTCTCATCCAAAATATTTGACATCACAACGATATGATAACAACCGAACAACTTAAAGACGTACAAGATCGTGCAGACAAACTAAAGCAATATCTTCAAATCGACGAAAAGCGCATTCAACTGGAAGAAGAGGAACTACATACACAAGCTCCAGGCTTTTGGGATGACCCCAAAGAAGCCGAAAAACAAATGCGCAAAGTGAAGCAAATCAAGTCGTGGATTGAAGGTTACGAAGGCGTAAGAAAAGCCACAGAAGAACTCGAATTGGCCCTCGAATATTTCCGTGAAGAAATCGTAGAGGAAACCGAAGTAGATGCTGCATATTCGCATGCTCTCAGTGAAGTAGAAGCGCTTGAAATGAAAAATATGCTCTCTCATGAAGAAGATCAGATGCCGGCCGTGCTTAAGATTGTAGCAGGAGCAGGTGGTACGGAAGCCCAAGATTGGGCAGAGCAACTCATGCGCATGTATCAGCGCTACTGCGAAAAACATGGTTATAAGACGACCATCACCAATCTTCAGGAAGGTGATGCTGCCGGCATCAAGACCGTCACCTTCAACGTAGAGGGCGAGATGGCATATGGTTATCTCAAATCGGAGAATGGCGTTCACCGCTTGGTACGAGTAAGTCCCTATAACGCGCAAGGCAAACGAATGACCAGTTTCTCTTCCGTTTTTGTAGTGCCTCTTATCGATGATACCATTGAGATTGAAGTCAATCCTGCAGGCCTTTCTTGGGATACGTTCCGAAGCTCTGGTGCTGGCGGACAGAACGTCAACAAAGTGGAGTCTGGTGTAAGATTGCACTATAAATTCAAGAATCCGCTTACGGGTTTAGACGATGAAATCGTTATTGAAAATACGGAAACGCGTGACCAACCTAAGAACCGCGAGAATGCGCTTCGCCACCTTCGTTCGCAACTCTATGAATTGGAGTTAGAAAAACGCCGGCAAGCTTCTGCAAAAATCGAAGCAGGGAAGAAAAAAATCGAATGGGGAAGTCAGATTCGCTCGTATGTATTTGATGATCGTAGAGTAAAAGATCATCGCACCAATTACCAAACCAGCAATGTGGATGCAGTAATGGATGGCGACATTGACGCGTTTATTAAAGCTTATCTTATGGAATTCCCAGATTAATAACTCATACAAGATTCACTATTATGAAAAAACTATTTTTCCTAGCAGCCGCATGCACTCTCGCATTACATGCGCAAGCACAAGAAACAGAAAAAGCCGACACTACCGAGGGCTTCAAGTTTGAAGTCGTAAAGTCGAACCCCATAACAAGCGTGAAGAATCAAAACAGAAGCAGCACATGCTGGTGCTTCTCGGGACTCGCCTTTTTGGAGAGCGAAGTGCTCCGCATGAAAGGAATCGAACTTGACTTGAGCGAGATGTTTGTAGTCAGTCACACGATGATGGATCGCGCTACTTATTTCGTTCGCCAATATGGAGAGGGCACCAGCTATGCTCCCGGCGGAAATATCTACGATGTGATTTATTGTATGGAGAACTACGGTCTCTGCCCGCAAGAAGCCATGCCCGGTATTCTCTATGGCGATACGTTGCCTAATCACAACGAGGTAGACAAAGTGACTCGCGCTTTCCTTAACGCATTGACAAGTAGTGGATTAAAGAAACTATCGCCCGTGTGGAAAAATGCGTTTCAGTCCATTTGGGATGCATATATTGGTCAGCGTCCGGAGTCGTTTGTATATGAAGGCAAAGAATATACTCCGCGCAGTTTCGTGGAGTATCTGGGCTTGAAAGAAGATGATTATATCACTTTCACGTCTTACACCCATCATCCTTTTTATAAATCGTTTGCGGTAGAAGTGCCCGACAACTGGCGCATGCATCAAGCATACAACCTGCCGCTTGATGAGCTCATGCGCGTGATGGATGCTGCCATTGATGGCGGCTATACGATGGCATGGGGAGCTGACGTGAGCGAAGTGGGATTCACCCGCAAGGGAATTGGTGTAATGCCCGATGCCGATCAAGGGGCAGACCTTACGGGGAGTGATATGGCCAAATGGCTAGGAATGAGCGAAACTGACCGACGAGAAGAGCTTACCAAGAAGCCCCTTCCTGAAATGGAAATAACCCAAGAGATGCGTCAGAAAGCATATGATAATTGGGAAACGCAAGACGATCATGGAATGCAGATTTTCGGCATAGCCAAAGACCAAAACGGCAAACGATACTATATGGTAAAGAATTCTTGGGGAACGCAAAAGTCCAATTACAAGGGCATTTGGTACGTTAGTCGCTCCTATATGGCGTATAAGACCAACGATATCACCGTTCATAAGTCGGCCGTACCGAAGGATATTCTTAAGAAACTCGGTATCAAATAAGCATTACTAATCACAAGTAATCCATCTTTTAGGCTAACGGTAATTATGTTCAAGAAATATCTTCTTGCTACTCGTCCATGGTCATTTCCCGTATCGGCCATATCGGTTTTGGTAACCGCATCCTTTCTGTTTTGGCGCGGTTGGGGAGTCGATTGGGCAATGGTCATCTGGGCCGTATTCGGCATTATACTTTTCCATGCAGCAGGCAACTTGCTGTCGGATTGGTATGATTATAAGAAAGGCATCGATGCTGCTGATACGTTCGGCAGCAAGACGCTGACCGATGGGGTTTTGAGCAGCAAACAAGTGCTTATATTTGGTATTGTTATGCTCGTGATTGCAACGATCAACGGCTTAGCAATCAGTTATATAGCCGGCCCTTGGTTGCTCTTGATTGGCGGACTGGGCGCACTGTTTACTATCGGCTATCCGTTCATGAAATCGCATGCTATGGGCGACCTATGCATTCTTCTTGAATATGGTATTATCCCCGCCATCGGAACGGCTTATACAGTCAACGTTTTCCGCTCCACCTTTGATTGGGGACTGTATATCGATGCACTTTGGGCTGTTCCTGCATTCGCCTCCATCACCATCGCCGTTTTGCATACCAACAACACGCGTGATTGCCACACCGACCGTAGAGCCGGTATCCGCACCTTTGCTATGCTCCTTGGTAAAGAACACGCCATCGCCCTCTACTGCTTCGAACTCATTCTGCCGATAATATGGACTACAGTCCTTGCTTGCGTAGGCATCATGCCCTACCCTACTGCACTGGTGCTTGCGCTCTATCCGGCCGTAATTAACCGTTGCAAACAGGCTATACTCTTCGAGAAAGACGAACAGGCTATGAACAACTTAGATGAGCGCACTGCACAACTGCAACTCATCAACGGACTGCTCCTCACGTTCACCCTCATCGTATCACGATTTATCTTCTGACAGCATGAATAAAACGGCCATTCCCCTCCTTGGAAACATACTCATCGCCTTTGCGCTTTGGACGCTCATGTTCTCACCATGGACAGCACCCCATCTCAATTTTTGGGCGTGTATGACGGCCTCAGCCCTTATCCTCACCCTTGCCTCATTCCTCTGGGGAGGGCCATGGTGGAAAACTCTTGAAATCAAAAAGAAAGGGCGTTTTTTTGTAGGAAACGTGCTCCTCGGCATTGGTATCGCCATCGCGCTTTGGGGAGTCTTTTGGGTAGGAGACAAGCTCAGCCAATGGATGTTTCCATCTTTCGCGCGCGCGCAAGTGGATTCTATATATGGAATGAAAAACGGCTTCAGTCCTTTCCTCTTATCGCTGGCTTTGCTCTTTATTATCGGCCCTGCCGAGGAGATTTTCTGGCGGGCATACGTGCAGCGGAAACTGGCTGATTGGATACCCTGTAAACCTCGCAAATGCATGGGATTAAATCTTGACAACCGCTTTTGGGCTATGCTTGTAGGTGTAATGATTTACACGCTCGTGCACTTCTTCTCATTCAACTTCATGCTTATCATGGCTGCGCTTGTTTGCGGAGCTGTATGGGGAGGGCTCTATTGGCTTTTACCTAACAGATTGCCCGCCATCATCCTCTCTCACGCACTCTGGGACGCAGCTGTATTCATTTGGTTTCCAATAATGTAATATGAATTTCACGCATCTTCACGTTCACTCCCACTATTCCGTCCTTGATGGAATGTCAAAAATTCCCGACCTCATCGCTAAATGCCAACGAACGGGGATGACCGCTATGGCCCTCACCGATCATGGCTGCATGTATGGTATCAAAGAATTTTTGGATACGGCTAAGAAAATCAATGGCAAACCGAAAGGAAAAGTCAAAGATTGCCAGGAGGCTATAAAAAAAGCAGAAGATAAGATTAAAGATTTGCCCAAATGGGAAGCCTTACTCGCTGCCGGACACATGCAGATGTCCGTATTGGTTGATGGACAACTGGTGGAGCGAGACATTGAGCTAACTGCGCATGATCGTAAGGATTTTCAATCTAAAATTGCAGATGCCAAACGTGCGCAAAAAGAGTTGCCACTCTTGCTGGAGCAACTGCCGCAGCTCGAAGCCCAAGCGGCTGCATATGTGCCCTTCAAGCCTATCGTAGGCGTGGAGGCGTATTGTGCGCGCCGCCATAGAAAGCTCAAAGAGAAAGATCTAAAAATCACCAATGGCGAGGGGAAAGAGCAGGTTGTTGATTCATCCGGATGGCACTTGATACTCCTTGCGAAAAACAAAACGGGTTATTTCAACCTCTGTAAAATGGTATCTCTCTCCTATATTGAGGGTTTCTACCATCGTCCGCGAATTGATAAGGAGCTCCTAGCAATGTATCATGAGGGCGTCATCTGCTCGTCAGCTTGCCTAGGTGGCGAGTTGCCGCAACTGATTATGCAGGGGAAAATCGAGCAGGCAGAGGAGTCGATTGAATGGTTTAAATCCATCTTTGGAGAAGACTATTATATTGAAATTCAGCGCCATCAAACCGACAAACCCGATGCCGACGTAAACGTCTATATTCGTCAGCAGCAGGTGAATCCAATTTTGATAGACTTGGCAAACAAGCATGGCGTAAAGGTGATTTGCACCAACGATGCGCATTTCGTAGAAGAAGAGCATGCCGAAGCCCACGACCAGCTGATCTGTCTTTCTACCGGCAAAAACGTGCAAGATACGAATCGCATGCACTATACTAAACAAGAGTGGCTGAAATCGCCCGAGGAGATGGCGGCAATCTTTGCAGATATACCCGAAGTGCTGGTCAACACGCAGGAGATAGCTGATAAGGTAGAGGTGTATAATATCGATTCAGATCCCATCATGCCGAAGTTTCCTATTCCTCAAGAGTTCGGTACGGAAGAATCCTATCGGGAAAAAATCACGCATCAGCAACTCTTTGACGAATTTACGCGCAACGAAAAAGGGGAAGTCGTATTATCGGATGAAGATGCAAAGGCAAAAATCCAACGTTTAGGTGGTTACGACAAGCTCTATCGCATCAAACTTGAAGCCGACTATTTGGCAAAGTTGGCATGGGAGGGTGCGCATTATCGCTACGGTGAGACGCTCACAGATGAGCAGATTGAACGCATTACGTTTGAGCTCCATATCATGAAGACCATGGGATTCCCCGGCTATTTCCTCATTGTGCAAGACTATATCCGAGCAGCACGAGAAGAGATGGGCATTTCTGTAGGGCCTGGCCGTGGTTCGGCTGCCGGATCGGTGGTGGCATACTGCCTGCGCATCACAGATGTGGACCCTCTGCCCTACGACCTCCTTTTCGAACGTTTCCTCAACCCTGATCGTATCTCGCTCCCAGATATCGATGTGGACTTCGACGATGTCGGCCGAGAGCGCATTCTCAAATGGGTGTCAGAAAAATATGGGCATACTCACGTGGCGCATATCATCACATATGGCGTTATGCAAGCCAAGTCAGCTATCGCTGATGTGGGACGCGTGCAGCAAGTACCCTTACCAATCGTAAATAAAATCAAGGAAGCTATTCCCGATCGTTTCCCTGATAACATCAAAGATGAGAAAGGCAAAACGCCCAAGATTAATTTGCCCAACTGCTATAAGTACGTAGAAGAGCTTAAGAGTATTCTCCACGGAACAGACGAAAAGCTCCGCACAATGCTCGTGTATGCTGGCGAATTGGAAAACACCATCCGCCAAGTGGGCGTACATGCCTGCGGTGTGATTATTGGCGCCGATGATCTCACGAATTTCGCTCCACTGGCCACCGTGAAGGATCGAGAAAGCGGCGAAGACATCATGGTTACGGAGTATGATGGACACGTCATCGAATCCGTGGGGCTTATCAAAATGGACTTTCTCGGCCTTATCACACTCACCATTATCAAAGAAACACTATCCAACATCCGCAAGACGCACAATGGACTAGAGGTTGACATTGACCATATTCCCATCGACGATGAGCTCACCTACAAATTGTTTGCAGAAGGCAAAACCATTGCCACCTTCCAATTTGAGTCGCCCGGCATGCAGAAGTACCTGCGCGAGCTCAAACCTACTGTGCTACCTGACCTCATCGCCATGAACGCACTCTATCGCCCCGGACCGATGGATTATATTCCCTCGTTTATCCGCCGAAAGAATGGTCAGGAGCCCATTACTTACGACCTACCCGTGATGGAGAAATACCTCAAGGACACGTATGGTATTACGGTCTATCAAGAACAGGTGATGCTTCTGTCACGCCTTTTGGCGGACTTTACCCGAGGCGAGTCAGATAAACTCAGAAAGGCCATGGGTAAAAAGCAAATGGCTATCCTGCAAGAACTCAAGGGAAAGTTCATGGAAGGCGGAAGGAAGAACGGCCATGATCCTGAGATTCTCGAGAAAATATGGTGCGATTGGGAGAAATTCGCTTCGTATGCGTTCAATAAATCGCACGCTACCTGCTATGCATGGGTGGCTTATCAAACGGGCTACCTCAAGGCTCACTACCCTTCTGAGTACATGGCTGCCAACCTCACCATAGCCAAGGATGATATAGGCAAAGTCACCAAGCTCATGGAAGAGTGCCGCGCAATGGGAATCAAGGTGCTGGAGCCGTCTATCAACGAGTCAGAGCTCACGTTTACCGTTTCTTCCGATGGAGCTATACGCTTTGGTTTGGGCGGTATAAAAGGTGTAGGAGAAGGGGCGGTGGAAGTCATTCTCAGCGAACGAAAGAAGGGAGGCCCATATAAGAGCATCTTCGATTTCGTAGAGCGCATTCCGCTCTCCTCGTGCAATAAGAAAGTGATCGAGTGTATGGCTACTTCCGGCGCGTTTGATTGCTTCCCAGAATTCTACCGCGAGCAACTCCTCTCTTTCAATTTGCAAGGCGAACAGGTGCTGGATACCATCGTAAAATACGGAAACCGATACCAATCGGATAAGGCTAATCTGCAGACCTCTCTCTTCGGAGATATGGGGATTGAGGTAGAAATTCAGAAGCCGGAATTGCCTCGCTGTCAGCGAATGAGTAGTATCGAGCGCCTGAACAAAGAGAAGGAAATGATTGGCATTTATCTCTCCGCACATCCGCTCGATGATTACGAGTTTGAAATTCGTGAATTGGGGAATATCACAACCGAAGAATTGCGCTATTTCGACAAATGGAAAGATAATTACGAAAACAAAACCGATCCCACCAAGAGCAAGCTTCGCACGTATGTACCTACCGAAGATGAGCCCAATCCTGAAGAGTGGATTGCCACGCATGAGGGCGTTCGTCTGCGTATGGGAGGAATCATCACCAAAGTAGAAATCCGCATGGGAAAGGGCGATAAACCCTTTGGTATCTACACGCTGGAAGACTATTATGGTGCGTATGAGTTCCGCCTGTTTGACGACGATTACGTCAACCTCAGTCCGCTTTTGATTAAAGATGCCTACGTCATGCTCTCGGGTGAGATTCAGCAGCGCGGAATGGGGCGTCCTTACTTCAAACCTCGTCCATATAAGGATGCGTCGTATCAGCTCCACTTACAGGCTGTAATGCCTTTGCCAGATGTGCAGGAACAGATGGTGGAAGCCCTGGTCATCCAAATGCCGGTGAACAATATTGATGGAGCATTCAACGAAATGCTGAAGCAGATACTCGATGATCAAGCAGCGGAATACCAGCATATCTTGAAGGACAGTAAAGGAATCAACCGAGGCAAAATCCGTTGGCCACAAGCGAGACTGAAATTCTTACTATTTGACTCAATGGGAAAGAATATCGTGCATTTCACCAGCCAACAGTATCAGGTCAACATCACCCCCGCCCTCTACAATTGGCTACGCAACATGCGTGATCAGAATATCCTACGCTTCTCCGTCAGCATGCGCTAATGGGTGTGCTTAAAGACTTCAGTCTGTCCACAAAAGCAGGCCTCCTACTTTCTGTATTACAACATATGGTCGAAAATCGCTCTTTTTGCTCCGTAGCTTTGCCACAATCTTACATGTAGCATCTTTCCATCTACGAAGACGGACGTACAAAATGGTCTTGTGGTAACAGATTGGAAAGTGCGTAATCAACGACTCGGAATAAAACGGTATGCGATAGAGTCAGCAATGCTTATATTTTTACAATTTACTAACACAAGGCTTTGTAGGTGCCCCAACCCACCATTATTTATTGAGATCACGGAACTTGCGAAGGGCCGAGAAATAGGTGGTGAGGGCATCGCAATAAGCTGATTCGGATTGATAAAGAAGCATCTGACTCTCCAGCAGTTCAGTTACGGTAGAAGCTCCCGCTTCAAAATTAAGACGAGCCAAACGGTAATTATCTTGGGCTAAATGATGCGATTTTTCGTATTGGAGCAGAAGCTGCACCGCTTCGGTGAGTTGACAATATACCTGCTCGTTCTGCAGTTCCATCTTCTGCTTGAGATCTTTCTGCTGCATCTCAGCCTGTCGGATTCGTACATTATGTTCTTTGATTTTATATGCTTGCTCCCCCCAAGCCGAAAGCGGAATCTGCACAGTGAGGAAACCGATAACGTTAGAGCGAGATTTGTCAAACAGATTGGCCATTCCTGCATTTGCACCTAAGGCAATCGAAGGCAAAACCTCACCCACAGCGATGGCCTTCTGGTACTTAGCCGCAAGCACTTGCATAGCAAGCAGTTCTGCCTCGGGGCGTCCATCCACTCGAAAGGTATCCACGAGTATGGGCACTTGAATTTCCTCTTCATCGGGAAAGGGTTGAAGTGTTGGTTCGGCATCAAGCGACAAGTCCGTAAGAATAGCCAACAGATTGGTAGTCAGACGGATACCATTCTCAAGTTGCAAGCGCTGCAAAACCAATTCATCTCGCTTGAGCTGCACTTTCATCAAGTCATTGCGCGTGACCAGCCCTGCATCCAGCGAAGCACTGACCAAATATTCAGCCGTATCGAGCAGTTGAGTGGCTCCCAATACCGTCTGCCGCTTACGTTGCAAGCCCGCCAGCATCCAATAGGTTTCTTCCACCTGCTGTAGTACATCGCGTTCGGAAATCTCAGCTTGCTTTTCGGCCGCTTCAATACCCAATTTGGAAAGGCGATAGCCATTCACAATCCGTCCGCCAGCAAAGATAGGCTGCAAAGCTGTTGCACCTACGCTCCAAGCATGCGGCATGAGTTGAATCTCTGCATTAGGATCGCTCACATTCTGCTTAATCTGATCAATCAATTTTTTTGCCTCGGCATTAGTGATAATCTGATTGGCAGCATCGAAGATATTGATGCGAATGAGAGGATTAGCCCCATGGAAAGCAAAGCCGGAAGCGCTCACCTGGGGGAAGAACTTCGCCATCACCTCACGCCTTACATAATCAGCCGCCTCAATATCCAACTTCGACGACTGAATGGTAGCGTTATGCGCTTGTGCCGCCTTCAAACAGCTGTCAAGTGAGAGCACCTGAATTTCTTGCGCACAAAGCGCTTGCCCCATCCAAGGCAGGACGAGACAACACAAAATAACACTATAAAACGTATGCAATCTCATTTCAATAATTCGCAAATAGAACCCGGAAAGGTCATAGATAGGTTGCAGACAAGGTGATTATGGGAGCGCGTTTATGCATACCTTAGCCCCTGGGAAGAGTTTCTGATAGCCCTCAGTAATGAGTAGGTCTCCTGCATCCAAACCGCTCTTGATCATTACGCCATTACGCTCAAACCCTAACACTTCCACAGGTTGTCTGACCGCAACACCATCGCGTACTATCCATACAATACTGCCATCAGTCAGGGTAACCACACACCTGCTGGGGATAACGACTCCTCGCTCTCGGATATCACTCATCTGCACCTTCACCACCATGCCGGGAAGTGCATTGGGGAGTGGAGGCATCTGAGCACGAACGGAATAGGTATGTCCGATGCTGCTCGCTACCATCGCTTTCTCTCGAATCACAGCGGTGATAATGGTATCGAGTGCTGGGATAAGTAATTGTATTTCAGATCCTACAGCAATATTTGTTACGGCCTGTTCGGGAACAGAGAAACGCACCATCAGCGTGGAGATATCATGCAACGTAATCATCCCCTCGCCCGGACGGATATCGCTTCCTGCAGCTCGTTTTTTCAGTTCTACCACCCCGTCCAAAGGCGCACACATGCGGCAATCCTCGAGGTTCTTAGAGGTAGTAACAACCGTTTGCTCGGCCTTAGCCAAGTCTGTTTGCATCTGCATCCATCTGACTTCCGAGATGCCACCCTCTGCATATACCTTCTGCATGCGGTCAGCAGCATCTTGCGCCTGCCGGAGCGTAGCCAATGCAGCATCGTACATTGCACGAGCCTGCGTGTCATCAATAGTGGCAAGGCATTGTCCACGCTTGACGCGTTGTCCATTCTGTACGTACACGCCCGTAAGGGTACCGCCCAACGGGAAAGTAAGTTCCACAGTTTGAACAGCTTCAAGCGAACCGGTGTAATGACGCACAACAGAGTCTGCCACTTCGCAGATTGACATCACCTGCACCGGTATAGGCGCCACCTCGTGCTGCTTCTCTACATGCCGGCAGCTTACCAACACGCAAATAATCCCTATTATAAGAAGATTTTTATTCATTTTTATAACTAATCATTATCCCTATTGGATAAAATGGCTAAAGACCACCTGACTCTGCAGCCAGGTGGTCTGATAGTGGGTGCTATATTTCCCACTCAAATACTATCATCGAACGATTAGAAATCGAGATCAAGCGGAGCAAAAAGTTTCTGCGGGCTTACTTTCGTCACCTTGCAACCCAACTTAGCTTGAAGTGCCTTGAGGTCAATCTTCTTGGGGTCACCCATCAAAACGATGGTAATAGGCTGTCCCTTAATGTTTGCCTCATAGAACTTCTCGATATCGTTGAATGTGAGGTTCTCGAGCTGCTGTGCATGCAAGCGAGCAGGATCATCGGTGTACCCGATACGTTGCCAACTATTAAACACGCGTCCCTTTCCACGCATCGTGGGCTTAGCGCTCTGCGATGCAGCCTTGAGTGCAGCCTTGATGCTTTCGAGGTTTGCACTATCCTTAGGCATGTTGGTGAGGAGGTCGAGATATACGCCCACAGCATCCACTACCTTATCTGACTGCGTACCTACATAACCGAGGAAGTAGCAATCTTTACCGGTGCGAGCGGGAGTAGCATTGTATCCGTAAGCCGAATAAGCCATGGAGCGCTTCGTACGAATCTCGTTGAGAACCAAACCAGAGAAACCGCCGGAGAAATACTGATCAAATGCATCACGCTGTACATCATCGTCGAGCGAATACGGCTTGCCATTGATATAGAAATAGAGCGAAGCCTGCTGTACGTTGCTATTTGGGAGGAAGAGAATGGTGTTCTCCTTATAAACCTCGCGATCGCGCACGATAGGCGATTCTGAAGCCTGCATACCCTCTGTTAGCGGAAGAGCGTTTACAACCTCTTCAGCCGTCTTTGTTCCACAATAATAAGCATCGAGTGCATACGTACGTGCATCACCGATAATAGTCTGCACCTTCGGGAGCGAGATTGAATAGACATCTCCAAACGGCACTACGTCAATATAGGGTGATTTCTTGCCATAGATAGCATATTGGATGAGAGCGCTTGCTTGAGCTGATTCACGCTTGGGCATGGTATATCGAGAGTTGAACTCCGAACCTTTAATATTGTCGAGCTGTTCTTGATCAAGCTTCGGCATCAGGAGCTGGGTGTTGACCAAACGGGTGATTTCAGCCAAATTATCATCTTCACCTACGATGCTAACAGTAAAGTAATTGTCGCTAACGCCATACGCTACGCGTGCACCGAGCTCGGCCAAACGACGGCGGAACGCTTGTGCGTCGAGGTTACCAGCCATCGTACCGGCCGTATTCATCAACTGCACTGCATATTCGAGCATCGGCATCTTCTCCGTACCAATACCATACACGAGTTCGAGCGAGAAGATATCGTTCTTCGTGTTAGGCGTATAGTGGAGCTTCACATTCGGCTGAATGGTAGAAACGGTTACGTCAGCAAAGTTATTGTAGGTAGGAATAATCTCGCCTTCGGGGAGTTGCTTGAAATACTTAGAATACTCGGTTACAGCACCCTTAATCGGGTCAAGCGGTTTAATCTTTGGTTTAGGAAGTGGGTTGGCTTTAACCTTACCCTCCTCAAAACCGATTGTAATATAGTCCGCATCGAAATACTTCTTTGCAGTAGCAGCAATCTGCTCCTTGGTGAGTGCCTGAATCTTATCGTTCTCTTCAAAGATATCGGTGAGGGGCAACCCATAAGTGAAGCAGTTAACGAGCAAGCCCATCTTGTTGCTGCCCGACTCGAAAGCGGTCTTATAAGACTGCTCATACTCTTTCTTCACCGACGCAATGAGCCAGTCAGGAATTTCACCACGTTTGATTTTATCAATCTCAGCCATCACCATCTTCTTGGTAGCGGCATTCGACTCATACTGACGTTGCGAGATATCATAATAGGGGATAGCCTCTACGATGATACGACCTTGGTCACGACGAGCGTCCAAACCAGCCACAGCCATTGAGATCTTACCATCGAGCATGAGTTTATCGAGCAAACCGGTCTGCATGCCGTTGTTGAGCAGCGACACAACGAACTGAAGCGGAGTAGCATCTTCGTCAGTCACCTTTACACCCTTATACCCCCAAACGACCATTGGGTAATACCCCATCTTGTAGTTGTATGTGGGATTGCCTGCAAAGCTCACCTCCTCATAGGTCTTGCGCTCCGGGATAGCATGATCCACGAGACGGCTGAAGGTCTTCTGAATGAGGGGCTTGGTAGCCTCTGCATCGAAGTTACCTACGATGATAAGCGCCATGTTAGAGGGTACATACCAAGTGTTGTAAAACTCAATCAGCTTGCTCAAGCGGGGGTTCTTTAGGTGCTCGGGCTTACCAATTACAGACAGTTCGTAAGGGTGACCCTTATAGAGCTGCTCGAAGAGCGTGTTTTGCACCTGCGTGTTGGGGTTGTTAGAATACATATTGTACTCCTCAAACACGTTTTCAAGCTCAGCTTGGAACGTACGGAACACAGGATTAATCAAACGCTCAGAGAAGATGGTGAGCCATTTCTCCATCTGATAAGCGGGGAAGGTGTTGTGGTAGCAGGTCACGTCGTAAGAGGTGTATGCGTTTACGCCCTCCGCACCGATACCATCGAGCAGGTTAAAGAAGTCCTCGGTAGTACTATACTGCGAAGCTTCCATAGATTTCTCGTTGATGCGCGTAGCCAACTGCTCGCGTACAGCGGGGTCGGTAGCCTCTGCATACTGGTCATAGAGGATTACGATAGAGTCATAAAGTGGTTTCTCTTTCTCCCAATCAATAGCGCCAATCTTCTGGGTGCCCTTAAAGAGCATATGCTCCAGATAGTGAGCAAGACCCGTGTATTCGCGAGGTTCATCAATAGCACCTGCACGCGTTACAACATAGCCTTCTACGTCGGGTTGATCATGATCTTCCCACAAGATAACGGTCAGGCCGTTATCCAATTTGTACTGTTGCAGTTCCTTAGGAAGGGTTGTTTCAGCTTTCGCAAAAACCGAAACGCTCAAGAGGGCGAGCATCAGTAAATAAAATTTCTTCATACTTGTTTTATAAATGGTTAATATCTTAAGAATCCAATTCAAGTTTGACGATTCAATAATTAGACGCAAAAATTTTGCCAAAACTACAGTTTTTTACGAAAAAAAGACAAATCTTTTCTAAAACAACAAGAAACTGCCTTATATGTAAAAAAAATGATTATTGGTGGGGCTATTGCCGCCCCACCCATAACCTGCAATTAAGTTGGGTTCTAAAAATTAGCTTTGTTACCCACAATAATGAATAGTTTTTCTTAAGTGGGAATTTTTAGAACCCACCTTAAGCTTATTCAATATTCAAAATCACCTTTCCGCACTGCCCGCTACACATCACGTCGAATCCTTTCTGGAAATCCTCGAATGCGAAATGGTGGGTGATAACGGGCGAGAGATCAAGTCCACCGAGGAGCATCTGCTCCATCTGATACCAGGTTTCCCACATGCGCCGTCCGGTGATACCTTTGATGGTGAGGGCATTGAAGATGATACTCGACCAATCCACTTTGGCGTCAGATGGAAGAATACCAAGTTGGGCAATATTTGAGCCCTTGTACATATGCGACACCATCTCAGCGAAAGCAGCGGGTGCGCCGGACATCTCCAATCCAACATCGAATCCTCGGATACCGAGTTGCTCCATTGCGCCTTGTACGGTCTCACCCTTCGAGCCATCTACCGTGAGGGTAGCGCCCATCTTCTTTGCTATCTCCAAGCGCATGGGGTTGATGTCCGTTACCACGATATTTTTAGCACCAGCATAGCGGCAGATACCTGCTGCCATGGTGCCGATAAGGCCAGCGCCTGTAATGAGCACGTCTTCACCAAGCAGAGGGAAAGCAAGAGCGGTGTGGGTAGCATTGCCAAACGGATCCATGATAGCTGCGAAATCGTCGGGGATGCTATCTTTGAGCTTCACGATATTTGACTCGGGGATGGTCACGTATTCAGCAAAAGCGCCATCCTTGCCAAAGATACCTACTGAGAGGCTGTTCTCGCATACATGGCCGAGACCGCGACGGCAGTTACGGCAATGACCGCAAACGATATGACCTTCAGCCGTTACGCGTTCGCCCACCTTCACGTTTCTAACGCCAGGGCCCACTTCTACGACCGTACCTACGAACTCATGTCCCATGGTGTAGGGCGGAGTACAATGCTGCTGTGCCCAAAGGTCCCATTTGTACATGTGGAGGTCCGTACCGCAGATCGCGGCTTTCTTCACTTTGATAAGGACGTCATTAACGCCCACTTCCGGCATCGGTACATCTTCCATCCAGATGCCATATTCAGCTTTACGCTTTACCAGAGCTTTCATATTCCTGATTTTAAATAAATGAAAAAGGAATGAAGTGAACTTATTTCAACACGCCCAATTTCTTACCAATTTTAACAAACGCTTCTACGCCACGGTCGAGTTGCTCGATAGTATGAGCAGCACTTACCTGCACGCGGATACGAGCCTGCCCCTGCGGCACAACCGGGTAATAGAATCCGGTTACGTAAATGCCTTCTTCCTGAAGAGCCGCTGCAAACTCCTGCGAGAGACGAGCATCGTAGAGCATCACAGCACAAATAGCCGATTCAGTAGGTTTGATATCGAAACCTGCAGCTTTCATCTTACTGATGAAATAGTCAGTATTTGCGTGCAGACGATCTTGAAGGGTGTTGTCTCGAGTGAGGATTTCGAAGGTCTTGATACCGGCAGCGGCAATCATCGGCGGGATGGAGTTAGAGAAAAGGTACGGACGACTGCGCTGACGGAGGATATCGATGATCTCCTTCTTGCCTGTGGTGAATCCGCCTACTGAACCGCCAAAGGCTTTGCCGAGGGTGCCGGTGATAATCTCCACTTTTCCGCGGAGATTGAATCGCTCCGTTACGCCATGACCGGTCTTACCCACAACGCCGGCAGAGTGGCTCTCATCCACCATCACGAGGGCATTGTATTTCTCAGCCAACTCGCAAATCTTATCCAGCGGACACACATTGCCGTCCATGGAGAATACGCCGTCGGTAGCGATGATGCGGAAGCGCTGAGCTTGTGCTTTCTTGAGCTGCTCCTCGAGGTCGGCCATATCGGCATTCTTATAGCGGTAACGAACAGCCTTGCATAGGCGAACGCCATCGATGATAGATGCATGATTGAGAGCATCGGAAATAATAGCATCCTCATCCGTTAGGAGCGGTTCAAACAGGCCACCATTTGCATCGAAGCATGCGGCGTAAAGGATAGTATCTTCGGTGCCGAAGAAGTCAGAGATAGCACGCTCAAGCTGCTTATGGGTATCCTGCGTGCCGCAAATGAAGCGTACGGATGCCATGCCATACCCACGCTCGTCCATTCGTTGCTTTGCCGCTTCAATCAACTCTTTGTTGTCGGCCAAACCGAGGTAGTTGTTAGCGCAGAAGTTAATAACGTCCTTATTGCCCTCTACTTTGATTGCAGAAGACTGCGGGGTGATGATTACGCGCTCGTTCTTATACAGACCGGCTTCTTCAATTTCTTTCAGCGTCTGCTGAAGATGTTTCTGAAAATCCTGATACATAATGTTGTGTTGTTTATACGTGTGCGCGTGCGCACAAAAAGAAAGGTTAGCGGCAGAAGACAGCACATGCCATCTTCTGCCTGTAAGTGGACTCAAGCCCACTCCTGTAGGAAAAACATATAAAGCCCCCGCCTTTCAGCAGGAGCTCATCATTCATTAGATTACGCCTTGCTCGAGCATAGCAGTAGCCACCTTCATGAAGCCGGCGATATTAGCGCCCTTCACATAATCGATGGTGCCGTCAGCCTGGGTACCGAACTTCACGCACTGCTCATGGATAGACTTCATGATATGGTGCAGACGCTCGTCAACCTCAGCAGCCGTCCAGCTAAGATGCTCAGCATTCTGAGTCATCTCAAGACCAGAGGTAGCTACGCCACCAGCGTTGACAGCTTTACCGGGAGCAAAGAGAACGCCATTATGCTGGAAGAAATGAATCGCGCCGGGTTGGCAACCCATGTTGCTGACTTCGCAGCAGCACCAGCAGCCATTAGCCTTCAGCTCCTTAGCGTCGTCTTCAGAAAGCTCATTCTGGAATGCGCACGGAAGAGCGATATCGCAAGCTACAGACCATGCCTTCTTGCCTGCTGTAAAGGTAGCCTGACCGGGGAACTTATCCGCCATATCCTGCACCTTATTGCGGTTAGAAGCACGCATCACGAGCATATAGTCAATCATCTCCTTGGTGATACCATCCTTGATTTCGCAAACGCCATCCGGACCGGAGATAGCCACCACCTTAGCGCCTAATTCCACAGCCTTGGTAGCAGCGCCCCAAGCTACGTTACCGAAACCAGAGAGAGCCAAACGTTTGCCCTCGATGGTCTTACCTGCTGCATGGAGGAGGTGCTGAGTGAAATAGAGTGCACCAAAACCGGTAGCTTCAGGACGGAGGATTGATCCGCCAAAGGTCATACCCTTACCAGTGAGTACACCCGTATGATATTGGCGAGCAAGCTTTTGATACATACCATTGAGGTATCCAATCTCGCGACCGCCTACACCTACGTCACCTGCCGGAATATCCTGATCCGGACCGATGCAACGCCAAAGCTCAAGCATAAAGGCTTGGCAGAAACGCATAATTTCAGCATCAGACTTGCCAACCGGGTCAAAATCAGAACCACCCTTAGCGCCACCCATCGGGAGCGTTGTCAAAGCGTTCTTAAACGTCTGCTCAAAGCCGAGGAACTTCAGCATTGACGGAGTCACAGCCTTGTGGAAACGAAGACCACCCTTATACGGGCCAATAGCTGAATTGAACTGTACGCGATAGCCGAGGTTGTTTTGAACAACGCCATTATCATCTACCCAAGTTACGCGGAAAGTAAAGATACGATCGGGCTCAACCATGCGCTCGATAATCTTAGCCTGCTCAAACTCAGGATGTTGATTATACACTTCCTCGATAGACTCGAGAACCTCTTGTACGGCTTGCAAGAACTCTGCCTCGCCGGGATGCTTTGCAGCAAGTTGCTGCATGATGTCTTCAACTTTCATTTCTAAATGAATTTAAAAAATCAGTAAATCTTGGTATTGGGTTAAGTAAAGTACGCGTCAATTTCCGCACAACAAGAAGTGCGAAAACGTATTTATTGGAATCGGCTGCAAAGTTAGAGCTTTTTTTTGATTTGGACAAATAAAAAATGATGTTTTAAAACATGTTTTCTGACAAAATGTAAGAAATATGTAGTATCAACCACTTTGCGAAGGCGGTTTTCGTAGATATTTGTCATTTTAGCTCATACAATTAGCAGCTTTTTCTCCGTCAACACCCGTTTCGAGCGCAGCCAATCAGTATGTCTGCTCGCTTTCCTTGCGCAAGGTAACGAAAAACTGCGTACCTTTTTTGGACGTCGTAAATCGAATGGTTCCACCGCAACCCTCTACGATATTTTTCGAGATGCCCAAACCGAGTCCGGTGCCAGTGGTTTTGGTAGTGAAGTACGGTGTAAAAATGCGCGACTGGGCTTCTTCGGGGATGCCGCAGCCATTGTCAGACACGCATATCTCCACCGAGTCAGAGAGGTCTTTCAATATCACGATGATATCCCCACCGGGAGCGCCATTGACTGCTTGTAGCGCATTCTTGATGAGATTGGTAAACACTTGATTAATCTGCGCACTATCTGCTATGGCAAACACGCCGTATTCAGCGCCTACATACCTCACAGGTACTCCTTCGGTATTTTCGCGAAAAAGGCCTATTACAGAGAACAACTTAACTGCAATATCCACGTTTTCGGGATGCTGTTCGGGCAGTTTGGCAAAGGTAGAAAACGAAGTAGCAATATTCGAAAGTCCATCGAGTGTGTCGAGGAGGGTATTGGTAGTGGAGTCAAATTTCTGATTGAAGCGCTCGTCCTGATGCTTGGCTTTGAGCATTTGGAGCATTTGGATATTGAGCTTCATTGGTGTGAGCGTATTATTAATCTCGTGGGCCACTTGGCGCGCCATGGTGCGCCATGCGTCTTCTCGTTCGCTCTTGGCCAATCGTTCTGTGGACTCCTCGAGCTGATCCACCATCTTATTATACTCTTCTACGATATCTCCCACCTCATCTTTGTGGTCATATTGCAGATGGCGATTGCGTTTGCCCAACCTCACCTGCTTGAGTGCTTCTGACACTTCCATCAGTTGCCGCGTGATGCCACGAGAGAGGATGAGCGCCAAGATAATAGCCAACATCATCACCGTGAGGTACGATGGCAGCAGTTTCTGAAGGAAATCGTCCACTGCCATGTGTCGCTCGTCAGCCGCCACGTAATATGGTACTTCGAGATAGCCAATCTGCACGTAATTGCCATTGAAGAGTTCCGTGTATGCCGCCATATATTTCATCTCCCCCAACTGCTCCTCACGCACCATCGTACAGTTTTTAGAAAAAAAGGGTTCAGGGTGAATATGCGTAGATTTGATGCCTTTCTCAAATACGGCGGGCGAACTGCTGCCTACCAGATTACCCTCCATGTCATACACGTTGATATCGGTCTCATAGGAGAAGCAGAGGTCGCGTAAGTCCACATTTAAACCCGGTGTATTGCGAGCCGTAAGATTCATGTTCCAGTAATACAGGTCCTGAAGCGATTTCTGAAGGTATTTGGCCTTGTGCTGCAATTCTGACTGCTGCCGATCAATATAGCGCTCCCTAACGTATTTCACGGCTACCAAAAACACGCAGGCAAAGAGTACCAGCAGCATTGTCACAATCAGATACTGATATTTCACGCTCAAGCGCATATTGCTCAATCCACGACTGCGCCAAAGGCCATACACACCTACGCAGAGCAGGCAAACCAGAAATATTAGGCTGGCGATGATAAAGAAATGAAAATTTACGTGTGTGCGTTGCTTGCCCGTTTCGAGCACCTCCTGATACGAAAAACTGTCCGCCAAGCGTTGATCTGATGCAGCCGATTCCTCTTTTATATCGGTTTCGATAATAGAGAACAGATAATTATTCTCCCTATCCACAACAGGAATGCTTCCCTTAGGTTTTGACTGACGTATCTGATAGTTTTTAGGCAAGCGAAACGGCTTGATAAACGTGTTATGCAACTGCTGATTCTCCAATGCATATGCATATTTGATGGGGATAATCGTAAGAATCTTATACTCTCCACTTTCTCGCCAACGGCATACCGTTTCCGCATTTTCGAAACGGTAATAAAACCAACGGTCGTATTTCGGATACATAATGCCCTGCCCCGAGAGCCAGTTGTCAGACCAATACACCATCCCTTCTCGGCTGAAAATATAGAAGAGGATACCATCGGTGTTCTGCGTGGCTATTCTCACGGAGTCAAACGAATTACTGCAGAGTGCACGCTCCACCTCATCGCAATAGCGGAGAGCGGTAGCCTGACGGGCATTCAGCTGATTCTGAAAATGCGACACAGAGCGCTCTGGACTATTGCAAGCGCTCAGTAAGAGCAGCAGAAGAGGCAATAGAATAGAAAAAATGCGATTTTTCATTGGCAAAAAGTAAAAAAAAATGCGGTCAAACCGTATTTTGCTTGCAAAGTTAATACATTTTTCGTACCTTTGCAAAAAATTTCCAAAAAAAATAACAATATTTTGATTTTTTCTCTTTTTTATGCTCGATTTCGTACTGCATAACTCCACCTTTCCGCTGCTTACAGCTTTCCTCTTAGGCTTACTCACGATGCTCTCTCCTTGTCCGTTTTGCTCTGACATGACGGCTCTCTCTTATCTGAGTCGCAACGTGAGCAACATGCGCGCCATCGTGATGGGTAGCCTCTGCTACGTACTCGGTAAGTGTTTCTCTTACACCCTACTCGCGCTCGTTTTTATTCTTGGGGCGCAAACGGAGGGAGTGAGGACGTTTTTCGAAACATACGGAGAACCTGCCCTCGGGCCGTTTTTGCTCATCATGGGCCTGGCAATTGCCATTTTCTCATACCGCGAAGCGCACCACAACCACGATAGCGATTCACATACACACGAACATGCGCCCCATCGGCTCATCCGCAGTATTTCCAAAGTCAACTTCAAGCCCCTTAACGGACCTGTAGCGTGTTTTATCTTAGGCGCTGTCTTTGCCCTCGCGTTCTGCCCGTATAGCGGACTGCTCTATTTCGGCACACTCATCCCGCTCACGATGATGCAACCCATGAGTTGGAGTTGGCTGATGCCGGTGCTCTTCGGTTTGGGCGATGCCCTGCTCGTGATGATTCTCGCGGTATTACTCAGCAAAGGGATGGCCAGTATAGGTAAGATGACCGGTAAGATGCATACTATCGAAAATTGGCTTCGTCGCATCTCCATCATCCTATTCATCGGAGTAGGCATCTACATGACTGTAGGCATCTTCGGCGGACACCACCATTGCGGACCCGAGTGCGAACACGACCACCAGCATACCGAGCAATGCAGCCACCATTAAAGCCATAACGAGAGAACCTGCATGTTTATGGAGGTTAAGCCCTTTGAATGCTATGTTTCATTTCAAACAATTCAGCGTAGCCGACGAGAAATGCGGTATGAAAGTAGGCACAGATGGCACTATCCACGGTGCTTGGGCACCCGTGCCAGAGGGCAATGCGCGCATCCTTGATATCGGTACGGGTAGCGGCTTGATGGCGCTCATGTTTGCGCAACGATGCCCTGAAGCGGATATTACAGGGGTGGATATCGATGCAGGAGCAGCTGAGCAGGCCGCGGAGAATTTTGCAGCCAGTCCTTGGGCAGACCGTCTGCATGTCTTGCATATGCCTGTGCAACAATTAAACGAGGGCGAGTACGACCTTGTAGCCAGCAACCCACCCTATTTCGTAGATTCTCTAAAGAACCCCGATGCCGCCCGCCTCAAAGCACGCCATACCGATACACTCTCCTTCAGCGCACTCGTCAACCACAGCTCCCGTCTCGCCAAAGCGGGCGGGATAGTGTCCTACGTCTTGCCCATCGAAGCCGAGCAACCCGTGCTCCATTTGGCAGCCGAATGCGGACTCACTCCTATTCATATAACACGCGTGCACACGCGGGACACCAAGCCCGCCAAACGGGTGATGATTGCTTTCAGAAAAGCTCCCACTACTGAACCTTGCCTCATCGACTCCCTCTGCCTCATGGATCAGAATGGAGAACCGCGCTCCGAGCAATACAAAGCCCTATGCCGCGATTTTTATCTGTAGTTCCCTACTCATAACAAATGAACTTCAACAAAACAATCCCACCGAGGTGGGATTGTTCGTTTATCGAGGATTCAAAAAAGGCATTTTCAGATTTTGATATTATTCATCGAGGGCTAAGCGGAAGCCAAGGTTATAAAAGCGTCCATTGGGAGAGTCACTGCTATGGTAAGAGATCCGGCAATGGCGTGAGATATTCTCCCAGCTGCCGCCTCGATTGACGCGCTTCGTTTCACCTGTTTGCGAAGCACTGCCTGAATAACTACCTTCGTATATCACCTCTTCATCCTCGCACCATTCCCATACATTACCGGTCATATCATAGAGTCCAAGCTCGTTTGGCAATTTGGACTTCACCGGGTGCGATTTGGCATTGCTATTGCCTTTATGCCATGCTACCTCATCGAGGTTATCACTGCCGCTATATTCCGTGTTGGTGCTGCGCCTACCACCACGAGCTGCAAACTCCCATTCTGCTTGGGTAGGCAGACGGAAATTCATGCCCGTCAATCGATTCAGCTTTTTAATGAATGCCTGACAATCCGACCATGACACGTTTTCCACCGGCAGGTTATTGCCCTTGAAATAAGATGGGTTTCTACCCATTACGGCTTTCCAAAGCGCTTGCGTCACTTCCGTTTCACCGATTAAGAAAGAAAGCACCGAATCGCGTCTTGCAGACATGGCATTGTCCTTGCCCATACCTAATCGTCCGCCATCCACTTTAACCATACAGAACGTAACACCATTGACGGTGATAGGCACCAGCGTTCCATCTCCATGCAGGAGACTGCCACTGATTTTTGTCTGCTTGTTTTCTTCAATCACCACGCTATCCAGACGATCCACATAGCCAGGCTTGCTGATGCGCACGCGATGCTTGCCGATAGGAACTTCAGTAAAGAGGTTGGGCGCTTTTCCCAACAGATTGCCATCGAAGTAAATCTCAGCATCCACCGGTTCTATATCTACAAGCAGCGCACCATAGGCTTCCTCGAGAGGCGGCACCATAACCGTTTCAGTCTGCATCTTATTCACTCTCACCGTAAGTGAAGACGAGCGGTAGCCCAACTTGCGGGCTTCTACCATGTAAGTACCAGGCGCCAATGGACCCTGCCATTGGTCAGTGCCTTTCAGTTCTTCATCGATATAAATCTGCGCACCGGCAGTGGCAGTCTTTACAATAAGCGTTGGCTTGGAAGAAACGAGAGTGATATCCATCTGCTGACGCGTGCCGTTCATATTCACCGTGCCTGATCTGGTCAGATAGCCCTCCGCCTCTACTTTCACGTTGTGCGAGCCATTGGTCAAAAAAAACTTGATAGTACCATCAGCATTCACAATTCTCGGCTCTTGATCGTCAATCGTGACACGCGCTGAAGTAGGCTTCACGTTGAGAACAAAGTAGTTGCCCGCAGGTTGCGGAGTAGGAGGATTTGGAGCGCTCGTGCGGATGGTCAGTTTATACGTACAAAGGCCTTCGAGCTGGTTGATTTCATAATCAGCAAACGTCACTACCAAGGGCAGAAAATTCGGGTGACGAACAGTCAGTTTACGGCTACCTGCGCTCATATACACCAAATACTCGCCCGTGTTATACACCGGTTCGCCCAACACATTGCCCTCAAAAACCACCCCTTGCAGGGCGATGCCTACGCGGATTACGGCTGCGGGGTTGTCGTTGATGTCATTCCTACGATTCGTGCGAGCGGTCAAGTCACTGACAAGATATTCAAACGATTTTACCGACATTTCCTGAGCCTGCATGCCCAAAATGACAGCAAAAAACAGCAAGAATAGCGTACTGATTTTCTTAAACATTATTACGATTTTCCAAACAATTAAACATAAAATTGTGTTTTTTAAAGCGCGAACATATCAAAAAAATGCAAAAACAAAGGGCACTTCAATCCGCAAAGAAATGGCAGATAGGAAGACTATCTACGAATCAATCAGTCTTGAAGCGCTTCTAAAGCGACTATATTCTTAGAGCAGAAGACAACTCATCAACCCTACACTTTCAAAAACGGCTGCAAAGGTACATTTTTTTTTTGAGATAACCAAATATTGAGAACCAAATTTTTCAAAATTCTCAAAATTATATCTTAAAGGGCAAAAAATAAAGCTTACTCACTGGTGTTCCGTTAAAAATTGGGACTATTTATAGGTGGGTTCGCAAATTCGCTATATCTTTTCGAATATGGGAATTATTAGAACCTACCTAAAATACAGCCACCCCCGCAGCATGGTATTGCGAGGGTGGCTTCCTGCATAGGATTGAAACCTAAAACTTGAAACCTGAAACTTGAAACCTGAAACCTGAAACTTGAAACTACAGCGTATTGCCCATCATGTCGTAGGTAACGCCGTTGCGGAGGATGAGGACTTGCCCGTCGCGGATGATTTTGCGGGAGGACTTGTTCTGCTGCTCAGTCTCGGAGATTGCTGTTTCCTCGGAGATCTCTAAGAAATTGGAGAAATGTCTCCACCCAGTAGCCACCTGGTAGACTGAAATGGTGCCTGCGGGCACATGAATATAGCAGTACTTGCTGACGCGATAAAAAGTGTCGTAATCATCGCATACGGGCGGAGTGGTGGCATAGCAGTAGATGTCTGTAAGGGAGGAGCAATCATAGAACGCATCTTCTCCAATGCTTATTACGGAGTTGGGGAGGATGATGGAGGTGAGGGAGAAGCAACAATAGAACGCCCCGGCTTCAATACTCGTTACGGAGTTGGGGATGGTTACGGAGGGGAGGGAGGAGCAATACGCGAACGCATATTCTCCCATGCTGGTTACGGAGTTAGGGATAGTTACGGAGGTGAGAGAGGAGCATTTATAGAACGCCTCGTTTCCAATGCTCGTTACGGAGTTAGGGATGGTGAGGGAGGTGAGGGAGGAGCAATCTCGGAACGCCCTGTATCCAATGCTCGCTACAGAATTGGGGATGGTGGTTGATTGGCACCCTGCAATTAGAGTATTGGAAGCCGTCTCAATAATGGCATTGCAGTTCTCGCGTGAATCATACATTGTGTTACCACTTTCCACTACTATAGAGGTGAGGGAGGAGCATAAACTGAACACACATTCTCCAATGCTGGTTACGGAGTTGGGGATGGTAATGGAGGTGAGGGAGGAGCAATCCTGGAACGCCCCGTATCCAATACTTGTTACGGAGTTGGGGAGGATGAGGGAGGTGAGGGAGGAGCAACCCCAGAACGCACATATTCCAATACTTGTTACGGAGTCAGGGATGGTTACGGAGGTGAGGGAGGAGCAATACGCGAACGTACAATTTCCAATGCTCGTTACGGCGTTAGGGATGGTTACGGAGGTGAGGGAGGAGCAACCTTCGAACGCATATTCTCCAATGCTCGTTACGGAGTTGGGGAGGTTAATGGAGGCGAGGGAGGAGCAATCATAGAACGCATAGTCCCTAATGCTTGTTAGGGAGTTGGGGATGGTTACGGAGGTGAGGGAGGAGCACTCTCGGAACGCCCTGTATCCAATGCTCGTTACGGAGTAGGTGGTGCCGTCGTAGGGAACGGTTGCGGGGATGGTGGCGGTAGTTAGACCTTGGTAGTTGTCTGAATTCTTAGATAGATAGGCAACTTCCACGGTGGTGTCGCTCGTGATCTTGTAGTACAAGTCGCCGGATTGGAAATTATAGGCGAGAGTCGTTGCTGCGGTGCATAGCGCCGCCAACAAAAGCATAATTGTTTTTTTCATAATTTTTGTGTTTTTTAGTTTGTTGATAGATTTATTTTACGTGACTGATTTTACTTACGATTTGGGCCGAAAACCCACCTTATACGCTTGCAGGTTATTTTCTCCTCTCCATATATTTAACGGCAAAGGAGCAGACCGGCCGGAGGATCAGGTTATGCTCGGCAGCATAAGCAACTGCTGCATCCATGAGAATCGAACCGATACCTCGGCCCGACTGATAGGCATACGTATGCAAAATCACCAGTTCTGATCCTTCACGTTCGAACTCAATCTTCCCGACCAGTTCGTCTGCATCTATAGCCTGTATCTCATTATTGGTAATAGTTATCGTAAACATAGTTGTATAGCCATTACTTCTTGATACTCCCAACTAACTGTACTAATTCATCTAACAAAGGCGTATTCTCTTTAGAGATGACAGGCATTCCCAATTCTTCAGGAAACTCAAATAAAAAATTTAAATTAAATTTTTTTGACTTAATGGCCTCTTGCAAGAACGCTTTTGCCTCGTCCTGAGTTTTGCCAGCTTTAAGACATGCATAACAAATGCATGTTTTAACATCCGTCTTAAATCCCATGTCACGAAGAATATCAAAATCTTCTTGCGTGAGGGTAGCCTTCATTGAGTTAATTTCAATAATAACGTTTGCTTTGATTTCTTTGGCAGCATCAGCCAAATCTACAGTAAGAGCAGATAATTCTTTTTCCATATTAATTATTTATTTAGGTGGGTTCGCAAATTCGCTGTTTAGAATACGAAAACGTACATGTGCAAAGTGAAATCGCTTCGACGCACACTTAACATTTAAGGTGGGTTCTAAAAATTAGCTTTGTTAGATTTTGGATTTATTTTCGAGGA
>CAMGMU010000001.1 GCA_946059305.1 uncultured Bacteroidales bacterium | reverse complement strand
TCCTCGAAAATAAATCCAAAATCTAAACAGCTAATTTTTAGAACCCACCTTTAAATAAAAATAATATTCATCCCTATGAAAGAAATTGTTTGTCCCAAATGCGGTACAGCATTTACTGTAGATGAAGCCGATTATGCCTCTATTGTTCATCAGATTCGTAATCAAGAATTTGATGCAGAGTTGTCGCGTAGAGAAAATTCCCTTCGGATTCAACTTGAAGCCCGTCAGGAAACGGAGCGTGTTCGCTCGGAGGCTACTCGGCAGCAGTTGCTCTCAGAGAAAGAGAATGAACTTCAGATTATTCGTGAGCAACTGAAGCAAGCTCAGCAGCTTCAGCAGGCTGCAGTACGCGAAGCGGTAGCCAAGAAAGAAGTTGAACTATCGGATTTGAAGAGCAGAGCGAATGCCGAAGTCCTTCGCGAACGCAACGAGAAGTCTGTAATGCTTGCGGATAAAGAACGTGAGAAATCTGTGATGTTAGCAGAGAAGGAGCGAGAGAAAACCGAACTGATAGCAGAGAAGGATCGAGAGATTGCAGCCCTTAAAGCTCAGGCTAACCTCGATGCTCAAGCGGCTTTATTGCGCCAGAAACAGTTAGAAGAACAATATAAGCTATCGCTGAAGAATGCGGAGGAAGAAGTGCAACGGTTGAAAGATTTCAAACTTCGTCAATCAACCAAGATGATAGGCGAAAGTTTAGAATTACATTGCTCTAATTTGTATAATATGACGTTGCGTTCGGCTTTACCCAATGCTTATTTCGAGAAAGATAATGATGCTTCTCAAGGTTCAAAAGGTGACTTTATTTTCCGTGATTTCGAAGATGGGATAGAGTATTTAAGCATCATGTTTGAGATGAAAAATGAGGCTGACGAGACAGCAACAAAGCATAAAAACGAGGATTTCTTCAAGAAACTAGACGAAGATAGAAAGAAAAAGAATTGCGAGTTTGCTGTTCTCGTATCACTACTCGAACCAGAAAGCGAACTATACAATGGCGGTATAGTAGACGTATCGCATCGGTATGACAAAATGTACGTAATTCGTCCGCAGTTCTTCATCCCCATCATTAACCTCCTCCGCCAAACATCTCGCAAGTCGCTTGACTACAAGAAACAACTAATAATATCTCAACAGCAGTCCACAGATGTGACCAATTTTGAAAACGAACTGAAAGATTTTAAAGAAAAGTTTGGTAGGAATTATCGTTTGGCAGCCGAGAAGTTCCAGACAGCTATAGATGAGATAGATAAGTCGATAGCGCATTTACAAAAAATTAAAGAAGCTTTACAGGGCTCAGAGAATAACCTCCGCCTTGCCAATGATAAAGCAGAGCAACTTACTATTAAGCGTCTGACGCGCAACAGTCCTTCCGTAAGAAAGCAATTCGAGGAGGCCGAAATGGTAGAAAGCAAATGAAAAGGCCAATGTACGTAACGAAGGCGTCAGCCGGTACCGGAAAAACATTTACGCTTGCGGCACATTATATTGCTCTCCTGATGAGCGGTGTGGGTCATAAGCAAATTCTTGCTGTGACCTTCACCAATAAGGCCACTGCCGAAATGAAAGAGCGTATCATCGGTTACCTCCAAGATATAGCCACTATGCCCGAATCGGCAGCGGTGCAAGGCTTTCTGAATAAGGTGAAGGAAGTGAGCCGGTTACGCGGATTGCCAGAATGTAGCACAGAACAATACCAACAGCGAGCAAAGTCGCTTGTTAAGCTTATTCTTGCGGATTTCGACAATATGCATATTACTACTATTGATTCGTTTCTGCAAACGCTATTCTCAGGTTTGGCCGGCGCTCTTGGAATAGCTGCCGGTTATGGTATTGAATTGGATCTTGACAACGTGGTATCAACGGCTACCGATCAAGTGCTGTCAGAGGAAAGTTCGAGGGATGAAGATGTGAGAAGTGCAGTCGTAAACTGCTTGAAAGATCGATTGGCCAACGAGGATAAATGGGATCTTCGACCATCACTCATTCGGATGGTGAAAGAGGTGTATAAAGAAAGCGTACAGGTGCAGGGGAATCAGCTGCTAATCTGCGGTCGCGAACATCCAGAATATGCCCATGATTTGGCGAACTATAAAGCCAATATGCTCCACTATAGGCAATCTTCAACGTTTTCTGAGTTTGCTATGCTTTTTGAAAGTATTCGCCCCTATCAAGAACAACTAAAAGATTGTACAGGTGCAAGGAATTATATTGCCTTTTTCAATAGAATGACCGAACTTTATTTACATGGAAAAGGCAAATTTGCCCCTCTCGGAAACAGCGATTTAAATCGATTCAATACGCCTGCTAAAATGCAGCGTCTTACTGCTCAAGAATGCACGATTCTGTATAATACCATCAGCCGCATCAACGAGATATTGCCAACCTTAGAGCGGCTCGCTACCAAAGCAGTAGTGAGAACTAAATATGTCAATGACCTCATGCTTGCGGGATATGTTGTGGATAAAATCCAATCTAATCTTCGCGAATCGAATACTATTCTTTTGGCAGAAACGGCTTACAAACTGATGAAGTCACTTAAGGAATATGATGCCCAATTTATTCTTCTGAAAGCCGGTATTCGGTATCAGCATATCATGCTCGATGAGTTTCAAGATACGAGTACGTTACAATGGTGCAATTTCAAACTGCTTATTCAGGAAATTCTGTCATCTGGTGGCACAACACTCATTGTAGGCGATACCAAACAAAGTATTTATAGATGGAGAAGTGGCAATTATGAGATAATGAATGGGCTTAATGAGGACCCCCATCTCGGTGCATATTATTGCAATAATGCCCTGAAAATGAATTTTAGAAGTCGCGAGCAGATTGTGCGTTTTAATTTGGAAACGTTTAAAGCAATCATGCAGACTGAACCCGATGCGTCCATTCGGCAAATGTATGATGAGGGGTATTCTGAAGGAAAACTGAATGCGTATTATAAATCATCGAACTTGGGCGGCTATGTACGTATGTGCAGTTTCATGAAGCAGCATGATGAGGATGACGTCAAAGCCAACTTGCTGTATGATATGTTTGTGCAGATGGAAGAATTGCTTGCTGCCGGATATCATAAGCGCGATATGATGATTCTGATTCGCTCCAAAAAAGATGGTGAACGAATAATCGAAGTATTCGATAAACTTAAGCAGGATCCATTGTTCCCATTTCTTCATAAAGCAGGGAAGATTGTGTCGAACACTAGTTTCCGTCTGGATGCTTCAAAAGCTGTAATAACGATTATTTCCGGCTTGAAATGGTTGGTTCAGAAAGACGAAGTAGCGGCATTCTTCCTTCAAACCAATTATTCTGACCGCTATTCATCGGTTCAGAAGTTGAATAGTCGACTACCGCTTACTGACCTCGTAGAGCAGCTTACTCGCATCTTTTTATGTGATGATCAAGGGCTGTATGCAGGTCCAGATATCGCTTATCTCAATTGTTTCCGTGATAAAATGCGAGCGTATATTGGTTCGCACGGATCCGATGCGAAGGCATTTCTGCAATATTATGATGATAAAATGCACGAAGATACGATTCCTTCTGCTGACTCGGATGATATTCGCATCATGACTATTCATACGGCTAAAGGCCTTCAGGCGAAGAATGTGTTTATTCCTTTCTGCGATTGGAAACTGGAGGAAAAAGGCAAGAAGAACTTACTGTGGTGCCCAACGGAAGATGTGCTTCCGGATTCTGAGGTGATGATGCCCATAGAATATAAAGACGATATGATACTTGCTGGGTATGAAGATGCCTACGAAATAGAGAAGAAGAAGCTCCGTGTAGATGCATTGAACCTGCTTTATGTGGCTTGTACGCGTGCTGAAGATAACCTCTTCATCAATATCCCAATCTCAAGTAAAGCGCCTAAAACAGCTGAATCGGCAGCCACTGTGGGTGATTTGTTGATAGCTGTTCATGGCCTCAACATGAGTTGCGGAGAACGCGAGATACCTAAAGCCGAAGCATCCATACATAAAGATGATAAACCCTTGGATTTCTCGCATGCGGCATTCGTTTTCCCCACCGAAGCGTATCGATATCGTTCTACCGATTCGCAAGTTGAATTTCGGCAGTCGATGGAGGCTCGTGAGATGCTACTAAGCTCCCAAGATAACGCGAGTATGAGTAGTGAACTGAGCGAGAAAGAAGAGGCGCAAAGACATAGTGCGGAATTCGGCAACCTATGCCATGCCATCATGGAGAAGATTCGGATGAAGTCCGATGCTGATAGAGTAGTGGAGGCTTTTCGCTTGCGCGGACAGATTCCTAATATGGTCGTTCAGAGGCGCATACAATCTATTATTGATAGAATGATGTCAAATCCTAAGGCGTGCGAATGGTTTGATGGAAGTTGGCAACTGATGCGCGAAGATACAGTGCTCACCTTATCGCCTGATGGCACTGAGGTTCGTCAGCGAAGAATGGATAGAGTGATGATTCGAGGCAATGAAGCAATTGTTCTTGACTATAAGTTCGGTACACCCAAACGCGAATATGTGGAGCAGGTGCAGGCGTATATGGAGATTATGCGTTCGATGGGATATGCTGATGTACGCGGCTATTTATGGTATGGATTTACCAATATATTGGAGGAAGTAAAATGAAACCATTTTTATCAGAAATTGCCCAATATCTCATAAATAAAGGTTGGGATCAACTCAAAAACTATACGCTCGTTTTCCCGATGCAGCGTGCGGGTCTGTATATGCGTATGTACTTCTCAGAGGCGCTTCGTCGTGATGGTGTGCATCAGCCCATAGTGCTTCCTCGAATGCTCACGATTGACCAACTCATAGAGGACCTTTCATCGCTTACTCCTCACGATGAATTGCGTGCTGTATGTAAGCTGCATCGTATCTACTGCAAATATGCAGGAAGTACGATGCCTCTGGATGCTTTCTACGGATGGGGGTGTCAACTATTGCAAGATTTCAGTAATATAGAATCAACACTTGCAGAGCCCGAGAAAGTTATTAATAACCTTGCTCAAGCGCAGGTACTCGATAATGAACCTTTGGAAAAAGACCAACTCGAGGCATTGCAGAAACTCATGAATCTTCCTTGTAAAAACGAATCAATGCGGAAGTATTTCATGGATTTGTGGACCTACTTACCGGCTATTTATCAGGAATTTACGCAGGAGCAGTCAGAAGCATATATTGGTACGCGAGGTGCTTGTTTGCGAGATATCCTCGACCATTGGGATATGACGCTTCAGCGTCTTGAAGATCGCACGTATATATTTGTTGGTTTTCATTATTTGATGCCAGCCGAACAGGAATTGATTGATCGTTTGCGTGCTCTTGAGAAAGCAGAAGTGATGAATGACAATATAGCTGCCGATGCATGTAATGACAGCGATATGGTTGCCCCACAGCACTTTAAGGATAGCGATACCACCCTTGCTTCTATTACTGCCATTGCTACAACCTCTGCCAATGCTCAGGTGCAGTATGCCGGACAATGGTTGAGCGAACATGTGCAACCTGGGAAACGAACTGCGGTAGTGATTACCGATGAGTCGATGCTGGAGTCGCTTCTTTATACCCTTCCAAATAATCTCAAAGGGGTGAATATCACAAAAGGTTATCCGCTTAAGAGTACGCCCCTTTATCCGTTTGTGTTACATGCCTGCGAGGAGGCTGAAGGGAAGCCGTTGACCTTGATAGAATCCATTAATTATCTGATTAATCAATTGGAGAAAACCTATCGTTCGCAGAGTCAGGTAGAGTCGTTTACCGATCATCATTCAGAGTATGTGGAGCATGCTTGGCAGACGCTGCTCCAAACGGAAGCGTATACGCAGGTTGTTTTGCTGCTTCAGCGTTTTGAACAACTTATTAGCGAGGATGTATTACCGCATGACTGTTCGCTGCATACGCTCCACGCACTCATTCGTCGTGCGATGGATAGTATCAACATGCCTTTCCATGGCGAGCCGATAGAGGAGGTGCAGCTGATAGGCGTACTCGAAACGCGTTTGCTCGATTTTGATAATCTGCTGATCCTGAACGTAGAAGAGGGGGTGGTTCCTGGGGCGAGAAAGGATTTCAGTTTTATACCCTATGATATCAGAAAAGCCTATCATATCCAAACGCGCGAGGATGAAACAAAAGTGTATGCATACAATTTCTTCCGGCTGCTTCATCGGGCATCGGATATTACGATGTTGTTTTCAGAAGCGAGTGGTGAGATGAATAAGAAATCGATGTCGCGCTTTTTGATGCAGATGCTTGTGTCAGAAAGATATCAGGTGAAAAAAATGCGCATATCCGAACCTCTTGGATTAGATTCAGTAATCGTAAAAACACCTGATAAACAGTGGAAAACTGTGGCCCGTAATGGTGTATTACAGCTTTCTCCATCTGCTCTGAATACGTATATAGAATGTCCTCGCAGGTTTTATCTGAGGTATATCGAGGGCATTCACGAACCGGAAGAGAGCACCCTTCTCTTTCCTCCAAATCATTTTGGCTCGCTACTTCACAGCACGATTCAACACGCGTATGACACCATCGTAAAAGAGGCTTCAAGCACTCTGATTACGAAAGAAATGTTGCAAAGTCACCTTGCAGACAATGTGTTTGCTTCATTTAGTGATGCGGCTCTGAATACGGCTTATAGGAGCGTTCAAACAGACTACAACGAACGTCATCGGACTCATGCGATAGGTGAGCAACTTTTCAATATGACGAATCACGAGGCAGAGAATGAAGTAATCAAAGGCATGCTATACCACGTGCTCCGATATGATGCCGAGCATATTGCTCCATTCAGATTGCTTGGACAAGAATTAGCTTGCAGCAGAGACTTGCTTATCAACGATATACCTCAGGTGATTCGTATAGTTGGCACGATAGATCGAATGGATGCTTTGAATGCTGATGAGCAGATTGTTCGGATTGTGGATTATAAATCAGGTAGTTTTTCGGAAGATAAACTCAAAGGTCGAACGATAGAGCAAATCTTCTCTGATACGAAAGCCAGTTATATGCTTCAAACCCTGATTTACTGTTGGTTGGCAGAATCTTTTTCGTTCTCCCTCAATAAGCATCTGCAGCCTTATCTGCTCTTTACGCAGAAATGTTCGGCAGATGGTAGTATCAAGGTGAATGATTCTGTGGTAACGGACTTCGCTCGCAGTGTAAGTAAGGAACTTGAAGACAATCTGAAAAATAAGCTGAAAGAGATGTATGAAGATACGGCCTTTGAGCAATGTCCTGAAAAAGACTGTTCGGCGTTTTGTCCGTATCACTCGCTATGTAATCGCAAAATAAATCCATATTAGCATAGAGCACATTGCAGCAAACGCATTCCCTTTACGTAATACGCATACAAAAATCCCACCGCATCGCGATGGGATTTTGTATGTATTTCTTAACGAAATCAAATGCAAAATTAGTCTTCTTCCGCTTGGCTGGCAGCGTAAGCAGCAAGAAGTTTTTCCTGTACATCAGATGGAACGAGCTGATACTCAGCGGGATGCATACGGAAACTTGCTCGGCCTCCAGAGAGCGACGAGAGGGTAGTACTATACGAACTCAACTCTGCCAAAGGCACCTTAGCCGACAGTTTCGAATAACCTGTTTCAGAGTCCATGCCCATAATCAAACCACGGCGATTCTGAAGGTCGCTCATGATATCACCCATCATGTCAGCAGGAGTGTAAACCTCTACATCGTAGATAGGCTCAAGCACCTTCGGACCAGCCTCTTTGAAGGCTTGCGAGAAGGCATTACGAGCTGCAAGACGGAACGACAACTCGTTGGAGTCAACCGGGTGCATCTTGCCATCGTAAACGATTACGCGTACATCGCGAGCATAACTTCCGGTAAGCGGGCCAGCTTCCATCTTATCCATCAATCCCTTGAGGATAGCAGGCATGAATCGAGCATCAATAGCACCACCTACTACGGAGTTGACCATCACCAGTTTGCCGCCCCATTCCAAATCCACTTCCTGCGTATCACGAGGTGTGATGCGGTATTCCTGGTTGCCGAACTTGTAGATTTCTTGAGGAGCTTTACCCTCAATATACGGCTCTACAATCAGGTGAACTTCACCAAACTGACCGCTACCGCCAGACTGTTTTTTATGACGATAGTCTGCGCGAGCAGCCTTGGTAATCGTTTCGCGATACGGAATCTTCGGCTCTTCATATACTACCTGAATCTTCTCGTTGTTCTCCAAGCGCCACTTAAGCGTACGGAGGTGGAACTCACCCATACCGCTTACGATTGTCTGATGCAATTCACGCGACTGCTCCACGCGCCATGTGGGATCTTCCTCACACTGACGGGTAAGAATCTGCATCATCTTCTCGTTTTCTGACTGGTTAGCAGCCTTGATAGCGCGACGATAACGTGGACGAGGATACTTGATGCTACCGAATTGGATATCTGTATCTTTAGAGTTGAGTGTATTGCCTGTACGCGTATCTTTGAGTTTTACGGTAGCACCGATATCTCCTGCATGAAGCTCATCAACAGGCGTACGATTAGCACCTGCTACTGCAAAAAGAGTAGAGATGCGCTCTTTGCTATTGCGCTCCATATTCTGCAAGTCATCGCCAGCTTTGAGCACGCCTTGCATTACCTTGAAATAGCTGACTTCACCAATATGCGGCTCTACGGAAGTCTTGAAAACGTAGATGGAAGTAGGTGCATTATCAGAATACGGAACCTCATGTCCATCAAGCGATTTGGGGGCAGGAAGAGCATCTACAGCCGGAGCGATATTTCCGAGGAACTCCATCAGTCGACGCACACCCATATCCTTGCCCGCGCATACGCAGAAAATAGGATACACATCGCGGAGAACCATGCCTGCTCGAATACCTGCACGCATTTCGTCTTCCGATAGCTCGCCTTGATCAAAGTACTTATCCATCAGCGACTCATCGTTTTCTGCAGCAGCCTCTACGAGCGCATTGTGGAGCTCATCGGCCTTAGCTGCTTCTGATTCGGGAATTTCCTTAATCTCCGGGGCACCACCATTAGGACCCCATACATACATCTTCATTTTCAGCACGTCTATAATAGCATTAAAGCCGGGACCGCATGCTATCGGATACTGAATCTGAACAGCTTTATTACCATAAATCGACTTAATTTCATCTACAGTACGATCGTAGTCTGCCTCTTGATGATCCAATTTGTTGATCAGGAAAATTACGGGTTTCTTGGTTTTCTCCGTATAACGGAAATTGGTCTGTGTACCAACCTCAACACCATTCTGTGCGCTTACGAGCAGGAGTGCCGTGTCGGTTACGTTGAGTGAAGTGATGACGCCGCCTACGAAATCGTCAGAACCTGGGCAGTCAATAATGTTGAGTTTCTTGCCCAACCATTCGATGTTGACTACGGTAGGGAATACGGAATAGCCGTACTCTTTTTCTACTGGGAAGTAGTCACTTACGGTGTTACCCTGTTCTACGGTTCCACGGCGTTGTATGACGCCAGACTCAAAAAGCATCGATTCAATTAAGGTTGTTTTACCTGAACCCGATGCACCCAAGAGGGAGATGTTCTTAATCTCCGATGATTGATAGGTTTTCATGGATGTATTGTTATTTGTTTATACTTATTTTCTATGTAATAAAAAACCGCCGCAAAGTTACAAAAAAAAATCCGAATACGCAATAGTAAATACTATGTTTTTAAACATAAAAAAGACCTTTTGGGGCCATTTTTATGAATTTGTTGCATTTTTATGCAGTTTTTAGATATTTATGCCGATTCTATGCAACAATTCGGCAGCCAATTGTGTCGGTGTAAAATCGCCGTTGTTGTTCAATATAATATTCGCGTGCGCGCGCATGTCAGTTTCTCGAGTCTGTGAAGCAATTCTTTGCTGTACTTGTTCTCTGCTGGCGTTGTCTCGCGCCATCGTGCGCTCTATCCTCACCTCCATCGGTGCCGTCACTTCCACTACTGTATCGCAAAGCTCTGCCAGCCCGCTTTCCCAAAGAATGGCACTCTCTACGAAGCAAGTGCCGTTTTGCTTCAGCGCCCAATGTTTCACATCGAAGCACACGGCTGGATGCACTACCTTATTCAGCTTGTCGAGTAAGTCGCTGTCTGCAAACACCTGCTGAGCTACTACATCGGTTCGATATCGGTCGCCATCAAACACATCTGATCCAAACAGATACTCTATCTGGCTCCTTACTGCTTTGTTCTCTACAATAATGCGCTTGGCTTCTGAGTCGGTATCATACACTGGATAACCGAGTGCTCGAAGCGCCCGGGAAATGGCGGATTTGCCGCTGCCTATGCCTCCTGTTATGCCTACTAACATATTCCAAATGGGTTGATTATTTGATTCTGTCAGCCAATAAGAGAACCGCTTTGTCTGCAATCCTCGCACCTATGATATATTGTTCGCCTCCATCACGAAGCTTTAGTTTTTTGCGGATATCATCCGGCTTGAGGGGATAGTTACGCGTGAGAATATTGGCTTGCTGTCCGCTGAGCAGCTTCTGCTTCGTTTTATCTACAACCACTTGAATCTTCCATATCCTTCCGGGAAACGCTTCTACCAACTCATCACTCTGATAGAGATGGGTGTTTATGCCCAGTTTACGGACTGCGTATCGCTCGCTCATCAGTCGAAAAGCACCGGCTTTCAAGATGGCTGCATTCGGTTCGTAGAGGTAGCCCTCTACGGGCTCTGTGGGGCTGAGATATTGAGCTATTGCCGCTGCCTCTTCCGCTTCAGTAAACGAATACGATTCAGCGGAATTGCGCATGATATTGATGGCTGTAATCAGATGATTATCAGTGTATTCTGATTCTTTATTGCGTTTTGATTCTTTGTCAAAGAGAATGAGCAACTCTTTCACTTCGTTCCTTACGGCTATGATATACGCTCGATTGGCTGCACTAAGCTGACGCATAGCCTCGCTGATATCAAGCATTGGCGAGAGCTTGATTAGCAGTCGCTTGCAATGCGGGAGCAGGCTGGGGAGTAAGGTGCTCAAGTTGGGAGAACAGTCTTCGAGTTTAAATACTTTTCCGCCGTGTACGTTTCTTCGAGCAGGGTCGATGAATGCCACATCCACATCTGGCATGCTCTCTGCAAACGATTCCGCCGAGCAATGATGCACCCGTATAGGACGTCCTACCAAGCGAAAATTATGCTCTGCCATGGTGCATAAGTCTTCTTGCTGCTCCACATAATGCCATGTCTCAGCCCGCTCGCTCAGGTAATACGAATCGACTCCTGCACCTCCCGTGAAGTCCGCACCTGTGGTGTAAGTATCGCCAATAATCTGCCGTTTGATACGAGCTGTTTCTTCACTGGAACACTGCTCCATGCTCAACTTTTTCGGCCATATCCATCCCTTTATGTTTGCTAATTCGGGCAATTTTTGTACGGCCTTTTGCCAACCGGCTATCTGCACAAGCGCATAAGCAGCATCTATTTCAGGATACTGCTTTAATCGAAGGGCCAAATCGGCCACATCCTCTGCTTTATGAATCGATATAAACTCGTTGGTAGTCAATGGAAAACGACTTTACCACATCATGATCATGCGGAAGTGCATTGCCTCCGGGACAAACGAGGTGTTAAGCTCGTAATCGAAGTCAGATGCCAGGTAGAAAATCGTTACGCTTCCTACTGCATATTCAGCATATACATGCTCCTGATAGAAGCTCCATAGCGTTTCGTTGTTAACCGTCTCAGAGTACTCCACAAAGTTTGTGTAGGGGAGCTCTACCTGGCTCTTATTGTTCGTACCGGTATTGTACTCGCGATACACTTTGATAATACCGTTGTCGTAAATGTCATTGGTCAATTCCGGAACCGATACAGCACCATAGAAATAGTTGTTGTTCTTGATATCCGAATACGACCATTCGTTTTGATTGATCTGAATGTCGATGATTTTGCTGTTAACGAGTCCATCTCTGCCCGGTTCGCCTTGAGGACCCTCGCAGGAGGCAAACCCCATGGCCAATGCGGCTACAGCAAGAATGTAAAGAATTTTTCGCATATTATTACGTTTATTTTGTATATGAATGCATTAAACGCTGCAAAGGTAGCGCTTTTTTTTGAAATAAGCAATATTTTGTCGTTTTTTTTACTAAAAAATGCTCAAAGATGCCGTTCTGCAGCATTTATTGTGTTTTTTTGCTTGCCTATTTCAGCATTTTTTGCTACCTTTGCAGAAAATTTTTGCATGATGAAAAAAGTTCTTACGCTCGTACTTTGTTTTACGGCTGCTTCCGTTATGGCGCAGTCGCTCAATAAAGATTATTTGGCCTATATAGAGGCATACAAGCAAGTGGCTGTCAATCAGGAGATTATCCATAAAATTCCCGCTTGTATTACTTTGGCTCAAGGTCTCCTTGAGTCGGGTGCAGGAAAATCGACTCTTGCTACGGAAGCCAACAACCACTTCGGCATCAAGTGTCATTCGGATTGGACGGGAGGCACCTTTCATAAAGATGATGATAAGGTCAACGAATGTTTTCGCTCCTACGCATCTGCTGCAGAGTCGTATGAAGACCATTCGCTGTTTTTGCTTCGTCCGCGCTATCAGAAGCTCTTTGCGCTCGATATCCGCGATTATAAAGGTTGGGCTCGAGGATTGCGCGAATGCGGCTATGCCACCGACCCAGGCTATGCGCCCAAACTAATCAAGATAATTGAAGATTACGACCTTCTGGCGGTAGCCGATGCAGTGCGTTTTTCCAAGGAGTCCAAGAAGGTGGAGAAAGAAGTGGCAGCTGCTGATGCTACTGCAGGTACTGCTAAAACGAAAGATAAGAAGGCAGCAGATAAGGCCAAGAGCCGTAAGCAGAAAGCCTCTAAGAAAGATAAGGCAAAACGAACGGTTAACAAGGCCTTCAATAATGTCCCGCAGGAGCCGGATGAGCAAGTAGATCAATCGTTTAAAGACCGAAAGATCAACCCCTCTCAGGTGGCTTCCGTAGATATGTATGTTGGGCATAAGGTATATAGGCAGGGCATTCGTAAATACGTGATTGCCGAACCGGGTGATACCTATAGCGGCATTGCTGCTGAGTTCAATATCGAGCTTAGCCGAATCTTGCGTTACAATGGCGTTTCTGATAATGCGCATCCTGACGCCGAACAACGCGTGTATATCAACCTCCCTGCACCTAAAAACAATCCTGCATCAAAGAAATCCTCTGTGTCTAAGAAAAAGTGAATCCTACTTCGTCTGTAGCCATATCCGACTTGCTGCTCGATTTTCTCAAAGAGAACCACTTGGAGCAGCCGTATTTTGAAGGCCGCATCATCGATGCCTGGCCCGAGGTTTTGGGCCCAATGGTGGCCCGATATACAGGCGAAATGAATATCCGCGATGGCGTGCTGTTTGTACACGTTAAATCGGCACCACTGCGGCAGGAACTCTTCAATTGCAGGCATCAAATTATCGCCAAACTCAACAACGCCATTGGGGCTACCAACGTGCTCCGAGATATACGCTTGTTGGGATAAGGGTGAATAGATTCTCTAACTAAATCATCGATTAGCAGTGCTTTATCCAGCCAATATTGAATCCAAAACAGACTTTAGTTTTATTCGCCAGCAGCTTCGGCAGTATTGCTCGTTCAGCATCGCTCGTGAGCTGGTGGATGAGATGACTTTTCTTACTGATCCGGAGGCAATTACGCTTCTTCTTGCTCAAGCTCGCGAGATGCTCGACTTGCTGGCGGATGCTTCGTTTGCCTATCCCCAATGCGAGATGCACGATATGCGTGACTCCCTCTCGCGCATTCGTATAGAGGGACTTTTCCTCGATGAGGAAGAGCTATCTCGCTTGCGTCATGCGCTTGACGCGGTGGTGCAATATCTCGATTTTTTTCATTCGCTTCCCGCTCAGCGTTTCCCCCTTCTCGCTGATTGGACACCCATGCCACCGGATGAAATGGAGGAGACTCCCAATACTGCTTTAGTCTTCCGAGAGGTGCTTCGTGATATCGATCGAATCCTCGATAAGTATGGCCAATTGCGCGATAATGCTTCGCCCGAGCTTGCCCGTATCAGGCGTGAACTGAGGCTCTCGCAAGGCTCCGTCAATCGTGCCCTACAGCAGATTCTTCGTCAGGCACAAGCCGATGGCATCATCGATCGTGATGCGGCACCTACCCTCCGAGAGGGACGTCTGGTTATTCCCGTTCCACCTGCTTATAAACGAAAAATTGGCGGTATCGTACACGATGAATCAGCAACAGGAAAGACCGTATATGTAGAACCGCAGCAGGTGGTGGAAGCTAACAACCGCATACGCGAACTTGAGGGAGATGAGAAACGTGAACGAACGCGTATCCTGCAAGCTTTTGCTGCTTCGCTTCGTCCGCATGCGCCCGTCATACGCTGTTCGCAGCATTACCTCGCTGAGATAGATTTCCTTCATGCTAAGACCCTTCTGGCACGTTCGCTCAAGGCTATATCACCGCAAATACAGCCCTATCCGTTTATTGATTTGCGTGAAGCACGTCATCCCGTTCTCTACCTCAGTTTTCTGAAGCAAAACCGCACGCTTGTGCCCCTTACGCTCCATCTCCAAAATGCTACTGAGACAGGCAGGGTAGGGGCTACCATACTCGTAATCAGCGGCCCCAATGCTGGTGGTAAATCCGTTTGCCTCAAGACTGTTGCACTCCTCCAATACATGCTTCAATGCGGTTTGCCTGTACCAGTAAGGGAGGATTCGGTGATGGGAGTATTTGATGATATCTTAATAGACATAGGCGATGAGCAGTCGATTGAAGACGACCTCTCTACATATTCGTCGCATCTTAAAAACATGAAGCAGTTCGTTCGAACGGCTAACGAGCATACCCTTTTCCTTATTGATGAGTTTGGTGGCGGTACTGAACCCCTACTTGGTGGAGCCATTGCTGAGGCTATTTTAGAGCAACTCAATAATGCCGGCGCGTTCGGCATCATCACCACCCATTACACTAACCTCAAGCATTTTGCTGACGCTCATCCGGGCGTCATCAATGGCGCGATGCTCTACGATAGAGGGGCCCTCCGACCGCTCTTCCAACTCTCCGTAGGGCAGCCTGGCAGCTCGTTTGCGCTTGAGATTGCACGGCAGATTGGGCTTCCTGAAAGTATTATAGAGGGGGCAAAACAACGGATAGGAGAAGATACGATTCTATATGACCGTTCGCTTCAGGATATCCAGCGCGACAAACGTTATTGGGCAGAAAAACGCAAGAAAGTGCATGAGCAGGAGAAGCGTCTTCAGGAACTCACCGACCAATACGAAGCTGAGATGTCCACAATCCGTCAGCAGCGTCGTGAGATGCTTCAGAAAGCCAAAGAAGAGGCCGCTGATATCCTCCGAAAATCGAATGCTGAGGTAGAACGAACTATCCGTATTATTCAAGAATCAAAGGCAGAGAAAGAAGCTACGCGTGCCGCTCGTGCACGCATGCAGACCCTTCGCCAATCCCTCGAAGCCGCCCCCTCGTCTGCTGCTCCCTCGTCTACCGTTCCTTCGTCTGCTGCTCCGGAGAAGGAGAAGGGTTTGAAGAAGAAACCTCAGGAACGCATAAAGCGACCTGAACCTGCTTCTCCTGCGAAAGAAGAGAATCCGCTATCAGTAGGGGCTTTCGTACGCATCAAAGGGCAGCAGGCTATTGGCGAGATTATTGCGCTATCGGGCAAACAGGCTACCGTGGCGTTCGGACTAATGAAGAGTCAGGTTGCGCTCAATCGATTGGAGTATGTGTCTCGTTCGCAAGCTAAAAAAGGAATCTCTTCCCTCACTACGCAACCTAAGCGCCCCGTTTTCTCCAATGCCGTGGCTAATTCCATTGCCGATTCACTTCGCAAGAAGAAATTGGCTTTTTCCGACGAACTCGATATCCGTGGACTCCGAGCTGATGATGCGCTTCAGGAGGTGATGAACTACGTTGACGATGCCATCATGGTAGGTGCTTCCCAAGTGCGTATACTGCATGGTACAGGTACTGGAGCCCTCAAGCAGATCGTACGCGATTATCTGAGAATGCAGAAGAGGGTCGTTTCGTTTCATGATGGCGACCCTGACCGTGGCGGTCCCGGAATCACTATCATTGAGTTCGAATAAGCCTTCATGACATTTCCCGAAGAATGATTCTTTTATGGCGTAGGACAATTGCCATAAATACTTTTGTTAGTATGCAGATACTCTACGAAGATAATCATATTATAGCCGTCAGCAAGACCTGCAGAGAGATTGTGCAGGCTGATAAAACGGGCGATACGCCTCTGCTGGATATGGTGAAAGCCTATATTAAACAGAAGTACAACAAGCCGGGAGAGGTGTTTCTCGGTTTGCCTCATCGCTTAGATAGGCCCACTTCAGGTGTGGTGCTTTTTGCCCGCACATCTAAAGCTTTGGTGCGACTCAATGCGATGTTTCAAACCCACGAGAGCATCCATAAGACCTATTGGGCGATTGTTGCCAATCCTCCTCGTGAACCCGAAGGGTATCTCGAGCATTGGTTGCTCCGTAAGGAAAAAGAAAACAAGTCCTATGTCGTTCGGGAGGGTACCAAAGATGCCAAATTGGCTAAACTCCGCTACCGCACCCTTACCCGCTCTGACCGCTATACCTTACTTGAGATTACCCTTCTCACCGGACGTCATCATCAGATTCGATGCCAGTTGGCCGCCATTGGTTCGCCTATTCGTGGTGACCTCAAGTATGGTGCTCCTCGTTCGAATCCCGATGGGGGCATCTCGCTCCATGCGCGAGAGATAGCGTTTGTTCATCCTGTTTCCAAACAGCCCATATCCATCACCGCCCCCGTGCCCGATGACAATCTATGGCGCGCGCTCACGCTAAATCTTAATGTGAACGAATAGCCCATCAGAGTGGGTTAGGAAAGTGGCGTTACCGGTTGTGGTTTTCAATGAAAAAGGGATTGAAGAAGGCTAAAATTGCATTTTTTTTGCTTTTTTTACGTTTTTTTTTGGTCATATCAAAAAAAAGTAGTACTTTTGCACTCGCTTTCGGTTTAGGAAGTGCAGTTTGGTCAATCAAACGCAACTTTTTCGCCCGTTGTTCCGCTGTTGCTGAATGTGTAAAGGGTGATGAAGGTGAGATGGGTGAGTGGCTGAAACCACCAGTTTGCTAAACTGACGTACGGGTTCCCGTACCGGGGGTTCGAATCCCCCTCTCACCGCAAGCGGTGAAGAGCCGTTTGAAGAGATAGAGATTGCCGTAATGCAGTCTCTATTTTTTTTGTGTGCATAGTGCCGAGTCCGTGCTTGCACGAGCGAGTGCACTATGTGCGCAAGAAAATAAGGCAGCACTTCGTGCCGCCGCCTATCTCTTCAATGTGCTCTGAATAAGCTTGCGCAGGTAACCCGCGGAGCGTTTGGGGATAACAAAGCGAAGCGACGTAATCCCCCTCTCACCGCAAAGCGCTGTAACTCAGTTAATTAGGGTGTCTGTTGTTCAAAATGGCTAAAATCGACCCAGCAAAATACTTGTTTTTCTACAAAAAGTGCTTTATTTTGTATTAAATTAGCACAAAAGTTCTCCAAAATTTGTCTATTTCATAAAAAAACACTAACTTTGCGGCGAAGTTGCAAAGATTGATATGAATTGCTCCTGAGTATCTATATGAGCATGCCATTGCTGCATAAAAAAAAGTCGAGGCTTTAAGACTCTAAATAAAAGCAAATGTATTAATAACTTGGACTTTGTCCTTGTTCTCGCTTACCGAAATCGCTAATTTCATACAAAAGAGAGCAAGTGACGAATGAGTCCGCATGTGTTGCGGGCTGTTCGTGCTTTCTTTTTGTGAGGTGCTTGGCGATGCCTGATTAGCGGATAGTAAGGACAGTTCGCTTTTATTTTTTTTGATATGAGAAAATACCTTCTTTCACTCTTTGTCGTGCTCGCAGCAGGTTGCTATGCACAAGGATTTCAACGACCGGATTATGAAACTATTCAGAAAGTAGCCCGCACGGAGGCGTATGATCAGTTGCTCACTCGTTATCAAGCACTTGACACAACACTCACTCTCAATGAGCTCCAAACATTGTACTATGGCTCTATCTTTGTTGGGAAAAGCAGTTTTAATGGGCTCGACAAGGAGGTAAAAGACCTACTGGAAGACAAGCGCAAAACTAATGAAGCTGCAGAAGCGATGGATCGTCATCTTGACAAATATCCGTTTGATCTTCAAGCACTTGTCTATCGTACTGTACCAGCCGGAAGAAACAACGATACTGCCTTAGTTCGCAACTTATGGGAGAAAGCAGAATTAATAGCAACAACTATTGTGTCGACTGGCGATGGTCAGAGTGACAGTACCGGATTTCATGTAGTCAGTGTGAGTGATGAGTATGCGCTCATGAATTTCTTCTTTAAGGTAGAACATGGAAACCAGTATATAACTGCTTCACGATGCGATAAGTTTGATATTGCAGTCAACGGTCATGAAGCCAGCTTGTATTTTGATATACAGGCGCTTTTGGCATGGGAGAACAGGGTTTTCAGCGGAAAGGATATTGACAAGCCGTTTACATTCACTTACGATACATCGGTATGGAGCAAAGCAGACCAAAGCAACATGGCGTCCATGACAGTCAATAAAAAATTGGTGTTGCCGGAAATTACGGAAAAAACTACTGCTGAGGAATATGATGCCTACAAGCCGAAAGTGATAGAATGCATGGAGTGGCTTCTTGCCCATGACCCGGGGACGAAGAACGATATGGAGAAAATGACTAATCTGGAAGCACAGCAATTTTTAATTAAATGGTGCGCAGGAGTGGATGGCTGTATGTTCAGTCTTGAAAGAGAGTTCTTTTCATATAAGATGATAGAACTGGGCGGCTATTTCTTGGGCGGCTGGGCTGCATATTTTGTCAAAACCGGAGATAATGATAGCGTAAACGGGCATATTGCCGGCATAGACGCGGTAATAGAATGCTACAACAGGTATCCCAAGACACTAAAGAAAGACAAGAAGAAGATTCTTGCCTTCAAGAAGATGCAAGAAGAAGGCACTCTTCGTCAGTATGTGATTGATAATATAGGAAAGTAATCCTCATTCCAAAACGATTTTTAAATTAGTACGCAGGCGTATAAGGCATTGATTTTCAAATGGTAACGTATTGCGAAAAGTTGTACTAAAATTAGAAAAAGCGACCCAAAAACGACCCCAAAATGGCTCAAATATTGTAAATATGTAACAAATAGGAAAATATATAAATAACTGACTATCAACAAATTAAGGCCGATTATTTCCAAAGGTTTAGCAAACTGGGGGTTCGAATAGCTCTTTAGAGCGCCCCTCTCACCGCAAAAGTCCGAAAATCGCTGTAACTGAACAAGTTACGGCGATTTGGCTTTTAAAGAGAAAAAAAACAGGAACAAATGCGGAACAAAATTTTTCAGCCGTTATATTGGGTAGTAAAAAAATGAGCACCCTAGCATTCGTTGGCACAGAAATTGCTATGACCAAATAAATAATTCTTCATTAATTAAACACGCAAGAAACCTTCATTAAATTATTACCCCATGAAAAAGTTTGAAATTCTTCTTTTGTTGTGCGCATTGGTACTCTTTTCTTGCCAGAAGGAGCAACGCAATGAATTTACATTCAAAGGCCATATTGAGAATTTTACGGATTCCGTTCAGTTGACACTCTTTGAGTCCACTGGCAATACATTGGAGACGATTATGCAAGAGAAGATAGGTGAAGATTTCTGCCTACAGGTTCCTTATGATTTCAGCAATCAGGAATTGCCCGTTTTGCTTCGATTGAGTGTAAATGGTCAGAGCTGGGAGCACCGTCTCCGGGATGTGTGGGTAAAGCCGGGAACAACGATTCTTGCCACGTTCCGGAATGGAGAAACGTATTCTGCAGAACTGCGCTCCAACGTGAAAGAGCAGAAATGGCAAGAGAAATTGGAAATGGCAAAACGAGAGGTGCAGGAAAAGGCTTTCCGCTGTGAACAACTCGGCAGGGATTGCTACCGAAGAGCGCAGGAACAGCAACTGATCGGCGAAGAGAAGCAGAACTTGGTGGATAGCGCCAATTACTATTGGCAGCTTCGGATAGAAGCTCTCCAAGAGGAGCCCGGGCATACGTTGGAACCTTTGCGCAAAATGCCTCACAACAAGGTGTGGTGGGTTGAGATGGAACGCCTTGTCTCTATGGCATCATATTATCCCAATGCAGGTTATGCAGCAGATGCAAAGGAACTGTTTTTGAACTTGTCCGACAAAGAAAAGCTAACTGATCAGGCGCAGATGATGCAGAAACGGCTATTCCCGCCAGAGCCCTATAAAATAGGTGACGCAGAAGATGCGGAACTGGAAAGCATGGATGGCGACACTTGTCGATTGGCCGATTTCAGGGGGAAATACGTGCTGCTGGATATGTGGAGCGTAGGTTGCGGAGCTTGTTATGCAGCAGAGCCAAAACTGGCAGAGGTTGCCGAAAAATATGCCGAGCAATTGGTGGTTATCTCTGTCAATACCAACGGACAGGAAGAGTGGCAAAAATACGCTTCGCTAAATCATATCACATGGCATAATATGCGCGATACGGAAGGCGATTTGGGGTTGTTTCGGAAGAACGAGTGCAACGCATGGCCTACATTCATATTGCTCAGCCCGGAAGGCCGGAAACTTGATCAGGTGGCAGGAATGCCAGAATCGTTGGACGCGTATATAACGAAGCATTTGGGTGACAGTCTCAAATGATTACCAATTGAATTTATATATCAAACTCATTTCAATAACTGCCACTCACCTTTAATTTTGGCGTGCTCTTTGGAGATATAACCATTATCCTTCAGCCAGTTGATGCACCTTCTAACTGTTGTTTCTCCTATACCAAGATTATCTTGAAGCTGCTCATACTTGATCTTACGGTTCTGCTTAATAGCACTATAAACATCTCGAATTATAGGAAGTGGGAATGGTACTTTTCTTTCATTTTCCGCCATTTGTGGCGTTTTTCCTTCATTTTCCGCCATTAGAAGACCATTTTCTATGGCGCTTTGAATCAGACGATCGCCACGTAAAGATTTCATCACCCGAACAAGCACGGCTGTTTGAAAACCAAAATCAAAAACGGCCTCTCCATTTTCATTAGTAACCAGATCACGCTGAACACGCAGTACACCACGGCTCTGACGATTGGCAAAGCCCAATACCTTCATCGCTTCCGCAACTACCATATTGCGATAGTCATTCACGTTGGGGAAATTCTGTTCATTGGCACGACCATACAAACCTCCATGGTTCTCTATCTCGATTCGGTCATCGTATTCATAAAACTGAATCGGACCATTAGAAGTATAGTCACGATGGCAAATCGCGTTGATGAGCAACTCTCGTGTTGCCCAATCCGGATAATCCGCTACCATCTCCTCGCGCAGAGCACTTACGGGAATAGGACGACGCTTAGCTATTCCGGTTTTGATAAAGATATCCAGTTCGGGAAGTATCGTACAAAGATTCTCCTTAAATTCATGTTCCGCCGTAATGTCTGCCGCACGATCCTTACCTGCAAAGCGAACATATTGCACGTATGCTCCACCCACTAGACGACGAAGGTTCTTAGCGAAGAAGAGAACACCGGCATTAGTCGGGCAGTCATAGCGCGTATCGAAGAAGCCAAAAGAGCTCAATTGATATTTTATATCGCGATTATCTGCTTCCAAGTCAGCCTCACTCATTGCCTTAGGCAAGAAATAGTGTTTAAACAACGACAAATCCAGATCGTTAATCGTTGCATTCAAACACGGAGAAGCATCCCACGTGGTTACATTCGCCCTGCGCTTCTCCATCAGAATGCGCTCGTCTGCCTCGTTAGCAACACCCTTTCGAGGGTAGGATTCGAGCCCCATTGTTCGAATAGCTCTTTAGAGCGCCCCTCTCAACGCAAAAAGGCTCTCCCACGGAGGGCCATTTTTGTTGTGATGAGGGTAGGATGAAATTAATAACTTTGCACCGTCAAAATTTCGTAAAGTAAAACCGACAGGTTGAAAATAAGAAAATTTGAATAATCCGTCATTAGTCAGCTTTAAGCAGCTTATCCGGCATTATCTGTTACTATCCGGCATTATCCGGCATTAAGTGGTAACCGGTATTCAAAAAAGCAGTACCTTTGTACCCGAAATCGAGCAGGAACGCTCACGGATAAGCAGAACGTACAAGCTGTTCGTCACGGGCCCAGACACAGTTTCTCCGTTCACTCTCCGTTCATTCTCCGTTCGATCTCCGTTCTACTCTCGTTCTACATTCGTTGTACATTTGTTCCACATTCGTTTTTTCTCCGTTCCAAAACGGAAAACAAACGGAAAAAAACGGAAAAAAACGGAGAGCAAACGACTCCGAAGCGAAGAAGCAGCGAATTAGCAGCAAACTTATAGCGAATTAGCGGCGAATTAGCGGCGAATTAGCGGCGAAATGCGGCAAGGGTAGAACAAACAATAACCCTATTTATTAACTTCTAAAACAATTTTTATTATGGCAATTCTTAAAGGAATCATCAGCAAACTCAACGGATCCGCCGGCAATCTCACGGTCAAGTACTTGTTCGGCAAGACCTTGGTGTCCATCCAGTACCTGAACTGTGACAACGCCCTGCTCGCTGAATACCAGAGCAAATCAGCGAGCGGATAGGACCTCAGCACGCTATTATTTCTTGATTACCTCGACGGTAGAGGATGCAAAGAAGGTGTAGGAGCGGGCACGGTCGCGTCGCCAATAGTAGGTGGCTGAACCTTGCTTCTGATTATAGACGATCGTCCACTGCGTACCGCCATAATCGCACTCGGAGGGAAGGGCAGCCGCTGCGAACATGGCATCCGCCATCTCTTCACTGCTCAGGATACCATTGTGTTCGGCGTAGGTGTTCAGCAGAATGGTTTCGTGCTTCAGACTCAATTCGCCACTACCAATTCCCTTTTTCTCCTCGCAGAGATAGTGGTTGTTGAGCACTTGCGAGTCCGTAACGATCATCTGATTGTTGACCCATTCCACGCATACAGATCGTCCGTTGGCATCGCTCACAAAAAGGTGGTGTGCGCGTTCAATATCGGAGTGCATGTTGTATTGCTTCAGCAGCTCGAGCGCCTCCTCTACATTAGCCGCATGGTTGAGCAGCAGTCGAATAGCCGAGGTGGTGGTGATATTGGGTTTTGCGGAATCCACTTGATTGGTGCATTCGTCATCCCCCGCCATCAGGTCAGCCACTACCAGCCCTTTCTCGTTGATGCCGTCCATCGGCACATATACAGCGGCAGTAGCTTTATATTGATTTATGATGCCATCCATAGGATCGTAAGCCTCACCGAACCCTAAGAAATCGATGTTGGCGGTAGAAATGGAGGCATACCCATTTCCCGGAACGCAACGGATAATCAGGGCTTTGCAAGGGTCCCAGTCGTAGTTTCTGCCGGAAATAGCCTCGCCATTGTCGTTGGTAGCAGCCAGTGCGCTACACGCGAAGCCGCTCATTTTCGGTGCACATTTTAAAGTTCCCCAAGGGCCGCAAGAGAGGTAATCGGAGATGTAGTCGCCCATTTCGTTGGTAGAAGAGGCACCGCCTTGTGCCAAATAGCGTTCAAAGCCCGCATCATCGGTTATGGTGATATGGTAGAGGTCGGTATTAAGTTCGCGAACGGTTTTGCCCGCCTCGCCTAATTCGTTCAGTTGGCAAGATGCCAACATCGTGCAGAGTGCTATCAAAAAATACTTTTTCATACGTTTGGATAAATGGGTAAATGAATAATTAATGAATCCGAAAAGAGATGCAAAAGTACTGCTTTTTTCTGATATGGTATAGCAAAAATCGGACAAACGCATAGAAAAAGAGGGGCGGAAGCGGAATTTAGGAGGGAGATAATATCTCCTGCCAATGAACAATACAAAACAAGAGAGTGTGCCGTAGCTGGCACACCCTCTTTTGGGAAATTACTCAATGCTTACATCGGGAAGGGCAATTGCTCGATGCTGACATCGGAGGGATTAACCACCGAAGTTGTCGAAGCGGATATCCTGATCTTCTACGCCGAGCGAGTGGAGCAAGTCGAGCACTGTCTTGGCCATCATTGGAGGACCGCAGAGGTAGTACTCGCAATCTTCGGGAGCCTCATGCTGCTTCAGATAGGTGTCGCCCATCACTGGTGCTACGAAGCCCGGAGTATATTTGATACCAGCCTCGTCTGCTTTGGGGTCCGGACGGTCGAGAGCCAAGTGGAAATGGAAGTTGGGGAACTCCTTCTCGAGCGCAAGGAAATCATCGAGGAAGGGAATCTCCTCGAGCGCGCGTGCACCATAGAAATAATGCATCTCGCGTGCGCGATCCTCAGGAGCAATGCCGTGACCTTTGAGCATGTGCATAATCTGTGCGCGAAGGGGAGCCATACCGGCACCACCACCTACCCAAATCATCTCCTTACCGGTGCCGTATTGCGGACGGAACTCGCCATAAGGACCAGACATAATCACCTTATCACCCGGCTTGAGCGAGAAGATATAGGATGATGCAATACCCGGATTGACGTCCATGAATCCCGGCCCCTGCTCTTTGGGTTTGAAGGGTGGGGTAGCGATACGCACGTTGAGGGTGATGATATCGCCCTCATCGGGGTAGTTAGCCATAGAGTAAGCACGGATGGTATCGGTGGGGTTCACACACTTAAGGTTGAACAACCCAAACTTCTCCCATGCGGGCATATATACATCGCCAATGAGCGACTTATCGAAGTCCTTATCATAATCGATGCAATCAAAAGCAGGGATACGGATTTGCGCATATGAACCCGGTTCGAAGTCCATGTGTTCTCCGGGCGGAAGCGCCACCTTGTACTCCTTGATGAAGGTAGCCACGTTGCGGTTGCCGATAACGGTGCATTCCCATTCCTTCACGCCAAGAACGCTCTCGTCGATCTTGAGCTTGAGGTCTTGCTTCACCTTGACTTGGCATCCGAGACGCCAGCCCTCTTTCTGCTGCTTACGCGAGAAATGGACGGTCTCAGTAGGCAGGATTTCGCCACCACCTTCTTCTACGATACATTTGCACTGGCCGCAGGAGCCCTTACCACCGCAAGCTGAAGGCAGGTGTACACCTGCTCCAGCCATAGCGTTCAAGAGCGAACCGCCGGCTGCCACACTATATTTCTTATCGCCATTTACGAGCACATGTACATCGCCAGAAGCAACGAGGAAACGCTTAGCCACCAAGAGGATGACTACAAGCAGCAGAATAATCACGAGGAATACCACTACTGCCATCAGAATAGCTGTACTGTTCATTGTCTGTCCTCCTTATTAAATGTTAAGACCCGAGAAGCACATGAACGCCATAGCCATCAAACCTACTACGATGAAGGTGATGCCAAGACCCTGCAAATGCTTGGGTACATCGTTATACTCCATTTTCTCACGAATACCTGCAAGAGCGCAGATTGCCAAGATCCAACCGATACCGCTGCCGAGTGCATACATCACAGCATCGCCAATTGAGGTAATTGCCTTCGGATCCATGGGGTCGAGCACGACACGCTGCTGCATGAAAAGCGATGCACCCATGATGGCGCAGTTCACAGCAATAAGCGGCAGGAAGATACCGAGTGCGGCATAGAGCGAGGGGCTGAATTTCTCCACGATCATCTCTACGAGTTGCACGATAGCTGCAATTACAGCGATGAAGAGGATAAAGCTGAGGTAGCTCAAGTCAACGCCCTCCACCAAGCAGTCAGGACCCAACACGAACTTCTGAAGCAGGTAGTTAACGGGCACGGTCACCAGCAACACAAACGTTACGGCAATACCGAGTCCAAACGAGGTCTTCACGTTCTTGGATACAGCCAAATACGAGCACATTCCCAAGAAGAATGCGAAAATCATATTGTCCGCAAAAATCGAGCGAACAAACAAACTGATAGCGTGTTCCATTATTTCTTGTCCTCCTTATCGTTAAGAGCACGATGTGCCCAGATGATACATCCGGCGAGGATGAGCGCCATAGCAGGCATCATCATCATACCGTTGTTGACATAGCCGTGCTCGTAGCACCAGTCAGGAATAACCTGGAAACCGAAGATGCTTCCAGAGCCGAGGAGCTCACGCACGAAAGCAATCACAGCGAGTACCCAGGTATATCCAAGACCATTGCCCAGACCATCCATAAACGAGTCCCACGGGCCGTTAGACATAGCATACGCCTCCAAGCGTCCCATCAGGATACAGTTGGTAATAATCAATCCGATATACACGGATAGGGCTACTGATACATCGTAGAGGAACGCTTTCAGGATGGCGCTTACGAGTGTCACCAAAGCGGCAACTACTACCAGCTGCACAATAATACGAATACGTCCGGGGATGGTGTTGCGCAATGCGGAGATTACCACATTGGCGAGCGCCACGATAACCGTAACGGCCACACCCATTACCAGCGCATTCTTGAGCTGTACGGTAACTGCCAAAGCAGAGCAGATACCCAAGATCTGTACAACCACAGGGTTGTTTGCGTTAAGAGGACCCATAAAGGCCTCACGCGTCTTATCAGAAAGTAACTTTGCCATAGCAATCACAATTATTTTTCATCGCATTCGCGATTTTCTACTTCATTTTCATTTATCACCGTCTTCATATCGAGTGCTGGTTCCAATTGGTCAAACCATCCAGCTTCCACGTAAGGAGCCAATCCACTGATGAGCATGGATTCTACGCCCTTAGAGGTGATGGTAGCGCCCGAGATGCAATCTACATCGCCGCCGTTTCCGGCTTTCTCGATGAGGATGCCCTTGCCGGAAGTACCGAGCACGGGTTTGCCTTCAAACTGCTGCTGGAAGACGCTGTAGTTCTTGATTTCGCCACCCAGACCAGGGGTCTCACTATCGTGGTTGAAGAACACGGAATAGATGGTTTGCTTGTCGTTGTTGACTGCGATGTATCCCCAAATCGGGCCCCAGAGACCGGCACCACGCACGGGAAGAATATATTTCTTCTCGCCGTTGAGGTTAGCCTCAAACCAAGAGAGTTGGCATTTGTCGCAAGTCACTTCTTTGATATTCTCATCGTAGAATTTTTCAGCAGCAGCATTGTCGAGGTCGCGGAGGTTGAGCGATGCGAGAATCTGCTTCTGCGTATCGAGCTTCACGTTGGCATCCTGACGCGGCTTAAGAGCAGCACTCACTACTGCCAGAAGAAGCGCTACGATGATCACCATTACGGAGGCATATACTATCGTATATACGTTTCCATTCGTATTCAGTTTCATGCGCGTTTCATTCGTTTAGAGATATTAACTTGTACTACGCACCAGTCGATGAGCGGAGCAAGACAGTTCATCAAAAGGATAGCGAGCATCATACCTTCAGGATAACCGGGGTTGAGCGCGCGAACGATGATAGCTACCATACCAATCATGAAGCCGTAGATATACTTACCTACCTCGGTGCGAGCGGAGGTAACAGGGTCGGTAGCCATGAAGACAGCACCGAACGCGAAACCGCCGAGTACGAGGTGCATATACCAAGGAGTAGCAGCTACAGCCGTAGCGCCCGAGAGGTTGAAGAGAGCAGCCGTAACGCCACCGCCTACAAACACGGAGAGCATGGTCTTCCAGCTGGCCACACCGGTAACGAGCAGGAGCAAAGCGCCAAGCGCAATAGCCCAAACGCAGGTCTCACCTACAGAGCCGGGATAGAGGCCGTTCATAGCATCGAGCAGCGTCATCGGCGAGCCGAGGGTGTCGTGAATCTGAGCCGTAGCATCAGGAGCCGTAGCGAGCTGACCGAGAGGCGTTGCGCCGGAGAAGCCATCTACGAGCGTTTTACCATTATCCCAACCCCAAGTGCCTTCCGTACGAACAAACACCTGGTCGCCCGACATCTTCGTTGGATAAGCAAAGAAGAGGAATGCGCGCGTAATCAAGGCCACGTTGAAAATGTTATAACCTGTACCGCCAAACACTTCCTTAGCGAAGATAACTGCAAAAGCAGTAGCAATAGCTACCATCCATAGCGGGGTGTTGATAGGAACGATGAGCGGAATCAGGAAACCGGTTACGAGGAAACCTTCTGCAATCTCTTCGTGCTTCCATTGAGCCACCGTGAACTCAATACCGAGACCAACCAGGTAACTTACAATAATGTACGGCAGCAGGGCCAGCAAACCAAAGGCAAAGGCTTTCCAGAACATGGCGCAAGTAACCGCACCTTTTACGAGTTCGCCCGTAGCCAGGAAATGCTGATAACCGACATTGTACATACCAAAGAGCATAGCAGGCACGAGGGCAAGCACCACCATAATCATGGTGCGCTTGGAGTCGTTGCCATCGTGGATCTGCGCTCCAATACGTTTGGCCGGGGTGTTGGGCGTGAACAAGAACGTTGCGAAGCCGTCAAACACCGACCAAAACGCGTGAAGTTTTCCGCCCTCTTCAAAATTCGGACGGATCTTCTCTACGATATCGTATAATTTATTGAACATAAACTTTTTGTTTTTAATACCTGCTTCGGCTGCCTATTCTCGATAGGATAGCCTGAGCAACAATCATATTGGCTTTGTCTTTAGAGCATTCTATTCGAGTTCTGCTTTCATATTGTCAAGCGCCTGCCGCACGATAGCCTGAAGGGGCATCTTAGAGGTGCAGACGTATTCGCAAAGCGCAAAGTCTTCAGGGGCTACCTCGTAGGCTCCCAGCTGCTCCATACGGTCTAGGTTGCCAGCTATCATAGCCTTGATCAGATATTCCGGATAGATATCCATCGGGAAGACCTTATCGTATTCACCCGAAGTGATGATAGCACGACGTCCACCAAGCAGACGAGCATCGAATCGGAAATGCTTGCGCCCCAACTTAGCCAACCATTTACCAACGACAGCATTGTTGAGCGAGAAATTGTCCGTACGCGGCATAATCCATCCGAGGAAATCGCGGGCTTCCGTTCCTTCAGCGATAGCCGTAACCTGATTGAGTGCCGGCTCCATAATTTCGTTGAGCTCTGCCTTGTGTCCGGAGAGCGGGTTACCTTCAATCACGCGCACAGCCTCATCGCTCTGTAGATGGCTCTGGATGAGGGACTCAATAGGCATACCCGGTAGGATGCTGAAATACGCCAAAGTAGTAGCCTTAGGACCGGTAAGAGCCACCAATCGATGCATGTCCACCTTGCCCGTAGTCATGAAGCGACCGATAATCAAGAGGTCTTGCGCATTGACGGTGTACACCGTTTCCCCCTTAGCAATAGGAAGCACATGGTTGATCTGTACGCTTACGTTGCCTGCGGGGTGCGGGCCTGCAAACTCGGTGAGCGTGCAGTGCTTGAGCGATGCCCATTCGGTTGCTACTGCACCGGCTTTCACGCCGATATACACGGGAGCGATCTTGCTCAAAGCGTCAACGGCTGCTTGCAATGCATTGATTTGACCTTTTACCACGAAATCGTAGTCAGGCGCAAGCGGAGCCGAATCAAAAGCAGAGATGAAAACGGCCTTTGGGCTCTTCTCCGGCATGGCAATGCAGTCGTATGGACGCTGCTTCAGGTAGCTCCACATGCCTGCCTTCAGGAGGAGGGCTTTAACGTCTTCACCGCTCTTAACTTCGGTTGCAAAGTGCTCGTACTCGATCTCCTTGTCGGCTTCGATGCGGATGGCCATCACCTTACGGCGGTCACCGCGTTCTACCGCAATCACCTTACCGCTTACCGGCGATACGAACAGCATCGACTCATGACTCTTGTCGCAGAACAGGGCGCTACCTGCTTTTACGACATCGCCTTCGCGTACAAGCATTTTGGGCTTGATGCCGGCGTAGTGGTCTGGAACAATCGCAAAGACCTCGGGCTGAGGCAGCGAGATGACCTGCTGCTCGGCCTTACCTTCCATAGGGATGTCCAAACCCTTTGTCAGTTTGATTACTTTGTTCATAATGTAGTTAATTATTGATGAAATTTGTGAATAATGTGCTCTTAAATGTACGCTTTTGGGTGCCGAAACGGCAAAAAAAGATGGTGGAAACAGAGATATCCACAATCCGATGCAAAATTACTATTTTTTCCTGATATGGCCAAATAAATGTAATTTATTTCGAAATTTTTTGGTATAATTTGCATAATAAAATTATTTTTGCTACCTTTGCAGTGCAAAATAAAGAAAAAGGTGATTCCGATATGCAATTTCGTGATTTAGATATCGATGTGGTAGTAAAGCGTATACGCACGCTGAGGCTGACCGTAAAGCCTTCCGGCCAAGTAATGATGAGCGTGCCATTAGGCATGACGAATGATGATATCATGCGTTTTTTAAACGCGCATTATGAGTGGATTCTTCGTTCTCAGAATAAGTTGCAGCAGCGGAGCGAGAAGCAGAAAAAACTGCGGTATGAGAGTGGTGAGATGCACCTGTTATTTGGTAAGGAATTGCCGCTGAGGGTGGAGCTGGAGAGAGGCCGTGAGTCGGTGGATTTCCAGCCGGATGAGATTATACTGTATGCGCATCCTGATCGTACGCCTGCGGAGCGGAAAAAGCTCTTGTATCAAGGTTATTACGTGCAGTTTATGCCCGTTTTTAAAGCGATTTTTGAGAAATGGAGCGAGCGTCTCACTCAGGAGATGTCGTCTGTTACGAGGCTCGCCAATCCAAATAAATACAAGTATTTCAACGTCAGCATCAAACTGATGCGAACAGAGTGGGGTAGTTGTACACCTGGCACTCGGAGGATGTCGTTTAATATCGACTTGGTGCGCTTGCCGAAGGAGTGCATCGAATATGTGGTGGTGCATGAGTTTACGCATATTGACAGATGTGACCATTCGCCTGCTTTTTGGGCGCTTTGCGACCGTAGGCTTGCAGCAGCAGGTTTGCCTTCAAGCAAGGAGATGCGCGCGCGCATCAAGCAGATAATCAGCGTATGCGGGGGATATTGAAAGATGGATTTTCCATGTTTGGAAGGAGCAAAAATGCACCCCCGTAAGGCTTGCTTACGAGGGCGCGGGGAAGGTTATTGGGATGAATTATTGGGAGAGATACAGCCCAATTTATCAGGCTGTTATTCTGAAAATAAAGTCGTCATATCAATACGTTAGACAGATTTATGGTGGGTTCTAATAATGCCCATATTCGAAAAGATAATGATTAATTGTGGGTAACAAGTATTATTGCGAATTTTTAGAACCCACCTTATAAATTTCAGCTTTTAGAAATTCATCATTTTATTTCTGCTTTTGGGTAGCGGGCATGAGGCGGGCTATGATACGGTCGCCAAGGGCTGACTTAATGCGTATATGGTCTTGCACTTCGCGCACAAAACTATTGCTCTCGAAGTCTCCGCGAACGTTTTCGAAGTCGAGATCTTTCTGTTGTTTGTCGCCATCTGCACCAAAGCCTGTGCGGCTTGCGAGATTGAACTCTTTTTTGGCATCGTTATACACCATATTGTCGAGCGACACCACAGCCGTTTTCCAACGTTTGATAAGCGTAATCGCTTGCAGAGGAGTGATTTTATCCGGACGTATATGGTACATGTCGTATAAGTGCTCATGCGCCCACGTCCATTCGTAGGTGTAGTAATTGTCGGCCATTACATCGAACGCCTGATTAACGGCTTCCAAATCGCTTATTTCGCCGGATTCAACCTGCTGCAGCAAAGCGCTCACCTCCGAGCGGGGAGCAATCAATCCGGCTACATCCACCCATTGTCCCTCACCGATAGGGGTAGAAGGAACGAGTGCCCAACGGAGATCTTCTACTGAGATAGGTCCATCACCCGGACACATTTTCTCGATGCGCGAGATAAGCGAATTACCCATGAATTTGTCGATTCCAATATGGTAGAGCTCGATGCCTCGCTTGAGGGAAGAATTGGTGATTTTCGTGCTGTGATACGAATAGATATCGCTCAGTTCGCCACTCGAATAGCGGAGATTATCCAAAAGGGAGAGGCCCTTGATCATCTTCTGGATGGTGAAAGGCGAGAGGAGGTTATAGTTGATATGGTCGAACTTATGCGGGTCTTTTCGTGCATCTCGTTTGGGCCATTTCCGAACATCGCGGATGGTGCCTACACTTCGGAGGTTGATGCCGGGCGAGAGGAACGTGCCGTTGTTTTTCTCAATCAGATAGGAGAAGGGGAGGTTAGTGGTGTCAGAATTGGTGACATGTCTTCCCATCACGAGCGAGAACGCACCCACGCGTGCGGGCCAAAGAATATAGGAGTCAGAAGCCGTTTTGGAGCCTCGTTCGAGGATACCCTGATGGATAGGGCCGAGCTTGTACATGTGGTTGCTTTGATTGCTGCCTGAGCCAGCATTCATGAAGGAGTACATGCCCGCAATAAGGAGGGTGGATTTGTGGTGGGTAACGGTAAACGGGCCAGCAAAAATGGCGCATGCTTCACCATTCTCTCCTTGGCAGTTGCAGAAGAAAAGGCTGTCGCTGGCGGAATAGCCATGTCCGAATTGGCAGGCTTGCCCCACGAAACAACGTGTGAGCATGGCTGCATCGGTGATATGGCTGCCGCTTTGGATAATCACGTCTTCGCAAATCACGCCCATACCGATGGTGATGGGAGCTGATGGATTCGAACAAATCGAGCCGTTGGTCAGTCTGCGAACACCTTCCAATAAGGCAACATCGCCGATTCGCACGTTAATAATCGACTGACACCCGCGGATGATACACCCGCGTCCGACTTCACCCATCGCAGAGCGTTTGGTAGCGATATAGGCATCAATCAGGGCATTCATTTTCTCAATGAAAACCGGACGATGACGATAGATGGTGAGCGCATAGGCAACATGCGAAGAGAGCGTGTCGTAGATGGTAATTTCTCGGCCGCCCGTCTCGTTGAGCACAGCCACTCTCACGCCATTACCAAAAGCCGACTCGCCTTCGACCGCCATACAACCTATATTCTCTATCAGCGTGCCTTCACCAATCCGGTAATTGGCTATGTATTCGTGGATATGGGCAATGCGGCAGTTATCTGCCACCTCCACATTGTGGAGCGAAGCGTGATAGATGCCGGCCGGACGGGGAATACCGCCCGCGAGGGTGAAGGGTTGAGAAAAAACACCTAAGCTAATCTGTCCGCTGAAGCAGACGTTTTTTACGGTCTCGGGCAGAAAACCCTCTGCCACACGAATATTCTTCCAATCATCAGCCATGCAACCCTGTGCTTGGAGTTGCAAAATTTCTTTTTCTGTAAGTTGTCTCATCCTTGCTGAGCCGCTAATCCCTGGCTCAAGGGGGATAGTTTTCGGCTGCAAAATTAGACAAAAAAATTGAATTGACCAAATAAAAAATCACGAAAACGATTGCGAAAACGATATAAAAATTTGCGTTTTTGAAATAATGAGTTTATACGTCAAAAAAAAACAATGTAATGTAGTTCATGCAGACAGCCTTGTTTTGAAAAAAACAGCCTTGTTTTGAAAAAAAACAGCCTTACTCTGCATGTGTATCGCTTCGCTGCTTCGTGTATCCTGCCCGACAGCGAGAAGAATATGCAATTAGGAAACTTATCAAGCCATTCCAATACGATGATATTTTCGCCTTCTAAGTATAGGTGGGTTCTAATAATTCCCTATTCGAAAAGATAATGATTCATTGTGGGTAAACGTATTATAGCGAATTTTTGACCCTCAAAAACGAAATAGCCAATATAAACAATTGCAATATTTCCAATTTTTTTGGTTATAGCAATCCCAGGGCAGTGGCAATGGTAGAGAGCATCTTATCGAGTTCAAAGGGTTTGGCGATATGGCCATTCATACCGACATTGAAGGCGTTTTGGCGGTCTTCGTCGAAGGCATTGGCGGTCATCGCTACGATGGGAAGTGCGGCTTTCTTAGTGTCTTCCAATCGGCGGATGATGCGTGTGGCTTTGTAGCCATCCATATTGGGCATTTGGATATCCATCAAGATGAGGTCGAAGTAATCGGCAGGCGTTTTCTCCACGCGGTTCACACACTCGATACCATCCGTAACATGCTCCACTTCGAAGCCCAAATCGCAGAGGATATCGATGGCAATCTCGGCATTGAGTTCGTTGTCTTCAGCCATAAGGATACGCTTGCCTGCAAACTTAGGTGCGAGCACATCAGCAGCATGCTCGATGGTCACTTCTTTGCGTGTTGTTTGTACTATCCGATGCGGTACAGTAATGATGAAACGCGTACCAACACCGAGCTCGCTCTCCACCTCGATGGTGCCGTTCATCAGCTCAACGAGTCGCTTCACGATAGGCATACCAAGGCCGGTACCAATCACGCGACTGTCGGTGGAGTTCTTCTCGCGGGTAAACGGTTCGAAAAGGGTGGGGAGGAAGGCCTTCGACATGCCGATACCATTGTCTTCGAGGATGGTTTTGTAAATAACGACATCTTCTGATTCTGAAGGTAACTCATTGACACTCATGTGTACATGTCCACCAACAGGGGTGTATTTCTCGGCATTGCTGAGCAGATTCAGATAGACTTCATGAACCTTGGTGCTGTCACCCCAAATATCTGCGTGTTGCACGTTGATTTGTAGCTCAAACGTGATGCTTTTATCACGGAATCGGTTTTCGAAAATGCTTCGTAGCCCATCGCAGGAATCGTGGATATTCATCGGAATCTCATCGAGTCGCTCCTTACCGCTTTCGATGCGCGCCATCTCGAGCACATTATTGATGAGGGAGAGGAGGAAACCGTTGGCAGACTGAAGTTTATCAAGGTAATGTAATACGGCTTTGGGGTCGTTGACGTGTTTGCGGATGATATCAGAGAAGCCAATGATGGCGTTCATAGGCGTACGGATATCATGGCTCATGCTGAAGAGGAAATCGGTCTTGGCTTTGTTGGCCGTTTCGGCCGCAGTACGCGCCTGTTCTGCTTCACGCCGAGCAGCATTGGCCAAGTCTCTTGATGCTTCTGCTTCACGCCGAGCATCATTGGCCAAGTCTCTCGAAGCCTCGGCTTCTTGACGAGCCAATTCGGCTTCGTTTCGGGCGGCTTGAAGCCGTTGCTTCTCCTGCTCTTCGTGCGCCACCAAGTCGTCGATACATTTGCTGACCAACACAAAATTGCTCTTGTCGTCTTTCTCTACAGGCAGAAGCAGCACCTCGAAATTCTGCTGACCAGCACGATTGGGGCGAACCTTAAAGACTTTTCGAATCGTATGTTTGCCTTTGGCAACGAGCTTACGCAGGTTGGCTACATTGATGGTCTCCCACAAGTCATTCTGATATTCGGGCAATACCTAATTATGGATATAAGCCGAGAAAAACTCATCGAATGGACAGTCGTTTGGCATGTTAATTGACGAAGCGTTGTAGTCCGAACTGAGTTTATGAATATGCATGAGTCCCTTGTTGATGTTCACCGTCATGATCGTGCCATAATCGGATGAGATGGCCTGATTAATGAGGTTGATTTCCTCGATGCTTTTTCGGAGCTCATGCTCGCGGGTGCAGTCGATAGCAAAGAGCACGCACTCAAGGTGGTTGTTGGTGGGGTTCTTAATCAAACTGGCTGTAAGACGTGTCCAAAAAATCGTGCCATCTTTTTTGCGAACGCGATACTCGCGGGAGAGCGAACGTTGCCCCATTTCGAAAATCAGCCTGAGGTTCGAAGGGTTGAATTGGTTGCGGAATTGATATTTTTCTGACTCCTCGATAATAAAATCCGTGAAAGTATAAATGCAAAGTTCCGCAATTTTCGGAAGGGTATTCGAATACGTATTGAGGGTACTCTTGCTGTAAAGAACGATATTGGCATCGAGGTCGAGATGTGTGACGCCCTGTGTGTCCGTGTTGGAGTTCATGATAGCCTCCACCTCGGTGTTGTAGATATTTTCAGAAACGCTCACTTCGGTGATGTCCTGCACATATACGGCATATGCAGGCTGCCCATTCCAAATGATGGGCTTGTAGCGCGAACTGAAAATACCATTGCCTTTGCGGTAGGTGTGCGTCAGTTGGTTTCCTTGATTAGCACGCTTGAGCGGACAGAAAATGCAGGGTTCGGAGTAGCCAAAAAGCGCCCTATAACAATGTATATCGAGAAAGGTATCGTTGGTTATACTCAAAAAATCTCTCGCCTTTTTGTTGACATAGAGCAAACTCCGGGAATTGGCATCTATTACGGCTATGCTTTGATCGGCGTCTTCAAGAATCTGGTGTAAAACGAGGGAGTCGTAATGCATAAAAATACCTGTCTTTCATGATTTCGACTGCAAAATTACGAAAAAAAATTGAATCGTGCAAGAAAGGCAGGTATTTTTTTACTTTTTTTGGTAAAAAACTATTTTACGATTAGTTTTTGCGTGTACCAACGGCCGCCGTAGAAGGCTTTTACAAAGTAGATTCCACTGGCGAGCATGTCGGTTCGGATAGGGTAATCGAGCGTTGCTTCCGGCATTTTTCCGAAGCCTTGGATCGTCTTTCCGGTGAGGTCCGTGAGGAAGAGCGCTTCGCATCCGAGGGGTAGGTTCACGAGGCAGTATTCTGTGCAGGGGTTAGGGCGTATGGATAGCACATCTGCCAAAGGCAGGGAAGGTAAAATGGTCGGCAGCGAGTCGAGATCTTCCGACTCAAACGGTTGTGGCAGGAACGCATCCGTTTCTTGCGGTTCGATAGCCGTTTCCGCCCACTCTTCGATTTGGCAATCGGGCATGCGGGAGAACGAGATGATGGTTCGCACGAGCATGTCGTTGAGGTGCTCCACTTTGAGCGAGTCGGTAGTGGGCTTGAGGTGGGTGCCGCCAATGCCAGAGTCATCGGTGAGGAAGAATGAGCTGCCGTTGGTGATGAGGGCAAGGCTTCTCATGAGCAGTTCGCCACTCTCGCGAAGACCGCTGCACACAATGGGCACGATGCGGATGCCGGCTGCGGCTGCATTGAGCGCTTGCTCGTGGAGCAGCTTGAGCGTTGTTTCATCATTATGGCAGGGAGCATCGAGGATAAGGAAAGCGATGCGCGCACGAGCCGAAGGCGACCAACCCGCAGCATTCACAGCTGCCATAACTGCCTCAGGCACAGCCTCTTCGTAGTCGCCACCACCAGCAGCCGATTGGGCGGAGATAAACTGTTGCGTTGGTTGGATGGAGTCGCTCAAACGCGAGATGCGGGTGAGGTAAGCATCGCTGTAGTCGCGATACACGAGGGCACCGGTGCGGATATGCAATCCCTCAACAGCCGATTGCGAACGACTGATGACGTCTTGCATCTCTGCCTGAAGGTAACGAAGCTCATCGCCCATCGAGCCGGTAGCATCGAAGATGAAGAACACGTCCGCCACTTCGGGCGCTTCACACGGCTCGTTGATGCTAATGCGGATAAGTCCCTCTGTATCAAAGCGTTGGGCAGGATATTGCAGACCGTCAATCTGCACAAAAGCAGCAGTCGATTTGCTTGTTTTAAACAGCCCTTCCCAAAGCTCTGCTTTGCCGGTGTTGTCCGTACGGGCTTGGAAGAGGGTGTTGCCTTTCTTATCGGTGAGGCTGACCGACCGATCTGCGATGGGGTAACCTTGCGTGTTGGTGAGCTGCACCACATAGCGGTTGCGAGGTACCATCTGCCAGTCTTGGAGGTAGTTTTTGTGGGAGCCATCAAGCAGTTTCGGCCAGAGCGCCCATTTGGCGAAATCGTTGACTTCACCTGCGGTGAGTTTGCCTGCCGAGGGTAGGGTGTTGGCTGTCCCGCGAACAGAATAAGTAGGTATTCCTGCATCCGCTTTTTCTGCCGTTTCTATTTCTTCCTCCTCCACAAAATAGCTATCTTTGGCGGCTTCGGTAGAGGCTCTGCTGGCCAACATAGGTGCCCCATAGCCTAACACTACAACTTCTTTTCGGCTTTTGCGCTTGCCGCCAGTGCTTGTGGCATCCTCATCATATTCTTCGCCAATACCTATTTCGGGATAATGGCGTTCGCCCATTCGGATGATTACCGTCTGCCCTTGCATGGCAGGAGTGAGGGTAAAACGCACGGTATCGCGAAGAGGCGCAACGAGCGTTAGCAGGAGGTCGTTTTGCAACGGCAGCCCCATCACATAGCGTCCGTCGAAGGTAGTGGTGAAGGGCTCGCAACCTGCTGCGGTAATGCTTACACCATGCAAGAGCGCATTGGCCGAATCCATTACGAGAATCGTAGTGGGCGCCTGTTTCGTGCTCGCCTTTTCTGTATTGGGCACTTGCTTTGCGTTCGCTTCAATTTTTGTGGGCGCTTGTTTCGCTTTTGCCGCTACTGCTGTAGATACTTGTTGGGCGAAAATGCTGAGGCAGAAGAACATAGCACTCAGGAAAAGAATCATGCGTTTCATAGGCGTTTCTGTTGGTTTTGATTGCTAAAACGCAAAAAGCGTGCCAAACGTGCAAGAAGCTGTATTGTTCATGAAAATGGACTTGTCCATCTTTTCAGTAGAAACGTTTTTGCTCGGGCAGGTATTCGAAGCCGGCCTCTGCAAGGGTGCGGAGTAGCGCTTCTTGATCGCGATCGTAATATGCGCAAAGGGCTTCGAGCGAGTCAAATGCACCGTCACGCAACAGCATATTGATGGCTGACACCAGCATTTGGGGATTCGTAGGGGGTGTTTCCATATACATTGTTTTTATAAATACACATTGCAACCACAAAAATCACACCAAATGTTCAAAATTCGCTGTATTGGCATGTTTTTTTCTCTTTTATCATCAGGTTAGCGACTAAGGATAACTCGTTTATTGTATGTTCAGCACACGTGCATCTAGCTTACATCTAGCTTACATCTAGCTTACATTCTCGTGCGGTGTAAGCTAGATGTAAGCTAGATGCGTTATGGATGAGTGGAGGATGAGAGGGTGTATAGCGATGGAAAAGAGGTGATGAACGGCTTGACGACTTTGCTGTACATAAACAATGAAGCGAGGGCTTCACAGCTCCCGCTTCACAAAAATACTATAAACTGAAATCAATGTGGAAATCCACATTTATGGGGGGAATCGACTATACGAGACTATCGGAATGGTTTCGTTATCCGTTTACCAAGATGAGCATCACGGCCAGGAGGTGGAAGATCGAGCCGAGAAGGATGAAGATATGCCAAATGGCATGGAAGTGGGCGTGCTCTTCGTCATGTTTGAAAAAATACGCCCCGATGGTGTATGCGAGTCCCTCTGCAATCACGAGCGCAAAAGCGAGGTGGGAGAGGGCTTTCCAGAGAGGTACGATCACGATAAGCGCCACCCAACCCATCAGTAGATAAAGCAACAGAGAGAGACGCGGATACTTGCCGATGGCGATGAACTTACCGATGATGCCGGCAATTGTACACGCCCAGAGGAAAGCAAAAAGACTCCAACCCATCCAGCCGCCTAAGACGCTCGTGCAGATGATGCTGTAAGAGCCGGCAATCATGACGTAAATGCTCGAATGGTCGAGGATACGCAAGCGCTTTTTCTTTTCGATATCCGTGGCGGCATGGTAGAGGGTGCTGCACGTGTACATGGCGAGCATGCCTGCTACGAAGAGGCAAGTGCCGAGGATATACGTCCAATCGAGCTCCAGCGACAGGCTGATCAGCGGTCCGCCCAACAAGAGGGTGAGGATGATGCCGCCAAAATGCGTTTGTGCGTTGGCGTGTTCTTCATCAGCCGAAGGGAAAGCGAAGTCGGTAGCGGCTGCCGAATGGTTGCCTTGAGCAGCTGCCGAGTGGATGCCTTGATTGGCAGCCGAACGGATGACTTTCTTACTTATGCTGGTGGTCGTATCGCTGTGCTTAGCGGTAGCGGAGGTGAGTTGTATTGCGTTCATATCGAATAATGTTTAATGAGTTTAACAGGCTGTTTCCTTATTTATCTGATGTCGTGCGCTATCGTGTAGCATGTGCGCCATGTGACGTGTGCGCTTACGCTTGTCATGTGCGTCATGTGTGACGTGTGCGCTGGCAGATTAGCAACTCTCAACAGCGGAAGAATTGCGGCTTTTCCGGAAAAGCGCTGCAAAATTACTGCAAAATTCTGTCAGTAGCAAATATTTGTGATTAAATGGCATAATTTTTGATGAAAGATAGGAAAAGGTGACTAAAACGGCTATATTGTGACCAAATTCGGCCATTTTTCATTTCGTCACATTGAAATAGTAGATTAAAAATTGTTGTATATGGAAAATATGAAGCCTTATCAGACGGGATTGACATCGATGCTCGTGCATATTTTTGCCCTGCCGTTGTTTCTATTCGTTTTTTTGCTGCTGTATCGCTCGGAATGGATGCTGCAATGGCTGTATATGGTGGATGGCAGATGGTATCATTTTAATATCATTATCATCAGCCTTATCGTGATGGGTGTATTGTGCGCAAGCCGTATTCCGATGACTGTTTGCAAAGTCCGCATGCCGTTGTATTACTATTTGCTTTGGATATTGGCAGAGGTGGTAGTGAGCGCGTTTTTTTGCGCCCTTTACATGGTTTTAATGTATAAAGGGCTGTATTCCTATTTCCAAGGCGTGGGCTACTGTTTTTTGATGCTATTTGCTGTGTTGGTGTATGGTTATGTAATCATCAACCTCATTCTTGCGCTCAAAAAAGATGAGAAAGAAGATGTGCCCGAAGCCAGTTTGATTCGATTTGAAGACTACACGGGCCGACTCAAACTCGTGATTGCTTCCGAAAAGATTCTTTACATTGAGGCCGAAGAAAATTACAGCAATATTCGCTATATCGATGGCGAGAACCTGAATGAATATTCGCTTCGCAACTCGCTCACGCGTTTGCAACCGCTGATGGAAAAGCATGATATTGTGCGTTGTCAACGAAAATATTACGTCAATCCTAAGCACGTGAAAGTGCTCCGAAAAGATAAGGAAGGGGTAATTATTGCCGAACTGGATGTGTCAGGCGTAAAACCCATTCCCGTTTCGCCCAAATATTATGATGAATTGAATTCTAAACTCTTATAAAAAACGTATCATGGAAATCCGTAATTACATTCAAGAAGAGATGCCTCGCATTCGTGAAGAGTGGGCATCGTTGATTCGAATCCCGAGTATCTCCTGCAAGGAGGAACACAAATCTGACATGCTCCGTTGTGCTGAGCGTTGGCGGGAGTTGCTGTTGGCTGCCGGAGCGCAACATGCCGAAGTGATGCCGAGCGAAGGCAATCCGATGGTGTATGGCGAATATCATGTGGCAGATGGGGCACCTACCGTGCTCGTGTATGGCCATTACGATGTGATGCCGGCTGAACCGCTCGAGCTCTGGAAAAGCAACCCGTTTGAGCCCGAAGTGCGCGATGGACGCTTGTATGCGCGTGGCGCGGACGATGATAAAGGTCAGAGTCTGATTCAGGTGAAAGCGTTTGAATACCTCGTAAAAGAGGGCAAGATGAAGGCTAATGTGAAATTCATTTTCGAGGGTGAGGAGGAGATTGGCAGCCCCTCGCTTGAGCCGTTTATGATTGCCCATCGCGACTTGCTCCAATGCAATATTATCCTCGTGAGCGACACCTCGATGATAGGTAAGGACACGCCCTCTATCACTACCGGTTTGCGCGGATTGGCGTATTGGCAGATGAAGGTGACCGGTCCGAATAGAGACCTTCATTCCGGCCATTTCGGAGGCGCTGTGGCTAACCCCATCAACGTGCTTTGCGGTATGCTCGATAAGGTGATTGATGCTGATGGTCGCATCACTATTCCGGGTTTCTACGATAAGGTGCTCCCCATTCCAGAAGCCGAGCGCGAGATGATTCGTGAGATTCCGTTTGATGAGCAGAAATACATGCAGGCTATCGGTGTGGATGCCCTTCAGGGCGAGGCTGGTTACAACACGCTTGAGCGCAATAGTTGTCGTCCGAGTTTTGATATCTGCGGCATTTGGGGCGGCTATACGGTCGAAGGCAGCAAGACGGTGTTGCCGAGTGAGGCGTTTGCCAAAGTGAGTTGCCGACTGGTGGCCAATCAAGATCACGAAGAAATCAGTCGTGCGTTTGTGGAATACATGCAGCAAATTGCTCCTAAGTCCGTGAAAGTGGAGGTGACGCCTATGCATGGTGGTCAGGGCTATGTGTGCCCCATCGATTTGCCGGCATACAAAGCAGCCGAAGCAGGATTTGAGAAAGCCTTCGGAAAGAAACCGCTTGCAGCTCGCCGAGGCGGCAGTATCCCTATTATTGCCACTTTTGAGAAAGTGCTGGGCGTGAAGACTATTTTGATGGGCTTCGGTTTAGAGCAAAACGCTATCCATTCGCCTAACGAATCGATGGATTTGGAGGTGTTTGAAAACGGTATCGTAGCTGTTGCAGAGTTTTATCAAGCACTTTGTAAGTGATTTGAATAGGTTAACGTAATTTCTTTAGTTATGACTGTGTTTCCGATAGATGAGTGGACTGGCCGAGAGACGCCTTTCTACTATTACGATCTTGAGCTGCTCCGGCAGACGGTAGAGGAAATCAAACGAACTGCTCCAGAGCCCAATTGGCATGTGCATTATGCCGTAAAAGCCTGTGCGACTGAGCCTGTTCTCAAAACGATTATTGATGCCGGTTTAGGTACGGATTGTGTGAGCGGAGGAGAGGTGCGCGCTTCGCTGGAAGCTGGTGCCAAACCTGAGCAGATTCTCTTTGCGGGAGTAGCAAAAGCCGATTGGGAGATTCGTCTCGCACTCGAGAAGGAGATTGCTGCCCTCAATGTGGAATCGGTAGAGGAATTGGAGAATATCGAGCGTATTGCAGGAGAGATGAACAAGGTAGCGCATGTATGCCTCCGCATCAATCCGAACGTGGATGCGCATACCCATAAGAAAATCACTACAGGACTGAATATCAATAAGTTCGGCATTCAAATAAAGGATTTGATGCCTACCATCGAGAAGTGTATGGCGATGCCGCATATTGCGTTTGAAGGCCTGCATTTCCATATCGGCAGTCAGATTACCGATTTTGCGCCTTTCCGCAACCTCTGCATGCAGGTGAATAAACTGGTAGAGCAGATTGAAGCAGCCGGAATAAGGGTGAAGAATATCGATGTGGGTGGCGGTTTGGGCGTTAGTTATGACCATCCCAACCACTTCTGTATACCCGATTTTGAGGGCTATTTCCGCACCTTTCGAAAATTCCTTAAACTGCGTGAGGATCAGGAACTTCACTTCGAATTAGGACGTGCTGTGGTAGCCCAATGTGGCAGTCTGATTACGCGTGTGCTGTATGTCAAACATACTGAGCAGAAGGAGTTCGTAATGGTGGATGCGGGTATGACCGATTTGATTCGTCCTGCTCTGTATGATGCCTACCACAAAGTGGAAAACCTCACAGCCAAACGTGAAGGCCGCAAGGAACGTATGCGATACGATGTGGTAGGACCGATTTGTGAATCCTCGGATGTGTTTGTGGAAAATTTCGAGATGCCGCTCACGCATAGAGGCGATATCCTCGCTCTCCGAAGTGCGGGCGCCTATGGCGAGATAATGGCTTCACAATACAATCTGAGGCGTTTGCCCGGACATGTGGTAAGCACAGACTGATTTCTCAGAAGGGCTTAGAATACGATATACGGTCAGCCGATGGGCTGACCGTAGTTGGTTTGTGAAGCCAATGGTTTATCTGCCTTTGGCCTTTGATTGATTGTAGCGTTACTTGATTAATATCCGCATCGGCGAATAAGACGGAGTAAGCAGGTGGGGATGAGGGCTACGAAAAGCTGAATGAGTTTGCTCCAAACGAAAGGAACAGTGGTTTTGGCTCTGCCTCTGAAGAGGGCATTGAGCGCACGACGCACTAAGTATTCAGGCGAAACGATGATGCCGAGTGCGCGCCCCATCTTGGTGAAGACAGGGTGGATGTTGTAGAGACCGGTATCGACTGCTCCCGGGCTGACATCCGTTACAATCACTCCTTTCTGGCGAAGCTCCACATGGAGGGCACGGCTGAAATTGGAGAGGAACGCTTTGGTGGCGCTATACGTGGCCAATCGTTGTACGGCAATCGTGGACGTGATGGAGCACACGTTGAGGATATACCCTTTATGGCGCGCTACCATATCCTGCCCGAAGTAATAGCAGAGCATAGCAGGCGTGTACATGTGCAGATTGAGAATCAACGAGTTGAAGCGCTCAGAATCGAGGAGAAAATCACGGTCGTGATAAACACCTGCATTATTGACGAGTACCTCCACTTCGAGCTGATTATCTATGCAATACTGATGCAGTTCCTGAGCTGCAGAAGGCAGCGAAAGGTCGCGCTCAAGGCTCACTACCTGAACGGGATACTCGTTTCTCAATATAGCTGCTTTTTCGTGGATCGCGGGCTCATTGCTCACAATCAAAAGCTGATAGCCTCGGGCGGCTAATTGCTGGGCATAGCAGTAACCCATACCGGATGAAGCACCGGTGATTAATGCAAATGAATCTGTCATAACGGAGATTTTACCTACAAAAATCGTGCAAAACGTTAAAAATACATAAAAAATAACATGTAAATTTGGGAATGTCAGATTTTTTTAGTAATTTTGTAGCCGATTTTGCGTGTATGTGCGCATGTGCAATGTGCGTGCATAAAAAATTATGAAATAAACAAAAACAGAAATGGATAAAAACACATGGATTGGCTTCGGATTGATAGCCGCTATTTTGATTGGATTCAGTTATTTTAATCGACCCTCTAAGGAAGAGCTGGCTCGGCGCCAGCATGTACGCGATTCGATTGCGTTTGTACAGGCTCAAAAGCAGGCAGAAGCCGAGGCTCAAAAGCAGTTGGCCGAACTGCAAGCATCAGAAGCCGTTGTGGATACGGCTGCCCTTCAAGAGCATTTGCGTGCGCAATATGGCGCTTTTGCAGATGCGGCTTTTGCTATTAATTCCGACCTTGAAAAACTCGTAGTGGAGAGCGAATTGCTCCGACTGACGTTTGACCCCAAGGGTGGTGTGCTCTATAAAGCCGAACTGAAGAACTATAAAGCGTATGGCGATTCGGTGAATATGCTTCGCTTGTTTGAGGGCGATGAGTATGCGCTCGGCTTTACCTTGATTACGAAGAACGACCGCGTGCTCAATACGCGCAGTCTCTATTTCGAACCGCAACCCGTGCAGTTTGCGGAAGATGGTGTGCAAATCGTAAGAATGCGCTTGCATGCTGAAGGGGGTGCGTATATGGATTTCGAGTATCAGATTCCTGCTGATAACTACATGATTGGTTTCCGTATCCAATGCCATGGTATGGAGCAAGTACTTGCTACCAACGTCAACTCGATGGAGATGACCTGGCATCAACTTATTCCGCAGCAGGAGCGCGGACGTAAGTTTGAGGAGCGATATGCGCAACTTCAGTATATGTTTATCAATCGCGATATCGAGAAGTTGAGTGAAGCGAAAAATGAACGTGAGCAGGAGAGCGGCAAAATCCGCTGGATTGCCTATAAGGATCAGTTCTTCTCGACTGTGATGATTGCTGATTCGGCCTTTACTTCTACCGATATCAGTTCTACTTTGATGGGTAAAAACACGCGTTATATCAAAGAATATAGCACTACCGCTTCGGTGCTTTTTGATCCGACCGGAAAGACGGCAACAAGCTTCAAGATGTATCTCGGTCCGAACCACTACCACACGCTCAATGCGTATGATAAGGGCAAGCAGAAATATGAGCTGCTTCGTTTGCGCACGTTGGTGCCCCTCGGATGGGAGATTGTAGCGTGGATTAACCGTATCCTCGTGATTCCGATGTTTGACCTCTTCACCAAATGGGGCTTGCATATCGGTTGGGTGATTTTCCTGATGACGCTCGTAATCAAGCTGATTATCCTGCCGTTTACGTTTAAGAGCTATAAGAGTTCGGCAAAAATGCGTGTATTGAAGCCGCAACTCGATGAGATCAACGCCAAGTACCCGCCCGAAAAGATGCAGGAGCGTCAGCAGGCTACCATGGCGTTGTATAGCAAAGCTGGTGTTTCGCCTATGTCCGGCTGTCTCCCGATGCTGTTCCAAATGCCGGTGGTAATGGCGATGTTCTGGTTCTTCCCCACGGCTATCGAGCTTCGCGGACAGTCCTTCCTCTGGGCTGAAGACCTCTCGGCCTATGACGCCATCATCAGTTGGGATACGTATATTCCTATCATCAGTTGGGCATTTGATAACCATATCTCGCTCTTTACCCTCTTGATGACCATCACGAATATCATCTATACCTATATCAATATGCAGACGCAGCCCGGAGGCAACGATCCGCAAATGAAGATGATGAAATGGATGATGTATGCGATGCCGATTATGTTCCTCTTTGTGTTCAATAACTATGCAGCCGGCTTGAGCTATTATTACTTCATTTCGCTCTTGATGACCATTCTCCAAACGATGATCTTCCGCTGGACGCTCAACGACAAGCGCGTGTTGGCTGAGATGGAGAAGGCGCAGGCAAAGAAAGCCAAGAAAGGACCGCAGAAGAAGTCGGGCTTCATGGAGCGTCTGGAGAAGATGCAACGCGAGCAGCAGGCTATGATGCGTCAGCAAGTAAAAGAACAATCCAAGAAAGCAAGAAAATAATATGAAACGACTTCTGTATTTGGTATTGGCCTTGTTGCCGGTCATGGCGCAAGCCGATTTGTTGGACGATATTACGGCCGGGAAGTTCAAGCCTCAACGTCTGGAGGAATCCACTCCGATGGCGGATGGCGAACATTATGCGATGCTCAAAGACGGCATGGTGCTTGCTTACTCTTACAAGACGGGAGCAGTAACCGATACCCTTTTCAGTATCGCGCACACCAAAAACATGAAACTTAAATCTATTGATGGGTTTATTCTCTCACCTGTGGATCGTTTTGTGTTGGTCTATAACAATAGCCAGCGACAATTTCGCCGTTCGTTTACTGCCGATTATTATCTCTACGACCGTAAGCGAGGCGAACTGAAGGCCTTGTCAGATACGATGCCCGTTCGCGACCCGGTATTCTCGCCCAATGGCGAGTATATCGCTTTCTGCCGCGATAACAACCTTTACATCCACAAGGTGGTGTATGGCACGGAAGTGGCCGTAACGCGCGATGGCGAGCCCGATAAGATATTCAATGGTGCGGCCGATTGGCTGTATGAAGAGGAGTTTGGTACAACGGCTATGTATGCTTTTTCTCCCGACTCCAAGCAGTTGGCTTTCGTCAGACTCAACGAGACAGAGGTGCCGCTTTTCCGGTGGATTGATTACTTGGATGAAGAAGGCAAGGGCTTGCGCTATCCCGAAGTGAAGCAGCTTCGTTATCCGAAGGCAGGCGATAAGAATGCGGTGGCAAGTGCTTGCGTGTATGATACCTATTACAAGTCTGTCAAGACCATTCAACTGCCCGAACAATCCGATTCGTATATACCTCGAATTGGATGGACAAATCCTACGAAAGATAACCCCCAAGGCGAGATGGTTATCCTGCGTATGAACCGAAATCAGAATAAGATGGAGGTGTTTTACGCCAACCCCAAATCTACACTTTCTCAGCGTTTTTATACAGAAGAAAGCAAGCAATATTTCGTGAATTACGAGTTGTTCGACGAATGGCAATGGTTGTCGGATAATTCTGTATTGGTAGTGAGTGAAGAGGATGGATATCGGCATGTGTATAAGTATTCTGCTTCTGGCAGCAAAAAGCAGTTGCTCACGAAAGGTAATTTCGATGTGACTGCCCTTTATGGCTATGATGAGGCTACCGGAATGCTCTATTATCAGGCTGCTGACAAAAATCCCATGACGCGCTATATTTATCAACTCAACGTGAAGAAGGGCACGGTGAAAGCGCTCTCGAAAGGGGAGGGTATGCATCAGGCGGTATTCTCTAACAAACTGACATATTTCGTGGATTATTTCCAATCGGTGGAGAATCCCGGACAATATACTTTATATACGCGCGATGGAAAAATGGTGCGCGAATTGAAGAATAATAATGCGGTATTGGCGCGTGCGAAAGCGGCCGGATTACCTGTAAAGCAATTCTTCTCATTCGTTACGCCCCGAGGTGATACGCTCAACGGCTGGATGCTTCGTCCGGCTGATTTCTCTGAAGCCAAGCGATATCCCGTATTGATGATGCAGTATAGCGGTCCTACCTCTCAGCAGGTGCTCAACCGCTGGCGTATCGATTGGGAGGAGTATCTGGCAGCTAAAGAAGGAGTGGTGTGCGTTTGCGTGGATGGCAGAGGTACAGATGCTCGCGGACGAGCTTTCCGCAATGCTACCTACTCTCAACTCGGCATTCGCGAAGCTGAAGATCAGGTAGCGGCAGCCCTTTGGCTCGGACAACAAGCGTGGGTAGATGCTTCCAGAATAGCTATCTGGGGCTGGAGCTATGGCGGATTTGAGACGCTGATGAGTATGTCGATTTGCTCGATGGAGCCCAAACTGACAGGCAAAATGCGTTTTAATAACAATGCCGGCAGCAGCCCCTTCCGTTGCGGTATTGCCGTTGCACCCGTTACGGATTGGCGACTCTATGACTCGGGCTATACCGAGCGATTCATGCAGCGGCCGGAGTGGAACGAAGAAGGGTATGATGCTTCGGCATTGCCCCAATTGGCGCAACATTTGCAGGGTAGGGTGCTGATTGTGCATGGCTTGGCGGACGACAACGTGCATGTGCAGAATGCATTCCTCTACATGGAGGCGCTCGTGCGCGAAGGAAAGCAGTTTGAGATGCAGATCTATCCAGATGACAACCATTTCCTGCGCAAACGTTCGAACTACAACCATCTCTATCATCGCATGCTCGATTTCTTGCGTGCGCAACTCTTAAACTAATTCCAAAATCCAAATAATCTTCAATTTTATGAAAAATGAAAACAACAAAAGTGTCGTTATCGCTATTATTGCGATGATGTTCCTCTTTGCCATGATCTCGTTTGTTACGAACATGGCAGCACCCTTTGGCACCATCTGGAAATTCCAGTACAGTTGGGCAGGTATGATGGGCAACATGATGAATTTTGCTGCTTATCTCTTTATGGGTATCCCGGCTGGTATCATGATTTCCAAGATGGGCTACAAGAAGACCGTTTTAGTTGGTCTTGCGCTTGGTTTTATTGGTGTTTGTGTTCAATTCCTCTCTTCCCGAACCGGTGCAGAAACGGCTATCTTCGGTGGTTTGATGAACTTGAACTATTTCATTTATCTGCTTGGTGCATTCATCTGCGGTTTTTCTGTTTGCGTGCTGAATACGGTAGTGAATCCGATGCTTAACCTGCTTGGTGGTGGTGGTAATCGCGGTAATCAGTATGTGCAGATTGGTGGTTCGCTCAATTCGCTTGCCGGTAGCCTTACTCCGATGCTCGCAGGTATGCTGATTGGTGAGGTTACCAAGCAAACCTCGATGGCTCACGTAGCTCCGCTCCTGTATATCGCTATGGGTGTGTTTGCTGCTTCTATCGTAATCATCGGTTTTACCCCGCTGGTAGAGCCCGAGCAGGAAGGTGGCGACACGATGGCGCTTATCAAAGGTGCTCTTGGATATAAGCACTTGATTTTCGGTGTGATTGCCATTTTCTTCTACGTTGGTGTAGAGGTTGGTATCCCCGGTGAGATGATTTTCTATCTGAATTCGCTCAATATCCCGAATGCAACGGCTATTGCCGGTTCGATTGCAACTATCTATTGGTTTCTTATGCTTGTAGGCCGTTTTACCAGCTCGTTTATTTCCGGTAAAGTCTCTACCCGCACACAGTTGACCATTGTTTCTATTGTGGCGTTGGTATTGCTCGTTTTGGCTATCTTTATTCCTGAAAGCATGACGATGAACTTCTATGCAGAGGTGCCGGTTAAGTGCCTCTTCTTTGTGCTCTGCGGTTTGTGCACGTCTGTAATGTGGGGTAATATTTTCAACCTGGCTACCGAGGGATTGGGCAAATATACGGCTGCGGCTTCGGGTATCTTCATGACGATGGTTGTAGGTGGTGGCGTGATGCCGCTTATTCAGGAAGCTATCGCCAACAGTGTAGGATACATGGTTTCGTATTGGCTCGTTGTAGCTATGGTGGCATATATCCTTTGGTTTGCTCTTATGGGCTCTAAAATCAACAAAAAATAACTATTCATCCTCTAAATTTTCTCATCATGGAAAAACCGTATGTTTTGGGTATCGACATGGGCGGTACGGGTACCAAGTTTGGTATCGTTGATGCACGTGGCAACGTGCTGAAGTCTTCTTCTATTCCAACCCCTGATTTTCCTGATATTAATGAATATTGCGATGTGCTCTGCTCTGAAATGAAGAAACTCGCTGATGATTTCGGCGGTATGGATCAAGTACGTGGTGTAGGTGCAGGTACGCCTAATGGCAACTACTATACTGGCTGCATCGAGTATGCTCCCAACCTCCCATGGAAGGGCCTTGTTCCGTTTGCTAAATTAATCAGCGAACGAATGGGTGTACCATGTCGCATTACCAACGATGCCAATGCTGCTGCTATGGGTGAAATGACTTATGGTGCTGCTCGCGGAATGCGTAACTTCATTGAGATTACGCTCGGTACGGGTGTTGGTTCGGGTATTGTAATCGATGGTAAAATCGTTTATGGTCATGATGGTTTCGCAGGCGAACTTGGTCATACCAAGATTATTCACGGACCGGAAGGACGCCAATGTGGTTGCGGTCAGAAAGGCTGTATCGAGGCTTACGCTTCGGCAACGGGTGTGGCTCGTTCGGCTAAGGAGATTGTATCCAATTCTTCTAAAGAGACGCTCCTCCGCAATTTGGATATCGACCATATCACTTCGTATGACGTATTCAAAGCAGCTGAAGCTGGTGATGAAGTGGCTAAGGAGATTTTCGAGTTTACCGGTCGTCTGCTCGGTCAGAAACTGGCTGATTTCGTAGCCTTCTCTGCTCCCGAAGCCATCATCCTCTTTGGCGGTCTCACCAAGTCCGGCCATTGGATTATGGACCCGATTGTAGAGGCAATGAATGCGAATGTTCTCCCCATTTGGAAGAACAAAGTGAAAGTGCTTGTATCTACGCTTAAGGATTCGGATGCTGCTATCCTTGGCGCAAGTTCACTGGCTTGGGATGTAGAGGCTCAAGCTCCTATGCGCTCATAATCAGGCGAACATGTTATTTCGCCCCTTATATCAATTTCCTGCTCGTGTGCAGCGTTTGTATCGTCATGTATTGTGGCGATGCAACGTTGCCCAACGGGCTGTCTATCTGACGTTTGATGATGGTCCTATCCCCGAGATGACGCCCAAAATTTTAGCCATTCTTCGCGAGAAGCAGGTAAAAGCCACGTTTTTTTGCGTGGGCGATAATGCACGGAAATATCCCGAGTTGCTTCGCATGATTTTGGAAGATGGACATAGGGTGGGCAACCATACGTTTCATCATTTGCCCGGTTTGAAGACCTCCTTGTCAGCTTATTTGAGAGATGTTTCAGATTGTGATGCGCTTTTGAGAAAGGCAGGTGCTCAAATGGACAAGCCGCTTTTTAGACCGCCTTATGGCCGCATGAAACCTTCTCAAAAAAGGGAACTGCTCAATGCTGGTTATACCATCGTCCTTTGGGACGTACTAACGCACGACTATAATAAGGCTTACGCTCCAGAGAAAATGCTGGAGGTAATCCAACGATATACACGAAACGGCTCCATCGTGGTTTTCCACGACAGCCTCAAATCTTCAGAACGTATGCTCGAAGTGCTGCCGAAAGCGATTGATTTCTGGCGGCAGGAGGGCTATGAATTACGATTATTATAAGCATTATGCCCGAATTTCTGCTTCATACGATTTGGCTTAATGGCCTCTTCCGAGATTTTCCGCAAACGACAACGGATGGACGACAGTTGGAAGTAATCGATCCCGGCAATCATAATATGGATGCCGGTCCGGATTTCTCTGCTGCTCAGATTCGTATGGATGGCGTTGTATTGGTTGGGAATGTGGAGATTCACGTAAAGAGTTCGGATTGGATGAAGCATGGGCATCACCAAGATGCAGCGTATGATACGGTCATTCTCCATGTCGTAAAAGAAGCAGATAAAGAGATTTTCAACAGCCGAGGCGAGAAGATTGCACAATGCGAATTGAAATATCCTGAGGATCCGCACTTTTTAGACGCGTTACTGGCCAATCGCAAGTGGCTTTGTGCGCGCGAATGGGAGCAGGAGGATGAGCGAATCGACAATTGGAAACGCCAACTGCTAAAAGACCGAATGATGCGTAAGTGTGCGGCTATTGAACAATTGTTGCTCCTTACCCACAATGGGTGGAATGATGCTTTTTACGTGACGCTCGCGCATAATTTTGGTTTTCATACCAATAGTCTGCCCTTTGAATTGATGGCAAAGCAGACTCCGCTCAATTACTTGATGAAGCACCGGAGTTCGGTCTTTCAACTCGAGGCTATCCTCTTCGGACAGAGTGGATTACTCACAGCAGAAACGGCAACCGATGACTATTCGTCGCGCCTATGGAAGGAATATTGTTTTCTTCAGAAGAAATTTAATCTTGTTCCAATCGCGGGCTCTATGTGGAAGATGGGAAGAATGCGCCCGCAAAATTTCCCGCATCTTAGAATAGCTCAGTTCGCCAAACTCATTCACCAGTCCGAGCATTTGCTTTCAGAGATTATCCAAACGGCTGATTTAAAGAAACTTAGAGCGTGTTTCTCTGTCGTTCCTTCAGCGTATTGGCAAACGCATTATCGCTTTGGTGCAGAAGTGCCTCCTGCAGCAGCAAAATCTGCTCCTAAAGGCACGATTGGAAAGTCGGCTGTAGATGTGTTGATTATCAACACGGCTGTACCTTATAAATATGCGTGGGGGCGCGCGCATGGGGATAAAACGCTTCGTGAGACTGCTTACCAATTGCTCGACACTATACCAGCAGAGAAAAATCATATCATCAGCCAATGGCGTACATTAGGAGTTCGCATTCGTTCGGCTGCTGATTCGCAGACATTTATTCACCTTTATCAGGAATATTGCATTCGGCAGCGTTGCTTGAATTGCGATGTGGGCTATCAAATCTTTACGCCTTCAGAACAAAAATGAGATTACGTAAATATTACATATACCTATGGATGGTGCTGGCCGCTCTTTGCTTGAGGGCTTGCGCCAATAAGGGTATGGGTCCGCAAGGTGGTCCTAAAGATACCACGCCCCCGGATATTCTGAACGTTACCCCCGCCAATGGAAGCGTCAACTTCAGCGGCAATACGATTGTTATTCAATGCAACGAATATCTGCAGATGAAGGATGCTGCCAATCAGGTGCTTATGTCGCCTCCGCAACGAAGAACACCTACCGTGAAGGCGCTCGGAAAGAAAGTGGTGGTTACGTTTGAAGAACCGCTTCGCGATTCTACTACCTATCTGATTGATTTTGGCAAATCCATTTGTGACCTCAACGAAGGTAATCCGATTGAGTCGTATGCGTATGCTTTCAGTACTGGTCCACAGATTGATACGCTCCAGATGAGTGGTGTACTTATCAATGCTGAGAATCTGAATCCCATTTCGGATATGTTGATTGGCATACATGATGATTTGCGGGATTCGGCTTTCTTGAATAAGGTGTTTGTAAGCATAGCGCGTACGGATGAAAAGGGCCATTTTACGCTCCGCAACTTGCATGCCGGTAAGTATCATATTTATGCGCTCAACGATATCTCTAAAGACTATGTCTATCAGCCGGGTGAAGGATTGGCATTCTCTGATTCGCTCTTTATCCCGATAGCCATCGATACGTTTGTAATAGATGTGCCGGAGCAGAAGACTGACAGTTTGCCGCTCGATAGTCTGCCTCAAGATTCAGCAGCTATTCGTTTGCCTGCTGATACGCTTCCTGCGAAAAACGATTCGCTCCCCGCTCAATCAAATGCTATCGCAATAGTGTTGCCTGCTGATTCGAGTGTTGCGTCAGTTGATTCTTCTGCAATAGTGCTGCCTGCTGATTCCGTTCTTCCGGATTCGCTGCAAGCAGATACGGTGGTTCAACTGAAGAAGATTACGCGTTATGAACCTTCGAATATCCTGCTCAGGTATTTTGAAGAAAACAAGCGAAAGATGTATTTCGTAAGATGTTTGCGAGAAGAACCGCATTTTTTCCGCTTGCTCTTTGCTTCTCCCCAAGACTCGATGCCGCGTTTTGACAGTTTGCCTCCATCGTATATTCAATCCTCTCAAGGGATGGATACGATTACGGTTTGGCTGCAAGACTCTGCGTATATCAAGCAGGATACGATTGAGTTTGGTATGACGTATCAGCTTACGGATAGTGTATATAATATCCGATGGCAGACGGATACGATAGCCGCCATTTATCGTGCGCCCAAACTGACAGCTCAGCAAGAAGCAGCACGCAAGCGCGAAAAAGAAAAAGCCCCCAAGCCGGTGCTGGAAATAAAAAACAATGCCTCGTCTTCATTCGATATCTATCAGCCACTCAAGTTGACGTTTGCTTGGCCGCTTGAGAAATGGGAGTCGGATAGCTTACGCTTGTGGCATCTGCTTCCACTTGCTGAAGGCAGCGATCCGAATGCCGAACGGCAGAAAGATACGGTTGATTTCGAGTTCGTCAAACTCGATTCATGTGGTTCGCAATTTGCCATCAAAGTGGCATGGGAAGCCGGTCAACAATACGAATTGGAGATAGACTCGGCTGCTTTTACGAGCATTTATGGCGTTTCTTCGGATAAGCAAGTGCTGAAGCTTGGCATCAAGTCGCTTGATGAATATGCTACTCTCATCATGAAGATTCAGCCCTTTAATCCGAATATGATGATTCAGGTGCTTTCTGAAAAAGATGAGCCCGTTCGTACACTTCGTGCGCAAGTGGAAGGGACGCGATTCGAGTATCTCAAACCAGAATCCTTTTATGTAAGAATCTATGAAGACCTGAATGGTGATTCGGTTTGGACAACAGGCGATTGGCTGAAGCATCGGCAACCCGAACCGGTTTATTATTTTGACCGCAAACTCACGCTTAAAGCCAATTGGGATTTTGAAGAAACGTTCAACTATTTGGAGAAGGCTGTTCTCGAGCAAAAGCCGCAAGAGTTGCGTAAGGATGCTGGTGGAAAGAAGAATAAGTAATGTATATAGAAATAATTATCACTTAATCAGTTTAGAAATAACAATGGAAAAATTTAAGAAAGCTCTATATCAAGAGTTTGTGGCAGGTCATACAGGGTTTGACTATGTATTTTTGCTTACCGGTATTGTATTGCAGATTGTGGTATTTATCCTGTTCCCCAAAGAGCCGATCAATGTGGTAAGCGGTATTGCTGGTGTATTGTGTGTGGTTTTGGGCGCACAAGGTAAGATTTCGAATTTCGTATTCGGATTGATTCAAGTATCCACGTATATTTACCTCTCTATATCGGCCAAGTTATATGGTCAGGTAGGTATCAACTTCTTTTATTTGGCGACAACTCTTTATGGTATATATGCCTGGAAAAAGCAGTATAAGGTAGATCAGGAGTCAGAAGCGGCTTCTATCAATACGCGTAAGCTGTCGATACCCGCGCTTATAGGCATGATTGCTACGGTTATTTTAGCATGCTTTGCGCTCGGTTGGGGATTTCAAACCTGGTCTGATGATTCGCAACCCTATCTTGATGCGTTTACTACCGTACCCGCTATTGCAGCTCAGATTTTGATGGTGATGCGCTATCGCGATCAGTGGTATCTATGGTTGGCTATCGATGTGTTTGGTACCGCAATGTGGATTGCTCAAGGCAATTATTGTATGGCTGCTATGTATGCTTTCTGGTGTGCAAACTGCATTTACGGACTGTATAACTGGACACGCCAAATAAAAGATGACGCACCAGAGAAATAATCAGGTACTGCACCTATGAAATCATAAGGTGCTTTACTTGAGCAAGATACACTAATTCAGTTAATTACATATTTAAAGACACAAAAAACACGGCATTTTTGTATTTTTTGCATAAAAAAGCAGAAAAAGTACGTTTTTTCTTGCGTAATCCAAAAAAAAATACTAACTTTGCAGCCGTTTTCTAATTAATCAATAAATTATGACTAAAGCAGAATTGGTAAGTGCAGTAGCTCTAAAAACGGGCTTTGCGAAAAGTGATATTTCTGTAATTGTGGAAGCTACGATTTCATCTATCCAAGAAACCATAGTGGGAGGTGAAGACGTTTTCCTTCGTGGCTTTGGTTCGTTTGTTACTAAAACGCGTAAGCAGAAAGTTGCCCGCAATATCCTCAAAGAGCAGTCAATTATCGTACCGGAGCATAAGGTGCCCGCGTTTAAGCCGTCTAAAGACTTTATTCAAAAACTTAAATAATTTTTTATTATGCCAAACGGAAAGAAACATAAGAGACACAAGATGTCTACGCACAAGCGCAAAAAACGTCTGCGCAAGAATCGTCATAAGCACAACAAGTAATTGCTTACTTTTGGCGACTGTGTAAAGAAAACAAACCAAGTGCTTTATGGCCGCGGTTTGTTTTCTTGCTATTGGGTTTGAATAACCCGAGCAGGGACGAGTTCCCTTCTATGAACTTGCGGAGTGCTATTCGCCTCCGAACATAATTTTCGGCAATCCCGATAAGGCTGACTTTTGGGCGCAGAAGCAGTTGGGGTTGTTTAACCTCTTTAATGTATTGAAAAAATGAAAAGCGAACTGATTGTGGACGTACAATCCAGCGAGATAACGATTGCGCTCACGGAAGACGATCGTCTGATGGAGTGGGGGCAGGAGAGTCGCACGGAAGCTACCTTTGCTGTAGGGAATATCTATTACGGAAGGGTAAAGAAAGTGATGCCTGCGCTGAATGCCGTTTTCGTGGATGTAGGTCATGAAAAGGAAGCTTTTTTGCATTATTTGGATTTAGGTTCTCAGTTTCTTACACTGGAGAAATTTACGCAATTTGCCGTACAAGAAAAAAATCGAAAACCCTTGTTGCAGAAGACTCCCCAGCAGCGGGAGGTAGGCAAACAAGGCTCTATCCAGGATGTTTGCCACGTGGGGCAAGAAATATTAGTACAGGTGGCTAAAGAGCCCATCAATACGAAAGGTCCACGTTTGACTGCTGAAATCTCCCTCGCCGGACGCAATATCGTTTTGATTCCCTTTGGGGATAAAGTAATGGTATCGAGCAAAATCAAGAGCGAGGCCGAACGCAGCCGATTGAAGCAACTTGTACAGGCTATCAAGCCCGAACGCTTTGGTGTGATTGTGCGCACAGTAGCGGAGGGCAAACGTGCTGCCGAACTCGATTCAGAGCTCCGTCTGCTCGTCAAACGATGGGAAGAGACTGTGGCTCGCCTTCAGAAAGCTAAGCCCGTCTCCCTCGTGACCGAAGAGATTGGACGTACGATTGGTATGATTCGTGATGTGTTTACTCCGGATTTTACCTCTATTTACGTCAACGATCAGGAGATGTTTGAGGAAGTGCAGAATTACGTAGGTTTGATTGCTCCCGAATCTGAGAAAATCGTTAAGTTATACAAAGACGATCAACCTATTTTCGACCATTTTGGCATCACTCGCCAGATGAAGACCGGCCTCGGTCGAACCGTTGGATTTAAAAACGGTGGCTACCTCATTATGGAGCGCACAGAGGCACTCTTCTCTATTGATGTCAATAGCGGCTCCAAGAAGCTCGGCTCTGACCAGGAAGAAAATGCTTTCCAATGCAATATGCTTGCGGCTGATGAGATTTATCATCAGCTCCGTTTGAGAGATATTGGAGGCATTATTATTGTCGATTTTATCGATATGGGTTCAGCCGAACATCGTCAGCTGCTTTTTGAGCATATGAAGCGACTTATGAAGCGCGATCGCGCCCGTCATAATGTGCTTCAGCTCAGTAAGTTCGGATTGATGCAGATCACCCGCCAACGTGTGCGCCCCGTGGTGGAGGTGGATGTGCAGGAAGTATGTCCCACTTGTGGAGGCAAAGGACGCATTCAGCCGTCTATTCTCTTTACGGACACCTTAGATGAGCAGATTGAGCTCTATAACCACCATTTCGGTCGTGGACTTAAGCTCTTCGTGCATCCGTTTGTTTTTGCCTATGCAAATAAAGGATTATTCTTCCGTTCACTCCGTTTTCGTTGGTTCTACCAATATGGTGTACGATTGCGAGCAGATGAGAGTCTGCCCCTTCTCGAATTCCGATTTGTTGACAGAAACGGTCAAACCGTTGAACTGCCTCGAATGACAGAAGAGTCTGCTGATAAGAAAGCCGAGAAAAAGGCCAAACTCTATACCGCCAAAGCGATAGAGGAGAAGCCCGAGGTGGTATTGCCTAAAGCGCAACCTATAGCAGAACAAGCAGCAACGGCAGAGATTACTGAATCGGATGCAGAGCAACCGGAAGCAGTTCCTGCAAAAGCGAAAAGAAAACGCTCGCGCAAGAAGAAAAATAGCGATCAGATAGAGGAAACCAGTCCTCAGGAAGAGCATGTTTCTTCACTCAGTTCCTCTCAAGCCGAGCAAGAATCTGAAGTTGAGAAAGTTGCTAACAAGAAGAAGCAAGATGCTGAAGCTGAGAAAGTTGCTACAGCGATGGCTGCTGCAAGAGAAGTCGCTTTAGAAAACGGGCAAGAAGCCGAAGAGAAAAAGCGTGCTAAAGCTGAAAAGAAAGCTAAAAAGAAGACTGCTCAATCTGTTGAAAATCAGAGCGATATGTTTTCTGAGAGTGTAATTGCTATTCGTGAAGATGCTCCCCAAGCAGAAGCTGAACCAGCCAAGAAACGCAACTCCAAAAAGTCAAAGCGTCAAAAGGTAAATGCTGATGCTTCTCAGAGCAATATTCAAGAGAATGCCGCTCAGGTTAAGCCATCGGATTCGCTCGTTCAAGCGCTATTGGATTCGATTAATCAAGCGCAAGCAGCGCAAGCGGCGCAAGCGGCTGCTTCCAAGAGCGATGCAAATAGCACTTCTGCCAAAGAAGCTATTGCGGATGAGGCTTTACATACTGATTCTCTCCAAGAATCTCAATCCAAGAGAAAGAAAGGAAAAAGAGTCAGAAAGACCCGGGTTCATTCCGAAACGTCTTCAGCTCAGGAGAAGCCCGTAATGAATGCTTCGGAATTGGCTGTTTCAGACGCCACTTCTTCTCAAAAGGCGGAACAGACACAACTCGCTGCCAAGAAGGCGAAATCGAAGAAGAATACGCCTGATGCAATGAAGCAAACGGCTTCTGAGACTTCGCAATCGGTGATTCCTCAACCTGCAATAGAGAAGAAACCGAAAGCGATTAAGTCAGCTAAAGCAACGGATGAGAAGGATGTAGCGGTAGAAGTCAAGCCAACGAAGAAGCGCTCATCGCGCAAACCAAAATCGAAAGCTGAACCCTCAAATGAAGGTTCTGTAAATGCAGTTCCGCAGGATACTGCTGCAAATAACCCCTAATCCAGATAAGCAAAAAGTTTCGTGATGAGGTCGTCAGAGAGATTCTGGCGACCTCTTTCTGTGAACAGCCTTGTCTTTTCATAAGAAGAGCTTAATCTTTTCATAAGAAGAGCTTAGTCTTTTCATAAGAAGAGCTTAGTCTTTTCCTAAGAACAGCCTTGTCTTTTCATAAGAAGAGCTTAGTCTTTTCATAAGAAGAGCTTAGTCTTTTCATAAGAAGAGCTTAGTCTTTTCCTAAGAAGAGCTTAGTCTTTTCACAAGAAGAGCTTAGTCTTTTTATAAGAAGAATTTAGTCTTTTCATAAGAAGAGCCTTGTTTGTCCATAAGAATTGTTGTAAACATATAAAAAAATGATAACTGACAGGTGCGATTATTAAGAAAAATAAATGATTTCTTATGTTAGATTTGGCGGTTTCGGAAAAAAGTTGTAAATTTGCGGCAAAATCCATAAAATGGAATTTGTAAGTTCTGTAATGTACCCCATTCTAAAAAAGGAATAATTCCTTTAAAAGAATATAACAACCAACATACATTTCTCTTACACTATGTATTCTGATCCAAACGATTGCATTTATTGCACCAAGCATGAGGCACGAGAAGCCATCATGCTTCCTATTTGTGAGTTGCGCGTGAGTCGTGCGTTTTTGTTTCGCGAGCAGACCTATCGTGGTCGCTGTTTGGTGGCATATAATGGCCATGTGAATGACCTCAACGAGCTCTCTGATGAGGAGCGCAATGCTTTTATGGCCGATGTAGCGACCGTGACGCGTGCGATGCAGAAATTGTTTAATCCGGAGAAAATCAATTATGGCGCTTATTCGGATAAACTCTCGCATTTGCATTTCCACCTTGCGCCTAAGTATGTAGATGGCCCGGATTATGGTGGCACTTTCCGCATGAATCCCGGAGAGGTCTTCCTATCGGATGCCGAATATCAGGAGATGATAGCAGCTCTGAGAGCAGAAATCCAGAAATAAAGCCCCCGATTATATGAAACGCTTGATTCTGATGGTTGCAGCTGCTGTTTTTTCAGCGGTCGTATGGGCCTGGAAACCGATATTTGTAGGACATCGCGGTTGCGGAAATGGTGTGGAGAATACAGTAGAAGCCTATCGATATGGCGTGTCGCACTATGGCTATGCCGGTTTGGAATGCGATGTGAAGGTGTCTTCTGATGGTCAATATATTATCTCACATGATAATACCACAACCCGCTTGGGAGGCCAGCTGGATGTGAATCAATCAACGCTCGAGCAACTGCAAAAAGAGCTGTATATCCAGCAGCGGTATGGCTTGACGTATGCAGGGAAGATTTGTACGGTCAGCGAGTTTCTCGCTATTTGCAAGGAGCTGAATGTGTTTCCTATCATCGAACTGAAATGGGCGAATGGCATCAACAACGATGATATGTCGGCCTTTAGCGGATTGGTGGACCTTATCAAGCAATACGATATGATGGATCGCGCCATCATTCTTACTTCCATGCGTGGCTCGCTCGAGTATATCCTGCAGCATTATCCCGAGCTCCACTTGCAGTATCTGATGATGGAGATGACGGAAGAGAAAATCGATTGGTGCATTCAGAATAAGGTTACGCCCAGTTGTGCGCATACGGGCATCACGGCTACTCAAGTGCGCAGATGTCATGAAGCAGGACTTCAAGTGGCGGCATGGACGGTGAATAAGCAGGAAGATTACGACCGCATCGTGAAGCTCGGAATAGGATTCGTTACTACCGATATTCTTTCTATTGAGCAGCCCGAAATGGCGCCTGTGGATTGGGAGAATATCAAAGATGAGCACTAATTGCGCAAGCAAAATCAGAAAAATGGAGCCATCAAATCCGTTTGGCTTGATTTTTGTTGGCAGAAATGCATATTAATTGACAATACTAAATATCTATAAACTGAATCAAAATGACCACTTCAAAACGTATTACCCTCATTCTTGTGCTGACGATGCTTGCGTTGGCCGGATTGGGCGGTTGGCTGTACTACAAGTACGGCTATGTGTACTCCGAGGGCACCGATACGGGTGAACTCAACTATTTCAGCTATGAAGGTGTGGTATTTAAAACGTATGAGGGAAAAGTCATCCAAACGGGTGTGAAGAAAGCATCTAACAGTAATGCGGCTATTCAGAGCAATGAGTTTCGCTTTTCCGTTACCGATCAGGCGATTGCCGATTCGCTCATGCATAGCACGGGACGAACGGTTACCCTCCATTACAAGCGCTACAATGCTACACTGCCGTGGAGAGGAAATAGCGTGTATGTAGTCGATTCGATTTGGTCAGTAAAGTAAGTTCCCGTTATGATCCAATCCAATCTTATCCGTTTGTTCGAAGATTCCATTCGAATGAACTGGGACCGTCCGGCCATGTCCGATTACGGTCATGCTCGTGTGTACACCTATGGTGATGTAGCAGAGCGCATTGAGAAAATTCATCTGATTCTCCGTCAAGCAGGTATTGAGAAAAACGATCGTGTTGCTTTGATTGGCAAGAACAGTTGTAATTGGGCGATGACCTATGTGGCAACGGTTACGTATGGTGCTATCGTTGTACCTATTCTTCAGGACTTCAAGCCGGGTGATGTAACGCATATCGTTAATCATTCCGAGTCCAAATTGATTTTTGCGGGTGATCCGCTTTGGGAGCAGCTTGATATACATGCCATGAAGGGGTTGATGGCTGCTATCTCGGTCAATGATTTCTCGGTGTTGGCTGTTCAGACGCGTCAGCAAACCAAAGAAGAGCTCAAAGCCGCTCTCAAGCAGGCTAAGAAGGAGCAAGACAATAAGGATTTGGATACAGACGATGTGGCAGAAGAGATTCCTATCATGGATGCTTCGATTATGTCGCCGGAAACGATTGATCAACTCTTTGCAGAGAAGTATCAAGGGAATTTCCATCGTGACCTCGTGCGCTATGATTATAAGGATAATAGCGAGATAGCTTCTATCAATTATACCTCGGGCACAACCGGTTTTTCTAAGGGAGTGGTTACTCCACTCAACGCGCTTGCGGGCAATGTGTCGTTTGGTTTGTCCACAAAGATTGCTTTCCCCGGAAGCCGTTTCGTCTGCTTCCTTCCGCTCGCACACGCCTATGGTTGCGCCTTTGATTTCCTCTCGAATTTCTGCGCAGGTGGTTATACCTGCTATTATGGCCGACCCTTGTCGGCTCAGATTCTCCTTCGCGCCTTTGCAGAAGTCAAACCTACTACTATCTTTACCGTTCCGCTCATCATCGAGAAGATCTATAAGAAGATGATTCAGCCGCTACTGGAAGATCCTACGAAGAGTTGGGTGCTCTCTGTGCCCTTGATGAAAGATGCCGTGTTGATGACCATTCGTAAGCGACTCATCAAAGCGTTTGGAGGTGAGTTTACGCAGATGATTATCGGTGGAGCGGCTCTGAATGCAGACGTAGAAGCGTTTTTCCACAAAATCAAGTTCCCCTTTACGGTAGGCTATGGCATGACCGAATGTGCTCCGCTCATCTCGTTTGCCCCCTATAATGAGTTTATCCCGAATTCCTGCGGCCGCGTACTCCCGCTTATGCAAGCGCGTATTGCCAACCCGAACGAGCAAGGCGTGGGAGAGATAGAGGTAACGGGCGAGAACGTGATGCGCGGGTATTATAAAAACGAAGAAGCAACTTCGCTCACTTTTTCGGAAGACGGATGGCTCAAAACAGGCGACCTTGGCGTGATTGATGAAAATGGCAATATCTTCATCAAGGGCCGCAATAAAACGATGTTGCTCGGACCTTCGGGGCAAAATATTTATCCTGAGGAACTCGAAGATAAGCTCAATAATATGCCTTACGTATTAGAGTCGCTGGTAATGCAGCGTGAGGATAAGATTGTGGCGCTCGTTTATCCTGATATGGAGGCAGCAGATGCCAACAAGATGACGCAAGAGCAGATTCGCCAACGCATGGAGCAGAATAGGAAACTGGTAAATGCTCAATTGGCTGCTTATGAGCAGATTCACGAGATTCGCATCTATCCGCATGAGTTTGAGAAAACGCCTAAGAAATCAATCAAGCGCTATCTCTATAATGCCAACATGGGCGAATAACCAACCGAAAATAACCCCCTTTTTGCTATATAAAAATGGCAAAACGAGTGGAAAATGCGAGAAAATTCAATTTTTTCGCATTTTTTTTATGAAAAATTATTGTATGTCAAAAAAAAGTAGTAATTTTGCAGCCGATTTCGGTTCAGGCACTGCCAAATATTGGTGTTTGGAGTTAAGATTCTGGATGGAAATCGCAGTTTAATTAAACACAATAAAACAATGAAGAAGGTATTTTTCGTACTCGCAGCTGCTGCTTGCATGGTAGCTTGCGGTAACAAAGCTGCTGAGTCTGAGGCTGCTGCTGAGGATTCTGTAGTAGTTGCAGAAGAGGTTGTTGAGGTAGTTGAGGCTGCTGACTCTGTAGTTGAGGAAGTTGCTGATACCGTTGCAGCTGAAGTGGTAGCTGAGTAATTTGGCTAACGCGTTTATCGCGAAAAATTAGTCCATCCCCAAGTTCGGGTGGGCTTTTTTTTCGTCTGTTGTCGTCTTCGACCTATCGGCAAACGGCCGATACAATCTTTACTTCCGCTTTTACCATTATTCCCCTTACACACACTTTAACTTTCCACCCGAATACTCACCTTCCTTTCTCTTTTTTATAAAGAGTTTGGAGGGATGAGATTTGGATTTCCCTGTCCACTTCGCGCGTATGAACTTATGCATTGACCAAGGCAACAGCCGCACGAAAATAGCCATCTTTAACCGCGAAGGAAAGATGGTTAACAATTTCATTTATAAGTATTTTACCGCCCAAGACGTAGAGAAACTATGCAGTCTGTATCCGATAGAGAACAGCATCTTGTCATCGGTAGTGAATGTGGATGTGGCCGTAGTAAACGTGCTTCACAGGCGCTCCAAGCGGTTTGTGCTCTTTGACTACTCCACGCCTGTGCCTATCATCAACGGCTATGATTCGCCCCGTACGCTTGGGCAAGATCGCTTGGCGGCTGCGGTCGGTGCTAATTGCCTCTCGCCCAATAAGAACCTGCTCATTATTGATGCAGGATCGGCTATTACGTATGATTTTCTGACCGAAAAAGGTGAGTTTCTTGGCGGCAATATTGCTCCTGGCTTATCCATGCGGTTTAAGGCACTCAAGAATCAAACGAAGAAACTGCCGCTCGTAGAGATTGATGAGAAGCAGATTATCCCGCTCTTTGGCAAGAACACCCACGATGCGATTCTTGCGGGAGTGGTACGCGGTATCCGATTTGAGATTGAGGGCTACATCCGCACGCTTGAGCACAGGTCAGAAGCGTTTTCTACCTATATTACAGGCGGTTCTGCCGCTTATATTATGGCGAATCTCAGAGACCCTATTGTGCTGGAAAAACACCTTGTATTGATTGGTTTAAATCAAATTTTGGAGCATAATTTACACAAATAAGCGCTTTTTTTGCGCAAAAAATAAAAAAATACGAAAAAACTTGTCAAATCATTTTTGTATTTGGCAAGTTTTTTGTACCTTTGCAGTCGATTGTGTGCCTAAAGCTCACCTCCGCATAAAATCAGATGATGAAACGACTTCAAATACTTGCCATCTTATGCTTGCCAATGCTGCTGTTATGTGCATCATTACAGGCTCAAAATAACACCCATTCTCCTTTCAGCCGTTTTGGATATGGCGAACTCAACGATAATATTCCGGGCGCATATCGCGCGCTTGGCGGGATAGGAATAGGTATGCGCGACCCGCGCGTGATTAACCCCTCTCAGCCGGCTTCCTATACGGTGGTTGACAGTACTACCTTTATGTTTGACTTGGCGGCTTCCGGACTTTGGAATGGATATCAAGATGCTTCAGGGGCGCGCAACAGAGGAAACGGAAATCTCGAATACCTCACCATGCAGTTCCCTATTTGGAAACATTATATTGGCATGTCGCTCGGTCTGAATCCGTATTCTATGGTAGGCTATGATTTTACGCTGAGCGATTCCATCAATTCCGATTATCATTACGCGCGTACGTATTATGGTGATGGAGGCATTACCCAGATTTATGGTGGACTCTCATTTAATATTCTTAATTGGTTTGCAGCAGGAGCCAATATATATTATATGTTTGGCGATGTGACCAACAATAGAGGCATCACTTTTACGGAGATAGCCAGCACGGTAACGGAGGTATCTAAAATCCACGTATCCGATGTGCGATTCCGTATGGGAGCGCAATTCTTCCATACGTTTGAGCGCCATAGTTTCTCGGTAGGTGCCATTTTTGAGGCCAAATCAGCCCTCAATGGTTCGTTCTCTAAGGTCGGTGATGGCGATACCCTCTCGTTTAACGATTCCATCCCCTCTGATCTTCCAATGGTGTGGGGTGTAGGCGCTATGTATAATTATGGAGGGCGGTTTATGATCTCTGCTGACTATACGCGCTATTGTTGGGCGCAAGCGCGCTATTTCGACCAAGCGCTACAACTCCAAGACCGCCAGAAGATTGCCGTGGGATTTGAATATACACATAATCCCCTTGGACGCCGATATATCGATCATATGCCGTGGCGAGTGGGATTCGCGATGTCAGACCCTTATATCCGCCAAATTCCCGGAAGAGAATATTTGGTGTCAGTAGGTACCGCTTTCCCATTACCCAATGTGGGCACTACCATCAACGCCTCCATTGAATACGGCCATCGGGGAACGGCTGATCTGCTGAAGGAGAACTACCTTCGGTTCACGCTTAACGTAAGCGTGCGTGAGAACTGGTTCTTCAAGCGAAGGCTATGATTGGCATGAAGTTTGTATGTTTGAAATAACCGACGAAGATTAACTTATAATACCGATATTTATGAAAGCTAAAACATTGATTATTTTGGTTGTATGTGCAGCTCTCCCGATGATGAGCTGGGCAGCTAAGCCCAAAAAGAAAGCAGCCGCTGAACCGGTTGTAGAGGAAGAACCCGAAATCGTTACGGAAGATTGTGTGATGTACACCTCGCTCTTCCATGAGTCCGCAAAGAACAAGCAGTATGCCGATGCGCTTGAGCCTTGGTTGAACGTGTACAAGACCTGCCCAAGCTACTCGAAAAACGTGTATGTTGATGGCGATAAGATTGTAGAATGGAAGATTTCTCAATGCGCTGTAGGCAGCCCTGAATATAAGGAATGGCGCGACATGCTCCTTACGCTCCACGATAAGCGAATCAAGTATTTCGGCAATGATCCCAAGTATCCGGCTGCCTATATCCTCGGCCAGAAGGCGCTTGACTATTGCGTGTTCTTCACGGAAGATAATCTGAAGGAAACGGCTTATCCTTGGTTTAAGGAGTCCATTGTTGGTATGGGCAATAAGGCACAGATTAGCGTTGTAATGAAGTTTGCTGAGGTGTCGCATGGCCTTTATAAGTCGAATCCGGCTAAGTATGGTGAGCAATATATTGCAGACTATCAGCTCGCAGCTGATGTGCTGTCTGCTCAAGCTAATGATGCTGCCAATAAGAATGCCGGAGCTGCTGCTTCCAACAAGGATTATCTGGATAACGTATTCGCTGCTTCGGGTGCTGCTGACTGTGATCAGCTCGATAAGATTAATGCTGCTAAGGTGAATAGCAACTTGCAGAATCTCGATGAGCTCAATAAGGTTATCAAGCTCTATCGCAGCGTAGGTTGCGTAGAAAGTGACGTATATTTTGCAGCTGCTGAGGCTTCTCATAAACTCGCTCCTACTGCCGAATCGGCTGCCGGATGTGCTGCTATGTGCAAGAAGAAAGGCGATTGGAAGGGTGCAGTAGAGTACTATGATCAGGCTACCGACCTCTCTGATGTAGATCAGGACCGCGCTGATTATCAATATAATGCAGCTATGGTGCTCTATCAGGAGCTGAAGAACTACCAGCTCGCGCGTACCTATCTTCGTCGTTCGCTCGAGTTCAACCCCAACCAGGGTCGTTGCTACATGCTGATGGGTATTCTCTATGCAAGCTCTAAGCCGTATAGCGAGGCTGAGTATGGCGCTAAGGCCGCTATTCTCAACAAGACCGTGTTCTGGGTTGCAGTTGATAAACTGATCAAGGCTAAGCAGGTAGAGCCCGAAGTGGCTGAGAGCGTTAACAGCCTCATTTCTACCTATGCCAAGTATTTCCCCACCAAAGAAGAGCGCTTCGACCTTCCGGGCGAGTTCTCCGGCTCTACGTTTACCGTAGGCGGTTGGATTGGTGAGACCACTACTATTCGTTAAGCAGTTCATTTTGCGCCTCTTTCGATGCAGATTGGGTCAGCAAATAGAGTATGTATCAGCGTCTTCATGGCGCTGATACTTGTTTTGACTTCTTGCAATAAGACGGTCAAACTGACCACCGATGCAGTAGAAGATAGAGCCGCTGTGCCTACACTTGACGCACGCGATGTGGTCAGCCTCATCTCGGATTCGGGAGTAGTCAGATACCGCTTGAAGGCGGCTGTTTGGCAGGTTTATGATGTGGCAGAACCGCCTTATTGGGTGTTTCCTGAAGGCATCTACCTGGAGAAGTTCAACCTCAAGCGAGAGGCTGATGCCTTCCTCGAAGCCGACTATGCATACTATGATAAGAATGCCGAACTATGGCATTTGGTAGGAAACGTGAAAGCGCTGAATCTCGAAGGCGAACGATTTGAAACGCCCGAACTATGGTGGAGTCAGAAAGAGGAACGCGTTTATTCGGATACCACAATGTCGGTTTATAAGCAAAAAATGACGATTCACGGCATCGGTTTCGAGAGCAATCAGGAGATGACCAAGTACACCATCCTGCATCCTACCGGCATCATTCCGGTGAAGGATTAAGTGTGATTTACGCATTGGAGACCATTTCCAATGCGTTTTTTGTGTAAAGGAGGCCTTCCCAGATGTGCAATAACAAGGGAAATGAGCCTGATAGTTGATTGTCAGCAGATAGAAAGATACCTGCAGAATAGTTGATTATCAAGTAGATAGGGGCTTAATGGGCACTCGCTATGTCACTAATAGTGGGGGAGATTGAACAATTGTAAACTGTAAGAACTGTTAGAAATCGTCTTAAACAATTGGGAGTTGACATGAAGAACAAAAATGCGCATAAATGCCTGATTTCTTACAGTCTTACAGTTGGCAGTTTGCCAAACGTAGACTGCCATTGGAGACAAAGAAATAAATATATAAATAATTTATATATTTAAATTTTTGCCCTCGTATTATGGGCAGAATCCTGTCATCTGTAAACTGTAAGTTGTGTAAGTTGGGGTATGGTGTATTGGCGTATGGTTGATGGTGTATGGTGTATGGAGTATAGTTGATGGTGTATTGGCGTATGGTTGATTGTGTATGGAGTATTGTTCTCTAAATAATCTTGATAAAAATCGTAAAAACCACAACATCTTGGAAAAAATGTTTCGCAGTTCGGGACAACTATTGCGTATGTGCGAAAAAAGCAGTAATTTTGCAGCGTGATTTCGTAAGAGATGCATCATCGCTAACGGAAGCCTCTTCCCGGGCCAGAGTCTTTACGTGCGATGAGGAGCGATGAGGACTCATTGAGGAGCCTTGTAAGCGATAGCGATAACGTTCATACTATTATTTGAGCTCCGGTATATTGTTTGTTGGCTGCTGATGGTATATGCCCAACCTTCCTCACACAAGCAAGCTTGGTTCGGAGATGGCTGTTCCTACTCCTGATTGTATATGCCCAACCTCCCTCACACAAGCAAGCTTGGTTCGGGGATGGACTTATACAATCAACGGGATGCAAATGCATCCCGTTACTTCCAGTGACCTACCTTCGTCAACCTTGCGGAAAGATAGGGATTCGAACCCTAGAAACGGTCACCCGTTTACCGCATTTCGAGTGCGGCGCCATCGACCACTCGGCCATCTTTCCTTCCTAAAATCAAACGTGCTTTCTTCTGCAATGGACAAACAATGCCGCAATTGATAAACAAATACTGCAAACCCCATACGAATGCAGCAAACGTACCAACGAAAAAGCTACGTTTCTCATTTCGGTCTGCAAAGGTACTGCTTTTTTCTGAATTATGCAAATTTTTTTCGTGTTTTTTGCATTTTTCATTTCAAATTCACCCTTTAGGGCCTTCCATCAGGTCTGGCGTATTGCTAAATGACGCTTTTTGCGCGCGAAAATTTGCGTATCCCAAATTTTTATTGTACCTTTGCATCAAATTTTCATCATATGGTATTTTGTGGCTGCAATGAAAGCAAAAGCAACCATAAGGTACCCCAATAATTAACATAAATGAACTATACTGGATTAATCATAGCCGTTGTCACTTTTCTTGTAATAGGCTGTTTTCACCCGATTGTAATCAAAGGAGAATATTATTTCGGCACGCGTTGTTGGTGGGTGTTTGCCCTTGCGGGCGTGGGATTTGTTGCTGCCAGTCTGCTCGTTTTTAATAGCATAATGAGCCCGGTATTGGGCGTAATCGGTTGTTCCTGCTTTTGGAGTATCTTAGAACTTTTTGAGCAGAAAAAACGGGTTGAAAAAGGATGGTTTCCGATGAATCCGAAACGTAAAAACGACTATCAACAGCGCCATGACTGAACCCGTCATCACGATACGAAAAACGGTTGCAGCTGACCTCCCTCGTTTGCAGGAGATTTTCGCCATAGCGCGCACGTTTATGGCGGCAACGGGCAATCCGCATCAGTGGGCTGCTGATTATCCGAGCGAACAGTTGCTCCTCAAGGATATCCAATCGACTGACAGTTATGTGTGCGAGTATGATGGTAGGGTAGTGGGCACGTTTGTGCTCAGAGCAGGAGACGACCCTACGTATGCTGAAATCTATGGCGGTAAATGGCTCTCAGATGCCCCCTATGCCACTATCCATCGCATTGCCAGTAGCGGGGAGGTGAAGGGCATTTTTAAGATGGCGCTTCTGTTTGCGCTGCAGCATTTTGATTCCATCCGTATCGATACGCATGCCGATAATAAGGTGATGCAGCAGGCGGTCTTGCGAGCTGGTTTTCAGTATTGCGGAATCATCCATTGCTGGAATGGCACCGACCGCTTGGCCTATCAATTCTGCCAACCGCTATAACCCGCTCCTTTACGTATTTCCCTATAAAAACGTCACCCCCATCGCGAGGGCGGTGGGGGATGACTATGGGGTGCATCGGAGTACATGCTTTCGATAGGATGCTTATTCTGCTTCTTCGTCAAACGATTCAATGTCCTTGATTTGCTCAATCATCTCCTGAGCAAGCTTCATCTGGGGCTTGTAAAAACTGAAATACCCAATCAGTCCGCCTACGAGTGCGCCCACAAGGCTGCAACCGATGAATATAAGGATAATAATCATGCGCAAATGGCCATCATCGGGCAGGTTGAGCGTCTGAATAAGCTCGAAGATATACCATGTGAGCCAAACGATGATAAAGGGCGTACCAATCTGATTGAGCCAGACCTTATTGAGCTTGCGGTAGCGTTGCATGTTTTTAGCCGTGGTAATGAGGTCGAGCGACATCATGTTGCCAATCTTAAAACGCCTCCAAATCACCAGTTCCCAAAACAAGCCAAACGTAAAGAACAGTCCGGTAAAGAGGGTGAAAGCGAGCGACATGTGCATGCCTAAATAGAGGTAAGGCGGCAAACCAAAGGCAACAAGCGCCACAAAGAAAATACTAATCAACTCCCTGTTTTTGAAGCTGTTGGTGCGCTTTTTCAGAAGTCGCCTAAACACATCTTCGCGAAGAGTCGTTTGTTTGTCGAGCTCTGCCTGAAGGGACTTGAGCTGCATTTTCATAGTTGCTAATTCGTCAGATTCCTGAATCGAAAGAGGATTGTTGTTTTCGTTCATATCGGAGAGGTATTTATTCTTGATTATTCATATTTTTAAGTTGTTCACGGATACGCATCAATCGCACGCTCACGTTTTTGACGGAAATGCCTACAATGGCGCCAATCTCCTCATAGCTCATATCTTCGAGCCAAAGCAGCACGATGGCACGATCGAAAGGCCCGAGTTTTTGAATGCGCTCGTGGAGCATCCGGTATTGCTTGGCATTGCTGCCTTTATCGGCTCCCGACAGCATGGACGGATCGGCCAGTTCCAGACTTACGAGGTCGGTGTGCTTCCGTTTTCTATCAAAGGAAATGCAGGTGTTGAGGGTAACGCGATAGACCCACGACTTGATGTCGCTACGGCCTTCAAAACTGTCGAATCCCTCCCACAGGTGGATAAGCGCATCTTGCACCAGGTCATCTACCTCCGTTCGCTCGTCAGCAAACATCAGGCAAACCGAGTAAATAGTGGCTTTCTGATCCTGCACTAAGCGGGTGAATTGTTGTTCTTTTGGGCTCATTTGTGTTTATTGTTTTGATTATTAGACGCAATGGGCAATGAAAAACTACATTTTTTTCGGATTTTGTCTTTTTTTTCAGAATTTTTAGAAAAATCGTTCCTGCGAAAATTCCTATGCCTCTGCGAAGCTGACTTGTGTGCCGTTATGCCTTCTAAGCTGCTGCCTTACTGTTCTTTGATGGAGTGAATCAGCAGATGGGAGATGCTTCCCGGGCGCGGATGCGGGGGCAGGTGGCGGATGTCAAACCAACGTGCCTCTTGCAGTTCTTCTTTTTGAATATGGATTTCTCCACTCGCATATTCGGCCGTAAAGCCAATCATGAGTTGGTAAGGAAACGGCCAACTCTGGCTGCCGAAGTAGCGGATATTCGTCACTTCCAAGCCCGTTTCTTCGCGTATCTCCCGCCTGAGCGCCTGCTCGAGCGATTCGCCATCCTCCACAAATCCGGCAATGCACGCATAGATATCCTGATTGCGCTCCACGTGGCGCGCCAGCAGAATCTGATTGCCTTTCCTTACGACAACGATAACGCAGGGCTCTATTTTCGGAAAATGCAGGCTCTTGCACTCCGGACATTCCCTTGCGGTAAGGGTGGGGGAGTCGGTCAAGGCTGCACCACAACGTGGGCAGAAACGCATGCCGCTTCGCCAACTGAGCAAACCTCGCGCACGCGCATAATGAAAATTCTCTTCTTCCGAATGGAGCGCAAAGAACTGCCGCAGGTCAACAGCCTGATAGCCCGCGGGCAGGTGAGTTGTGTCGGGTAACTCCATCATGCAGAGCTGATTATCGGGTTCTGAAAGCATTTCTGCATTCGGATAAGCCGCTTGGAGGGCCTGCATGTCGCTCTGCTGAAGCAGGCTGCCATCGGAGCGCAATATCGTCTGCCTCGCGCACACGCACACGTTATGCGCGCACGCGTTTATATTATTTATTGTAGTGAGAGACATAACCTTGAAAGGATGAATATATACTGATTTTTTTTGTTTTTTCTCTACAAAAATCAAGCCATTATGGTATAGTTTTTGTAATAAATCCAATATATGTTGCTATTCCGTATGATCACCCTATAAATTATCAATACATGATTACCTTACCGGATTTTCACGATATCATCCATCTTCATAGATATCTGAGCGATGTGCCGTTTGAAGTGACGCCCTCAACTTTATACAATGCAGGGTCGCTATATGGTTTTGATAGGAAGAGTTCGCTTAATCCGGATTGGGAACATACCTATGACAAACGTACGTACAATCATTATATCAGCCAAGGCAAACTGCCTCAGGACGCCAAAGAGGTGCTGGCTCGCAGCTTGCATGACTACTGCATAACCATGGCGCTGGATACGTATCTGAAGCCGTATGATAAGCAGCAGGTGGTAGGCGTAATGGGTGGGCATAATCTGAAGCGTACGGAGCCCATGTATCGGCAGATTGTGGACCTCTCCAAGCAACTGACGGAGCAAGGGCGACTGATGGTCACGGGTGGCGGACCGGGGGCTATGCAAGCTACACACGTAGGCGCTTGGATGGCAGGACGAAAGGCTGCTGAGGTGGATGAGGCTATGCGTATTCTTCAGCAAGCCCCTGATTTTCAGAGCGATGAGTGGCTTAGTACGGGATTTGAGGTGATGAGGCGATTCCCGCAAGAACAAGGATATAGGAGCTTAGGCATCCCTACTTGGTTTTACGGACACGAACCCGCTTCGCCCTTTGCTACCGATATCGCCAAGTATTTTGATAACTCCATTCGTGAAGACAAAGTGCTCACGATTCCGTTTGGTGGTATTATCTTCACACCCGGTTCCGCTGGTACGGTGCAGGAAGTGTTTCAAGAGGCTGTGCAAAACCATTATCTTACCTATGGCTTCTCCTCCCCCATGATCTTTTTGGGAGTGGAGTTTTGGACCAAAGACCTCCCTGTCTATTCCCTGCTGAAGGATATGATGGAGGCTGGAAGATACAAAAACCTGCTGCTCACACTTACCGATGATTCTAATGAGGTGATGAAAGTACTACAAGCGGACCATAATTAGCCGCAAAAACATGTTATTAAACATATTCCGCACTTTTTCGAATAAAAAATTTGGTTGTTTCGATTTTTTTTCGTAACTTTGCGGAGTAAAACCACTAAAACCTGTATCATATGAAATTAAATGTTCAGGCCGTAAACTTCGAGATGGCTCAAAAACTCGAACAGTACATTCAGAAAAAAACCGAACGCTTCGGCAAACATCTGAATGACAATGATGAACTCATCATTAAGATGACAGTGGACAAACCGGCAACGGCACACAACAAGACCACTTCCGTTAGGATTGGCGACCTCTATGCAGAGAAGACCGCAGATACCTTTGAAGACGGTCTGCTCGAATGTCTTGCAGCAATCGAACGTCAAATTGAGAGACGAAATAACAAATAATCAGAAAGATACACTTCTTCATTTTTTTTGACTTTTTTAAGAGAGTCGCCACCGAGAGGTAGCGGCTCTCGCTATGTGTATGGGAGTGAGCATCCTTACTCGCCATCGGGAATTGCGAATCTGGAATGTATAAAACAGCAAAAATTCCTAATTTCGTAAAAATCTGTGTTTAAAAGGTGAAAAATTGCTATTTTAGTTGGCTAATGTGGATTTTTTTCACTACCTTTGCAGCCGTAAACATGAACATGGTATAAATTGATTTATGGGGGGAGGCTACTCGGGACGAGCAGTCTCCTTATTTCTTTATTTCTCTCATAGCAATTGACTGCTTAATTGATTCGTCTTATCGCTTGCTTTGCAGGTACCTCACTGGCTTATGGGGTGGAGGCGTTTTGGTTTATTTACCAAGAATGCTTGTAAAATGGAGCGATATACGGCTAAGCATTAATTTTTTGCGTAAAAAATTTTTCTATTTCGATAATTTTTACTACCTTTGCATGCCAATATAGCAATCAACTATAACACCCAATATTCATATGAAGAAAGTCCGTATTTTTGCTGTTTTAGCAGCCGTCATGTTGTTGGCATCATGTGCTCCCAAAGAAGAAAGTTTCCGTATTAAGCGAGGAACCAATCTCAGCCATTGGCTGTCGCAAACAGATGTTCGTGGAGCAGAACGTAAGGAACACATTCAAGAAGACGATTTTCAGCGCTTGCATGAGTTGGGATTCGACCATGTGCGTATCCCCATCGACGAAGTGCAGTTCTGGGATGAGGACCACAATCAGCTTCCGCAGGCATGGGAGCTACTGGATAATGCCCTTGATTGGGCACGCAAGTATGAGCTTCGCGTAATCGTAGATCTCCATATTATTCGCGCGCATTATTTTAATGCGGTCAACGAGGGTGGGGATGAAGCCAACGATCTCTTTACGAATACCGAATCGCAGGAATGGTTGGTGGAGATGTGGCGGCAGCTCTCGGATTTCATGAAAAATCGCAGCACCAGCTGGGTGGCTTATGAGATGATGAACGAGCCGGTGGCGCCCGAACATGAGCAATGGAATGAGATTGTACAGATGCTGCATAAGTCGATGCGCGCACTCGAACCGGAGCGCGTGCTCGTGATTGGTTCGAACATGTGGCAAGGACATTGGACGATGAAGTACCTCCGTCTGCCAGAGAACGACCCGAATATCATCCTCTCTTTCCATTACTACAACCCGCAACTGCTTACCCATCGCGGAGCACCATGGACGCCCGCTGGTCATTATGAGGGCCCAATCACCTATCCGGGCGTAATGATTTCCGAAGAAGATTATGCAGCTGCCCCTGACTCGGTGAAGCCCGCGCTCGAGGAGTTCCGTGGGGTTGTTTGGAACAAAGATAAGATTCGCGAACAGATGGCGGATGCTATTGCAGTAGCAGAGCGCTATGGCGTACAGCTCTTCTGTGGCGAGTGGGGCGTATACGAACCGGTAGATCGTGAACTCGCATACGCTTGGACCAAAGACATGCTGGAGGTGTTTGACGAATACAATATCGCTTGGACAACTTGGTGCTATGATGCTGATTTCGGCTTCTGGGATCAGAAAGCGCACGACTATAAAGACAAGCAGTTGGTAGAGCTCCTGATGAATAATAGCAAGGGGCTCGAAGAATAGTCTGCAAACACGAATAGAAGATTCTAAAATGCTGCGTAACGTCCTCATAATATGCTTGTTATACCTACCATTGGTCTCAATGGCTCGTGATTATTTGGACCTTACGAAAGCGTTATCTGTCTCGCTTACGGATAAGCTTTGGGAGCGCAAAGGACATGCTATGGCGGCCGCTTGTACCTATCGGTCTGTGGATCAGTTTGGCGATTCTATCACCCTCTCCGGCAAGATTTTTATGCCAAAAGAGGGGAGGCCAGAGCGCATCATTCTTTGTCCGCATTTTACCATTACCGCCAACTCGGAGGCACCTTCAGAGTGTTGGCCCCCCGAGTCCTTTCTTGCGCAGAAGAACTATGTGCTTCTGATGCCGGATTATATCGGATATGGCATTACCGTTTCGCGCGTTCATCCTTATCTGCAAGCACAATTGGCGGCTCAGAACAGCATCGATATGCTTCGAGCCGCCATGCCTTTTCTGCTGGAGCTGAACCGCTATCCGCAGGCTGATAGTATCTATATCGTGGGGTTCTCGCAGGGAGCGGCTGTTGCGATTGCTGCTTTGCAGCAACTTGAGCAATCAGGCTTATGTCCGGTAAAGAAATGTTTCGCCTCCTCCGGCCCGTATGATGTGGCGGCTACCTACGACATCTGCGTGGAGCGCAATCATATAGGTATGGCGTTCGTGATACCCGCTTTCGTGATGGGTACGGATGCAGCGTACGGCCTACATATATGTCCGGATTCAGTGTTCACTCCTTGGATGTGCAAGCGATTAGACTATGTGCTTTCAAAGAAACATTCCGTTGTGGCCACCTCCATCTATCTCGGTAGGGGCAAACTGTCCAAATACTTATCTCCAGCTGGAATGGATAAATCGAGGGGCGAGAAGAAGAAACTTTACGAGGGCTATCTTCGATCCAGCTTGGTGCATATCTATGGAGGCGATACCATATTCTCTTCATGGACGCCCCATACGCCCATTTACCTGATGCACAGTACCGAAGACGATTTGGTGGATTTCGCATGCGGAGAGCATCTGAAGGCGATGTTTGTTCATAATGGCGCCACCTCCGTGGAGTATGATTTTGGACCCTATGGTGGACATATACGCTCGATGCTACGGTTTTTTCGCAAATTAGATAACATGTTATAGATGAGGGGCAAAAAGAATAATCCCTCCATTTTACACCTATATTATATAATGTCATGAATCACGATGCAATCCTTTCATTAATCCGCAGGGAGGTTATTCCCGCCATCGGTTGTACAGAACCCATAGCCGTTGCCCTTTGTGTGGCACGTGCTACCGAACTCCTTGGCTCTGAGCCGGAAGCTATCAAGGTGGAGCTTTCAAAAAACATTTATAAAAACGCGATGGCGGTAGGTATCCCCAACACGGGCATGACCGGTCTTCCCATCTCCATTGCATTGGGCGCTACGGTTGGCAAGAGCGCTTATGGATTGGAGGTTTTGAAAGACGTGACGCCCAATTCGGTTGTTTATGCTCGCGCATATATGGAGCGCGTGCCGATTGAGATTGTGGTGCCGCAGCAAGTGCCCGATGTGCTCTTTATTCGCGTGAACGTGTCGGCTAAGGGTGCGGAGCAACAAGCCTGCATCATGGGCGACCATACGCATTTCACCGACCCCCAGCATCCTACCAAAGCTTGTGTGGCGCAAACGAGTTTGCAGGGGGTGACGAATGAAGAATTGCGTTTGAAAGAGGTGTTTGAGTTTGCAGAAACGGCAGCATTGGAGGATGTTCGATTCTTGCTCGATGGAGCGAAGATGAATGTTTCAGCAGCAGAATGCTCGTTCGCAAACGATTACGGACACGGATTAGGTCGTTTGCTCTATAGCGGGCAGCTGAAGCAGATATATGGCGATACCATTTTCACGAAGATTCTCAGTTATACGAGTGGTGCTTGCGATGCTCGTATGGCGGGAGCGATGGTGCCCGTGATGAGCAATTCCGGCAGCGGAAACCAGGGCATTTCGTGTAGTGTGCCCGTACTGATGTATGCGCGCGAGAATCATAATTCGGAAGAAGAAACGATTCGTGCCCTCACGCTTTCCAACCTCACCGAGATCTATATCAAGCAGTCGCTTGGCCGCTTGTCGGCACTGTGCGGTTGCGTGGTGGCTTCTACCGGTTCGGCGGTGGGTATCACCTATCTGATGGGAGGGCGATATGATGAGGTGACGTTTGCCATTAAAAACATGATTGCCAATATCAGTGGTATGCTCTGCGATGGCGCTAAACCCGGTTGTTCGCTCAAGGTCACCAGTGGTGTAGCTACGGCTGTTCTCTCTGCTTCGCTCGCCATGCAGCATAAGTATGCAGCTGCCGACGAAGGTATCGTTGAAGAGGATATCGATCGCACCATCCATAACCTCACCCGCATAGGTTCGCAAGGCATGCAGCAAACCGATGATCTCATTCTCGACATCATGACCCATAAGCAGTAATGCGCCTGATATACGCATTCCGCTTTCCCTAAACGAAGTATACGGTTTTACGTAAAAAGAATACGGTAGCTTCCGGAGCGACTTGTGTGTACAAAAGGGGAGTTCTGCAGAACTTACGGGTGCTGGCGGAGGGTGAAGTGGATGGTGAGGCCGTGTGGGGTGGTGCTGGAGCAAGTGATGGAGCCACCATGGAGCAGGATGGCATTCTTAACAATAGCCAATCCCAATCCTGTACCGCCCTGATTGCGGCTTCGACCTTTATCTACGCGATAAAAACGTTCGCAGAGATAGGGCAGATGTTCTTCTCCTACACCTACACCATCATCAGATACGCAGAAACCAAGCATCCCGGCTTTTCGTGAGGTTTCGCTCGTTATATTGACCACCGATCCTCCGCTGTAGGCAATAGCATTGTCGAGCAGGTTGCGGAAAACGGAGTAAAGCAGTTCCGAATCACCTTGCATGGGAATAGAATCGGGGATGGATGTTTGAATCGTGATATGCTTTTCTTGTGCTCGGAGCAAACTGTCGTTTACGGTTTCGCGAATGAGTTGCGCGAGGTCGAGGTTTTCGAAATGGGCGGTATGTTTGCCTTTCTCATCGAGCCGATTGAGCGTGGAAATGTCTTTGAGCAACGCGTTCATTCGTGTGCTTTGGCTGTAGCATCTTTCGAGGAAATACTGCCTTTGTTCAGCCGGGAGATCCGGATTGGCTATGAGCGTTTCGAGGTAGCCCTGTATGCTTGAAGCCGGGGTCTTGAGTTCGTGTGCCGTATTATGGGTGACCTGCTTGCGTTTCTCGTCAATGGTATTATCCACTAACCTTCCGAAACGTTGTGAATATTGGTAAAGAACAATCGCCAGCAAGGCGAAAATGGCGAGCGATACCCACACGTAATGGGTGCCAGGTATGAGTAGTTTATCGTGGTCAGAAGGGTAGGGAATAGCCGTTCTAACTATCAGTTCAGCTTCAGGGAAATAGGTAGCTGAATAAAAATACCGCTCTCCGTTGGTTTGCGAAGTACGGCTGATGTCGAATCCATATCCTTCTTTGAGTGCCTGCTGTACTTCTTTGCGCTGGAGGTGGTTACCCATAGCAGCTGGTTGCTGCTCGGTATCCATGCGCACATGTCCTTTAGAGTCAATGATGGTTACGCGAACACCAGCCAATTCGTTTTTGTATTGACGTTCGCGAAGCTTGGAGTACCCTATAAAAAGGAGGGTATAAGCCAAGAAAATTACACTTACCGAGAGAAATAGCCTAAGGCCTATTTTATTTTTCCCAATAATATCCATATCCGTTTTTCGTTTTAAGATGGTCTTTATAGTCACCCAATTTCTTTCTCAGACGGGTGATTGTAACGTCCACCGTGCGCTCGAGTACCATATCACAACTTGGCCATACTTGTTTTAAGAGGTCCGTCCGAGAAAAGATGGTCCCGGTATGGTGAATGAGAAACGCGAGCAATTCAAACTCCATCTTGGTGAGGCGCAAATCTTCTCCATCTATGGATGCGGAATAAATATCTTCCCTCACCAATAACCCCTTATGCTCTCTATCATCAGAATGCGGTAGCAGAATTGGATCAGCAGGTGTGCTCCATACTCGGCTGTTGCGCTTGATGATTGCTTCTACTCGCGCAATCAGCAGTTTGATTGAGAATGGTTTGGCCACATAATCATCGGCTCCGATACGAAACCCTCGGAGCATATCGTCTTCTTCGCCAAGAGCCGTAAGGAAAATAATAGGCAGGTCGTAAGGCACCATTTCCAACTGATCATTGCGAATCATCTTTGCCAATTCATAACCCGACATTTCCGGCATCATCACGTCCAGTAGAATAAGATCATACGTGTCTGCCAAAAGTTGACGTATCGCATCGCGTCCGTTGAACGCAGTTGAACACTCGTAACCTGCTTGAAGAAGGTTGAATCTAAGTATCTCGCAGATGTCTTGCTCATCGTCCACTATGAGAATTTTTTTTGCCATAATCGCTTCGTTTTCGGTGCAAAATTAGTATTAAAATTTGAATTATGCAAGCTTTTAAGCCGAAAAATTCATTTGTAATATTTTTGTAATAATTCACTTGTAATAATTTTGTAACGTTGCTGTCATACGTATGTAATAAGTTTGCAGTAATTTTGCAGCGAAATTCAATGAAACGATATAATGAAACGAAAATTGGTGTTATTTCTGTTGTTGCTCAGTAGCGTGCTTTCGTTTTCCCAATCCCGCGGCACGCGGATAGGATGGGTGCAAGACGCGAGCACACACGAGCCACTTATTGGTGCCGCCATATTGATAAAGGGCAGCACGCAAGGTACCACAACGGATTTTGATGGTATTTTTCATATAGAAGCCCAAGTGGGCGATACGCTAGCCATCAGTTATGTAGGCTATCGCAGTCAGCTCATCCGACTCTCGTCAGCTCAGTCGATGGCCGACACCTTATTTATATATATGCAGGCCGACAACGAGGTGCTCGATGAGGTGGCGGTAGTAGCTCGAAGAAGAACGGATACGGATATGGCGCTTCTTACGGCTACGCGCAAGGCGCTCACGGTGCAGGAAGGCATCAGCAGCCAGCAGATAGGGCGCACGCAAGACAAGGATGCGGCTGAAGTGATTAGGCGAGTGCCGGGCATCTCGCTGATTGATGATAAGTTTGTGATGGTAAGAGGTCTATCGCAGAGGTATAATCAGGTGTGGCTCAATGGAGCTGCCGTACCGAGTAGTGAAGCCGATTCGCGCGCTTTCTCCTTTGACCTCATTCCCTCTTCTCAAATGGATAATATGGTAATCGTAAAATCACCCGCTCCTGAATATCCTGCTGATTTCTCTGGCGGAATGGTGCTGATTACTACCAAAGACGTGCCGGATTACAGCAGTTGGTCAGTACAGATAGGGGGAGCAATCAACGACCAAACGCATCTTCATCCATTCATGGCTTCGATGCGTTCGGGCGCTTATACCGAGGGCGTTATTGGCCGCGAACTGATTGGTATAGATGGCATTCCGCAGAGTGTGTCATTAATTGACAATGGCTTCAACAATGATTGGCGCATTCGCTCGTTTAAACCTGTGAGTGACCTCTCTTTGGCTGCCAATGGCAGCATCAAATTGCCGCTCCCGCAATCGGCCGATGCCAATGGAGTAAGGGGGCTCTCAATGCTCGTTTCTGCCAATTACAGCCGTTCGTATAAGCATTATGCAGATATGCAGAACAACCTCTTCGGTGCATACGACAGCGAGAAGCAGGAGAGTACCTATCTGCGAAAATCAACCGATGACCAACATTCTATTCACAATAGAGCCGGAGCTATGCTCAATCTATCGTATTTCTGCCATGGTGGGCGCGACCGCATTGAGCTGAAGAACATTTTCAACCTCCTAACACGCGATCGTTATACCAGCCGAGTTGGTATCTCTGCGCAAAACGATGAGGAGCTTCAGGCTGAGTATTCGTATCAGTCACGCCTCACTTATTCCGCTCAATTGGCAGGTAAGCACAAGCTTACTGTACAAGGCGAAGAAGGGCATCTGAATTGGTCTGCCGGTTATGCCTATTCGGATAGAAACCAGCCCGATCGCCGCCGCTACTTGATCAACGATGCGCTCGAGGCAGGCGTTTTGCAGCTCTCATCCAGCAACGATATCTCCCGCGAATATACGTATCTTTACGAACATATCGGCTCGTTTGCACTCGATTATGAGCAGCTGTTTGATTGGGGAAAACACCATTTCCGACCCACGCTCAAAGCCGGACTCTATAGCGAATATCGCTCCCGCTCGTATATGGCTCGCATGTTTTATTACAATTGGAACCAAGCGAGTAATACCCTTCCTGCCAATTTCCGGCAACTCGATATCCCCACAGAGCTGATGGTGGAAGACAATTATGGTGCTGACCGACTATACCTGCTCGAGCAAGTGAAATGGCGCAATAACTATAGTGGCTACAACATGCTCGCATCTGCGTATCTCGGACTGAATATGCCCATCGGCCCGATTGACATATATGCTGGTTTGCGATACGAATTTGCGAGGATGTCTTTGGTGCGCAACACCCGCGACCGTGAACCCTCTCCACTTACTGCTCATTACCCCACTTC